>NZ_JCALDB010000013.1:0-130152 GCF_059812645.1 Mycobacterium sp. NGS45 | reverse complement strand
CTCCAGCTTCAAGTGATCGACACCCTGGAAGCGCAGTTCGATGCCCAACCGCCCGGCACCACCTACTCCGAGGGCATCGACGAACCGTGGTGCGCCGACTTCATCAGCTGGGTGCTGCGCGAGGCCGGACAGCCGTTGACCAATCCACACTCCGGGTCCTGGCGCATCCCCGGGGTGTACAAGCTGCAGGAGTACTACCAGTCGACCGGGCGGTTCGAGCCGCCGGATTACCGGCCGGCTGCCGGTGACGTGATGCTGTGGGACGAGGGCAGCGCGCTGGGCCTGCACGCCAATCTCGTGGTCACCGCCGACGGTGCCACCATCACCACCGTGGGCGGGAACGAAGACGGGATCCGGGTCCGCACCCACACGGTGGGACCCGAATCCCGGCTACTCGGTTACGGCCGGCTGCAGTGATCAGCCGGCGCTGACGCTGCGGCCCGCGCTGTGCAGGTCGTTGCAGGCTTCGATGACCCGCTCGGTCATCGAGGCTTCGGCCTTCTTCAGGTAGCTGCGCGGATCGTAGGTCTTCTTGTTGCCGACCTCGCCGTCGATCTTGAGCACACCGTCGTAGTTGGTGAACATGTGCGCGGCGACCGGGCGGGTGAACGCGTACTGGGTATCGGTGTCGACGTTCATCTTCACCACGCCGTAGCTCAGCGCCTCTTCGATCTCGGACTTGGCCGAACCGGATCCGCCGTGGAACACGAAGTCGAACGGCTTGGAACCCTCGGGCAGGCCCAGCTTGGCGGACGCCACCTTCTGGCCCTGGGCCAGGATCTCCGGCTTGAGCTTGACGTTGCCCGGCTTGTACACGCCGTGCACGTTGCCGAATGTCGCAGCCAGCAGGTAGTGGCCGTGCTCGCCGACGCCGAGCGCCTCGACCGTGGCCTCGAAGTCCTCCGGCGTGGTGTACAGCTTCTCGTTGATCTCAGCCTCGACGCCGTCCTCTTCACCGCCGACCACGCCGATCTCGATCTCCAGGATGATCTTGGCTTCGGTGGACAGCTTCAGCAGCTCCTTGGCGATCTCCAGGTTTTCACCGATCGGCACCGCCGAGCCGTCCCACATGTGCGACTGGAACAGCGGGTTCTGGCCGTTCTTGACCCGCTCGGCCGAGATGGCCAGCAGCGGGCGCACGAATCCGTCGAGCTTGTCCTTGGGGCAGTGGTCGGTGTGCAGGGCCACCGTGATGTCGTACTTGGCGGCGATGACGTGCGCGAATTCGGCGAGCGCGACGGCACCGGTGACCATGTCCTTGACCCCGAGGCCGGAACCGAACTCGGCGCCACCGGTGGAGAACTGGATGATGCCGTCGCTGCCGGCGTCGGCGAAGCCCTTGATGGCGGCGTTGATCGTCTCCGACGAGGTGCAGTTGATCGCGGGGAAGGCGAACGAATTCTCCTTGGCGCGGCCCAGCATCTCGGCATATACCTCAGGCGTTGCGATGGGCATGGATCTTCTCCTTATGCGGCGTCTGGACGGGCGTCTTCCAGGCAGTATCTCAGGAGCATCCAGTTCGGGTCACCGCAGGGTGAGACCGTCGTCACGACGCCCGGCCAAGTCGCGCAGCCAACCGGCCGTCAGCGCGGGATTCGGGTCCGGGCCGCTCGCACCGGTACCCTTGACACCCGTGACCAGCACCACGACCACACTCGCGCTCATGCCGGACTTCCTGGATCCGATCAACCTGCTCGGCTACTTCGGCACCTGGGCACTGATCGGCATGCTGGTCGTGATCTTCGTCGAATCCGGCGTGCTGTTCCCGATCCTGCCGGGTGACTCGCTGCTGTTCGTCGCGGGCATGCTGGCCGCCGGCACCGCCGCGGCCGCCGAGCAGGGCGCCGCCGAGGCGAACTTCCAGCTCTGGCAACTGCTGGTGTTCATCCCGATCGCCGCGGTCCTGGGCGGTCAGGCCGGGTACTTCATCGGCCGGTTCATCGGCACCGAGATGTTCAAGCCCGACGCCCGCATCCTCAAGCAGAAGTACCTCGACGAGGCACACACCTTCTTCGAGCAGCGCGGCCCGTTCGCGATCGTGATCGCCCGGTTCGTGCCGATCGTGCGCACGCTGGCCCCGCTCACCGCGGGTGCGGCCCGGATGAACTACGCCGTGTTCAGCGTCTTCAACATCATCGGCGCGCTGGTCTGGGGTATCGGCCTGACCCTGCTGGGCTACTTCCTGGGCCAGTTCGACATCATCCAGAAACTGCTCGAGCCGATCTTCATCCTGATCGTGGTGGTCTCGGTGATGCCGATGGCCTGGGAGTGGTACAAGCGCAAACGCGACGCCAAGAAGGCCCCCGCCGACGTCGTCGCCGAAACCGCCGCGGACTGACCGCCGGGCTCACCGACCCGGCAGCCAGCCACCGCATGCGCGCTCAGAACCCGATCTTCTCGACCTGAGACGACGCCCAACTGGTCTGCACGCCGGGTGCCACGCCGCGCACCCGGGCATACACCTCGGCGCTGCTCTCCCAGGACGGCTCCGAATCCTCGACCTTGTCATGCGGGACGATCACGCCCACCGCGAACGAATTCGGACCCACCTCACGGGCACCCAACTGCAACGAGTTGTTGGCCAGGATCAGGTCATCCGAGAACGTGTCGTCGTCCATCACCCGGATCTGGATGTGCATCAATCCATCGCCGAGCTTGCGGACGTCGGCTTCGGTCATCAGGATCGTGCCGCCCACGGTGAGATTCAGATCCTGGTTCGAGTTTCGGGGCGCGCTGTAGATCCACACCCCCACCATCTTTGCCATGGCTTTCTCCTTCTTCGGTCCCGGTGCGCTGATTGCTTGCGCACCGTGGTCCGAAAAGTGTTGAGCCGCTGGCCAGTCTGGTCGCGCGTAGTTGGCTACCTGCTCATCGGGACAATTCCAGGGCCGCGGCCAGCTCGCGCAACGCATCCCGCGGGTCAGCGGTCGGGTTGTGCCCCAACGCCTGCACGACGACGTGGTCGGCGCCGGCGTCCAGGTGCGCGCGCACGCGCGCGGCGGCGTCGTCGACGCTGCCCATGCCGACCAGCGCGCGGGCCAACCGGTCCGATCCGCCGCGCACCAGATCCGAATCGTCGAAGCCCTGCCGCAGCCAGGAATTGCGGTAGTTCGGCAGCCCGCTGTACACCTCGAGGTGGCTGTGCGCCCGGGCCAGCTGGTCGGCGTCATCGCCGCCGACCGCGATCGCCTGCTCGGACACCACCCACTTGTCCGGGCCCAGCTGCTTGCGGGTCACCCCGGAGTGTTCGGGCGTCACCAGGTACGGGTGGGCGCCGTCGGCGTGGCTGCCGGACAGCTCGATCATCTTGGGCCCCAAGGCGGCCAGCAGCCGGGGCGGACGGCCCACGCCCGGTTCGATCGCCTCGGGCACCGCGGCCATCCGGTCCAGGTAGCTGCGCATGGTCGCCAACGGCTTCTCGTAGACCCCACCCAGTCCGTGCTGCACCAGCGGACCGTGGCTGACGCCCAGGCCGAGCACGAACCGCCCGGGGTAGAGCGCAGTCAGCGTGCGCGCACCGGATTCCGCGGCTGAGGGCACCCGGACGTGGATGTTGGCGATGCCGGTCCCGATCACCAGTCGCTCGGTGCCGGCCAGGAACGCCGCCGACTGGGTCAGCGCCTCCTTGCCGACCACCTCGGGCAGGAACAGCGAGCCATAGCCCATCGCCTCCAGGTCGCGGGCCACCTGTTGGGCTTCCGGCATCGCCCAGGTGTCACTGGCCCACCAGACCCCGATCTTCGAACCGAAGTCGATGCGTGCGCGCTCTGAACTCACTTGTTTCTCCTCAGCTTTCGACATCGTGATGGATACGTCCGGCGGTGTCGGCCAGCGGCAGGCCGCCGCCACCCCACCGTCGGGCAATGATCTCCGCGGCGATCGACACCGCAGTCTCCTCCGGGGTGCGCCCACCCAGGTCCAGGCCGATCGGGCTGCACAGCCGGGCCAACTCGGCGTCGGTCAGGCCGGCTGCACGCAACCGGACCATCCGGTCGTCGTGCGTGCGCCGCGATCCCATCGCGCCGATGTAGCCGACTTTCGGTAGCCGCAACGCCACTTCGAGCAGCGGCACGTCGAATTTCGGGTCGTGGGTCAGCACGCAGATCACGGTGCGCTCATCGATCCCGCCGGCCGCGGCTTCGGCAGCCAGATAGCGGTGCGGCCAGTCCACGATCACCTCGGCGGCGCTCGGGAACCGCGCCGGGGTGGCGAACACCGGACGCGCGTCGCAGACCGTCACCCGGTAACCGAGATACGCCCCCTGGACCGCGACGGCCGCGGCGAAGTCGATCGCACCGAACACCAGCATCCGCGGTGGCGGAGCGTAGCTGGCCACGAACACCTCGAGGCCCTCGCCGCGGCGCTGCCCGTCCGGTCCGTAGGTCAGCACCTCGCTGCGGCCGGCCGCCAGCAGCCCGCGGACGTCGTCGGTGACCGCGGCGTCGGCGCGGTCCGATCCCAGCGTGCCCTCGACCCGGTCCGGTCGCACCACCAGCCGATGCCCCAGCCACTCGGGGTCCGGGTGCGCGACGACGGTCGCGACCGCGACCGGGCGGTGCGCGACGACGTCGTCGGCGATCTGGTCGAGTTGCGGAAAACTGCGCTGCGAAATCGGTTCGACGAAGATGTCCAGGATCCCGCCGCAGGTCAGGCCGACTTCCAGGGCGTCGTCGTCGCTGACGCCGTAGCGCTGCAGCACCGGGACCCCGGTTTCGGCGACCTCGGTGGCCAGCTCGTAGACCGCGCCTTCCACGCAGCCGCCGGAGACCGAACCGGTGACGGTGCCGTCGGCGGCCACCACCATCGAGGCGCCGGGCGGGCGCGGCGCCGACGAGAACGTGCGCACCACGGTCCCCACGCCGGCGGTCGCCCCAGAGCGCCACAGCGCCAACAGGTCGCTCAGCACATCCCGCACGCACCTAGCCTATGCGGCCGCAAATCAACGCCGGCCGGGACGCCGCAGCTCAAGCCGACAGCCGGCCGGACAACAGATGCGCCTGTTCGAGCAGCAGGGTGCCCAGTTGGCGGTGGCGTTCCGGGCTGAACCGGGTCTGCACCCCAGTCAGGCTCAGCCCCCAGGCCGGCCGGCCGCTGCGGTCGAACACCGCCGCGGCCATCCCCCAGCTGCCCTCGACGATCAGGCCGGGGTTGACCGCATACCCGGCCAGCCGGGTGGCCTCGATGCGTTCCCGAATCTTGGCCTCGGAATGAGCTGGGCCCCAGTCTCTTTCCGGATCCGAACGGGCGAAGTACTCGTCGACCTCCGCCGGTGGCAGATGGCTCAGGATCGCCAAACCGGCGCTGGCCACACCGAGTGGGAACCGGATGCCGACGTAGAGCACATGGGAACGCAGCGGAAAACTGCCCTCCTCGCTGAGCACGCACACCGTCTCGTCACCGCGGCGGGCCGAGAAGAACGCGCTCTCACCGGTCTCGCGGGCCAGTCGGGTCACCACCTCGCGGGCGTGGTCGGTGACGTCATAGCGGTAGGCCGCGCCCACCCCGAGCAGGTAGAGCTCCGGGCCCAGCGACCAGCGCCCGGTCCGGGCGTCCCGACTGACCAGATCCTCCTCGGCCAGCGACACCAGCAACCGGTGCGCGGTGGGCCGGGCCAGTCCGGCGTGTCTGGCCAGTTCGGTGGTGGACGCGCCGTCGGGTTCGGCCGCGGCGACCGCGCGCAGCATGGCGCCGACCCGCGCCACCACGGGGGAACGTCCTTCTCCGGTGGCCACGAGCGTCATCGTAGGCGTTCATCAGATGAACACCAAAGCTGGATTAGGTCATCAAACGAACACTTTTCCGCCCAGCAGGCTGCTCGCTTGATTCGTCCAAACGTTCGTTGTTCAGTAGTTACCGACGAATACGGCGATCAGCACCGGCAGTTCGCGATACGTCTGCTGGATGGACAGTGCTGCGCCCAATGCGTGAAGGAGAGCCATGACCTCGAAGGTTTACGAGTCCGCCGCGGCCGCGGTGGCCGACATCCCGACCGGCGCCAAACTGGCGGTCGGCGGTTTCGGGCTGTGCGGCATCCCGGACCAACTGATCGCGGCGGTCGCCGCCTCGGACGTCACCGACCTCGAGGTGTTCTCGAACAACTGCGGTGTCGACGGCCTGGGTCTGGGCGTGCTGCTGGAACTGGGCAAGGTGCGCCGGGTGACCGCGTCCTATGTCGGGGAGAACAAGGAGTTCGCCCGCCAGTACCTGGCCGGTGAACTCGAGGTCGAGCTGACCCCGCAGGGCACGCTGGCCGAGCGGTTGCGGGCCGGCGGTGCCGGCATCCCGGCGTTCTACACCCCGGCCGGGGTGGGCAGCCCGGTCTCCGACGGCGGCCTGCCCTGGCGCTATGCCGCCGACGGATCGGTGGCGGTGGCCTCCCCGCCCAAGGAGGTGCGCGAGTTCAACGGCAAGCGCTACGTCCTCGAAGAGGGCATCAACGCCGACTTCGCGCTGGTGCACGCCAAGCGCGCGGACACCCTGGGCAACCTGGTGTTCAACAAGACTGCGATGAACTTCAACCCGCTGGCCGCGATGGCCGGCAAGGTCACCATCGTGCAGGTCGAGGAACTGGTGCAGCCCGGCGAGATCGACCCGGGCGCAGTGCATTTGGCGGGTGTGTTCGTGCAGCGCATCGTGCAAACCGGCCCGCAGGACAAGAAGATCGAGAAGCGAACCGTCAGCGAGAAGGCGAACTGAAGATGACTGAGACTCCCACCGTCACCGGATGGTCCCGCAACCAGATGGCCGAACGGGCCGCCAAGGAAATGGTCGACGGCGAGTACGTCAACCTCGGCATCGGTCTGCCCACCCTGATTCCCGGTTACCTCACTGGTGACGTGCACGTGATCCTGCACTCCGAGAACGGCATCCTGGGCACCGGCCCCTACCCCACCGACGACGCCGTCGACCCGGATCTGATCAACGCGGGCAAGGAGACCGTGACCGTCAATCCCGGTGCGGCCTACTTCGATTCGTCGCTGTCGTTCGGGATGATCCGCGGCGGCCACATCGATGCCGCGGTGCTCGGCGGCATGGAGGTGTCCAACACCGGCGACCTGGCCAACTGGATGGTGCCCGGCAAGATGGTCAAGGGCATGGGCGGCGCCATGGACCTGGTGCACGGCGCCGGCCGGGTGATCGTGCTGATGGAGCACACCGACAAGGCCGGCAACCCGAAGATCGTGCAGCGCTGCACATTGCCGCTGACCGGTCAGGGTGTGGTGGACCGGATCATCACCAACCTGTGCGTCATCGACGTGCCCAAGGACGGTCGGATGATCCTGCGCGAGCTCGCCCCCGGGGTCAGCGTCGACGACGTGGTGGCCGCCACCGGCACCGAACTCACCGTCGAATTGGACTGAGCCGCACTAGCTCTCGGGATCCGAGAGCTCGGGATCTGCCGACTCGACGTCAGCGGGCCCGGAGTCCGCGGGCTCGGGGTCTTCCTCGAGCGCGGCGCTGATCCGGTGCGCGGCCTCCATCAGCATCCAACCGGACAGCTGCACGGACAGGTCGCGCTCCGGTAGCGCCGAGGACGCGACCGCGCCGGCGACGAACTGACCGGTGTCGCCGGTGTCGCCGCTCGGGATCTCGGCGTTGCGGTCCCAGAACGCGCCGAACAACGGCAGCCCGTCCACGGTCTGCCGGTAGTCCCAGGCCGACCGCGCGGACTTGAGCACCAGGCTGGCCGCGGTGTCACGCGCCTCGACGTCCGCGTCGGAATCACCGGGCAGCGACGTGGCCGCCAGCGCGAGGTAGCGCGCGGTGATCCCGGCGAACAATCCGCCGTCGCCGCCGCCGGCACCCTTGAGCACACCCTCGGGCGCCATCTGCTCGCTGATCGCGCCGATCAGCCGACGGGCCCGGACGCTGTGCCGCTCGTCGGTGGTGCGCACCGCCAGCTCGGTCTCCAACCCGACCACCACGCCCTGGCAGTAGGTGTACTGGGCGCGCACCAGCGAGCCGGCCTTGATGCCGTCGAACACCAGATGGGTCTCCGGGTCAATCAGTGTCTCGTCGATCCAGTCCGCCATCTGCTGGGCCCGCCGCAGCCGATCCCCGTAGCGCGCCAAGAAGATTCCGGCCGGCCCGTTGGACGGGGCGTTGAAGAACTGGTCCTGTTTGCGCCACGGGATACCGCCGCCGTCCTCGGGCACCCAGGCGGTGAGGAACTGATCGGCCAGCTTGTCCAGCGCGCGCTGCTTGTCGATGCCGGCCACGTTGCGGGCCCGCTCCAGGGCCAGCCCCAGCCAGGCCATGTCGTCGTAGTAGTCGTTGGTCCAGCCGGTGTTGCGCAGCCAGTGCCCGCGGATCTGCCGATTGATCTGGGCCACCCGCTCAACGTTGGGGTCGCGCAGTTGGGCGTCGACCAGGCAGTCCAGCAGATGCGCCTGCCACCAGTAGTGCCAGGTGCGGAAGCGTTTGGTCTTCTTGGTGGGCGGCCAGGCGGTGACACCTAGTTGCGTGCCCGGCAGTCCCCACAGCTTGCTCAGATGCCGCTTGGCGATGGCCGCCTCCGACGAGGCCGCCCGGTTGGCCCATACCTGATCCATGACAGGCATCCTGCCTTACCAGGCCCGGCTGAGGTCACCCCACTGCGTGATCCAGGTGTGCATGGCGATACCGGCGGCCACCGAGGCGTTGATGCTGCGGGTCGAGCCGAACTGGGCGATCGAGACCACAGCGGCGGCCCCCGCGCTGGCTTCGGGCGTGATGCCCGGGCCTTCCTGCCCGACGATCAGCAGGCACTCGCGCGGCAGCGGGGTCTGCTCCAGCCGGGTGGCGCCCGGGGTGTTGTCCAGCGCGACGACGGTCAGCCCGGCTTCGGCGGCGAAGGCCAGCAGATCGGCGGTGCTGTCGTGATGGCGCAGCCGCTGGTAGCGGTCGGTGACCATGGCGCCGCGCCGGTTCCAGCGGCGTCGTCCGACGATGTGCACGGTGTGCACCGCGAACGCGTTGGCGGTGCGGACCACGCCGCCGATGTTGGCGTCGTTGCCGAAGTTCTCGATCGCCACGTGCAGCGCGTGCCGGCGGGTGTCGATGTCGGCGACGATGGCGTCCCGGGTCCAGTACCGGTAGGCATCGACGACGTTGCGGGTGTCGCCGTCGCGCAACAACTCCGGGTCATACCGCGGGTCCTCGGGCGTCGGTCCGCTGTGCTCGGCGTGCCAGGGCCCGACGCCCACGCTGGGTGCGCCCCACTCGCTGGGGCCGACGACGTCGTCGTGCTTGGTCATGTCTGCTCGTCTTGCAGCCACACCCCGGCGTGGGTACCGAGCACCGACACCGTCGCGTACAGCACCGCGGTGCTGATCTCACCCTGCGCGCACAGCGAGGCCTTCAGCTGCACCGAGCTCAGCGACGCTTCGGGCAGCACCAGCACGGACGCACCGTAGGTCGAGCAGGCCGCCGACAGTCCCGGCGGCGGCAGGCTGGGCGCCAACGTCACCATCAGCGGGCCGCCGCGCTCGGCCGACCGCCGCTGGTAGTCGTCGGCATCGGCGTCGATCTGCAGACCCAACAGCATGTACCCGTCGCCGGTGAACATCGAGTTGTCACCGAGGTCGGCCGGGACCAACGGGGTGCCGTTGGCGCGCCAGGCCTCCACACTGGTGGTGCTCAGCATCAGCCCGGTGTCGGCGGCGCTGGTGGTCGGCAAACCGAGCGGGAAGGCGGCCGGGTAGGCCCGCAGCGTCTGCGGGATCCGATCCTGCGGCGAGTACACGTACACGCCACGCACCTGGGCCTGGTCGCGGATCGGCCCCAGGCACACGGTGCCGCTGACCCGGTCGGGTTGGGCCAGCAGTGGCGAGAAATCCGTGCCGGCCACCTGGTCGCAGCTGCCCACACCGGTGACCTCGATCGGGTGTGCCAGCGCGCCGTAGAGACCGAACCGCAGGTCGGCGCCGTCGGCGTGGGCCGCCTCGGGATCGGCGGGGGCGCCGTCGACGTCGATCAGCACACGGTCGGCGGCAAACCGCAGGTTGGCCACCGACAGGTTCCAGCCCAGCAGTTGCAGCGACTCGCCGATCCGGGCTTGTTGCGCGCCGTAGCGGTGACCGGCGGGTGCGTCCTCGGAGCAGCTGACCGCCGCGAATCCGCAGACCAGCACGAGCAGCGCGGTCAGGACCCGGCGAACGCGGTGATGTCCCGGCACGACCTAACTCAGCCCGAGGTCGTCGAGGCCGAGCACACTGCGGTACGGCAGCCCCTCGGCTTCGATGACCTCGGCGGCCCCGGTGGCGCGGTCCACGACCGTGGCCACGCCGACGACGTCACCGCCGGCTTCGCGCACCGCCCGCACCGCGGTCAGCGGGGAGGCGCCGGTGGTGCTGGTGTCCTCGACCACCAGGACGCGTTGCCCGGCGACGTCGAAACCTTCGATCAGCCGTTGCATGCCGTGCGTCTTGGCCGATTTGCGCACCACGAACGCATCGATCGGGCGGCCGTCGGCGTGCATGATCGCGGTGGCCACCGGGTCGGCGCCCAGGGTCAGACCGCCGGCAGCGGCGTAGTCCCAGTCGGCCGTGAGTTCGCGCATCAGCGAGCCGATCAGCCGCGCCGCGCGATGATGCAGGGTGGATCGGCGCAGGTCGACGTAGTAGTCGGATTCCTTGCCGGAAGACAACACGACGCGGCCGTGCACCACGCTCAGTTCGCGCACCAGATCGGCGAGTTCGGCACGGTCGGTCGCCGTGAGGTTGATCGACACCGCCGCCTGCTAACGCTGGTAGTGGCCGGCCGGCCGGCCGGCCCGCGGCTGCGGTGCCCGCCGCGGCGGTTCGGCCGAACGCTTGGGCTCGGTCGCGCGGATCGGTTCCCGCGCCACCCGCTCGCGCGGTTCCCGCTGTGCACGCGGCGGTGCTTCGGTACGTGCGGTGGGGGCTTCGCCGCGGGTGGCCTGCGGCCGGCCCGGGGCGGCGCGGCGCGGCGCGGGGATGGCTTTCGGTTGCGGCGTCGGCGGCAGCACCCGCAGCAGGTCGTTGAACTGGCGGACGGTGCGCAGACCCTCGTCCCACTGCGCGCGGGTGCTGGTGATCGGCATCGACACCAGCGTCCAGTTCTCCTCGTTCCACATGATCTCGGCGCAGTCCGGGGCGGTGTGCGCGAACGTCACCATGCGCCGGTCGCAAGCGCGCCGGGCGGCGTCGAGGTTGGTCGAGTACACCATCCGCGGGCCGATCGCGCCGAGCAGCCAGATGTCGCTCTCGCGCGGCTCCTTGATGCCCTTGAGCCGCAGGTCGACGACCACATTGGTGCCGACCTTGCGGTGCAGCGCGATGACGGTGGCGACATCGTCGAGATCGAAGATGAAAACGGCTTCACCGCGGATCTGTCCGAGCACGACGTTGCGCGCGGTGACGTCGCCGACCGTGGACATCACACCGCGCTTCCAGCGGTGCAGGATGTCGGTGGACTCGTGCTCGTAGTCGAATCCGTGCGAGCGTGCCCAGGACTTGCGTCGCCGGCCCAGGCCGCGCCGACGGTCGATGTCGAAGTACAACAACACCGCCGCACCGACGAAGCACAGTGCGGCCAGCGTGAACCAAAGCGGGACCATTGCGCACAGCCTATCTGCTGGGTGCCCAGAACGCGGAATGCCTGCAGATCACAACAGCGTCACACACGATAAACCAGCCGCTCACCGGACTGGCCCCCACCTCTGCGGAGGTGGGGGCCAGTCCGTGGCCGGCTGGGCTCAGCCCAGGATCAGGCGGTCGCCGTCGGGGCTGACGTTGACCGGCACGGTGTCACCGTCGTGCACCTCACCGGCCAGCAGCAGCTTGGCCAACTGGTCGCCGATGGCCTGCTGGATCAGCCGGCGCAGCGGACGGGCACCGTAGAGCGGGTCGAACCCGCGGTGCGCCAACCACTGCTTGGCCGGCAGCGACACCTCGAGCGTCAGGCGACGCTGCTCCAGCCGCTTGGCCAGCTGGGCCAGCTGAATATCGACGATCGACACCAGTTCCTCGGGGTTGAGGCCCTCGAAGATCAGCACGTCGTCGAGGCGGTTGATGAACTCCGGCTTGAACGCTGCGCGGACAGCCGCCATCACCTGTTCATCGGTGCCGCCCGATCCCAGGTTCGAGGTCAGGATCAGGATGGTGTTGCGGAAGTCGACCGTGCGGCCCTGGCCGTCGGTCAGACGACCCTCGTCGAGCACCTGCAGCAGCACGTCGAACACGTCCGGGTGGGCCTTCTCCACCTCGTCGAACAGCACCACGGTGTAGGGCCGGCGGCGCACCGCCTCGGTGAGCTGACCGCCCTGGTCGTAGCCGATGTAGCCGGGGGGCGCACCGACCAGTCGGGCCACCGAATGCTTCTCGCCGTACTCGCTCATGTCGATCCGGGTGATGGCCCGGTCGTCATCGAACAGGAACTCCGCCAGCGCCTTGGCCAGCTCGGTCTTACCGACACCGGTGGGGCCCAGGAACAGGAACGAGCCGGTGGGCCGGTTCGGGTCGGCCACCCCGGCGCGGGCGCGCCGCACCGCATCGGAGACCGCCGAGATCGGGGCCTTCTGGCCGACGACCCGCTTGCCGAGCTCCTCTTCCATCCGCAGCAGCTTGGCGGTTTCGCCTTCCATCATCCGGCCGGCCGGAATCCCGGTCCAGGCCGAGACCACGTCGGCGACGTCGTCGGGACCGACCTCTTCCTTGAGCATGACGTTCTCGCGGGCTTCGGCGGCCGGCAGCGCGGCATCGAGTTTCTTCTCGATCTCCGGGATCCGCCCGTAGCGCAGTTCGGCGGCCTTGGCCAGGTCACCGTCGCGCTCGGCCCGGTCGGCCTCGCCGCGCAGGGTTTCCAGTTGCTCCTTGAATTCCCGCACGACGTCGATGGCGTTCTTCTCGTTCTGCCACCGGGTGGTGAGCTCGGCCAGCTTCTCCTTGTAGTCGGCCAGCTCCGAACGCAGCTTCTCCAGCCGTTCCTTTGACGCCTCGTCTTCTTCTTTGGCCAGCGCCATCTCTTCGATCTCCAGCCGCCGCACGACGCGTTCCACCTCGTCGATCTCCACCGGCCGGGAGTCGATCTCCATCCGCAGCCGCGAGGCAGCCTCGTCGACCAGGTCGATCGCCTTGTCCGGCAGGAACCGGCTGGTGATGTAACGGTCGGAAAGCGTTGCCGCAGCGACCAATGCGGAGTCGGTGATGCGGACACCGTGGTGCACCTCGTAGCGCTCCTTGAGGCCACGCAGGATGCCGACGGTGTCCTCGACCGACGGTTCACCGACCAGCACCTGCTGGAACCGACGTTCCAGGGCGGCGTCCTTCTCGATGTACTTGCGGTACTCGTCGAGCGTGGTGGCACCGACCAGTCGCAGCTCGCCGCGAGCCAGCATGGGCTTGATCATGTTGCCGGCGTCCATCGCGCCTTCGCCGGTGGCACCGGCGCCGACGATGGTGTGCAGTTCGTCGATGAACGTGATGATCTGGCCGGCCGAGTTCTTGATGTCGTCCAGGACGGCCTTGAGCCGCTCCTCGAACTCACCGCGGTACTTGGCACCGGCCACCATCGAGCCCAGGTCCAGGCCGACGACGGTCTTGTCGCGCAGGCTTTCTGGCACGTCCCCGGCGATGATGCGCTGGGCCAGGCCCTCGACGATCGCGGTCTTGCCGACGCCGGGTTCACCGATCAGTACCGGGTTGTTCTTGGTCCGGCGGCTGAGCACCTGGATCACCCGACGGATCTCGGTGTCCCGGCCGATCACCGGGTCAAGCTTGCCCTCGCGGGCCCGCGCGGTCAGGTCGGTGGCGTACTTCTCCAGCGCCTGATAGCTGCCCTCGGGGTCCGGGCTGGTGACCCGCGCGCTGCCGCGCACCTTGACGAACGCCTCCCGCAGCGCCTCGGGCGAAGCACCGTGGTTGGTCAACGTCTTGGCGACTTCGCTTGTGCCGGTGGCCAGGCCGACCAGCAGGTGCTCGGTCGAGACGTATTCATCGTCCATCTCGGTGGCCAGCTGTTGGGCCGTGGTGATCGCGGTCAGCGACTCCGGCGACAGCTGCGGTGCGGAACTGGCACCGCTGGCGCTGGGCAACCGGTCCAGCAGACGCTGGGCCTCGGCCCGAATGGTCGCGGGCTCGACTCCGACCGCCTCCAACAGGGGTGCGGCGATGCCGTCGTTTTGGGTCAGCAGCGCCATCAACAGGTGGGCAGGCGTGATCTGCGGGTTGCCTGCGGCGGTGGCCGCCTGCAATGCCGCGGTCAGCGCTGCCTGGGTCTTGGTGGTCGGATTGAACGAGTCCACGACACCTCCGTTTCTGCTTGTGCCGAGGACGCCCGAAGCGGTCCCCCGCAGTGTTTGTGATGCTTCTCCACTTGCACAACCGCGTCAATGTTGAGTCTATTCCGCTCAACTTTAGCCTGTCTCGCCCCCGCGCCCATCCCGCGCCCGTCCCGCAGCGCCGCGCCAACCCCGCCCAACCCCGCCCCGCCCCAACCCGCTCACTGCCGTTTCATACGCGACACGCCGCCGCGGGCGTATGAAAGCGCAGCCTTGCGAGCCGAACAGCACCGCCGACGAGCCGGTGGAGCCGCAGGTGCCGCGATTCTGCACCGCTGCCGACTACGGTTGGGCCATGCCCGGATCCGACTTCGGCGACTTCGAGTTCGAGCGAAAGTTCTTCGTGCCCGAACTGCCGGCCGTGGCCGCCTCCGATCCCAGCCCGGCCTTGATCGTGCAGACCTACCTGTTCGCCGCCGACGGCTATGCGGTGCGGGTCCGCGTGCAGGGGCCGGCCCCGGCCGAAGCCGACCTCGCCGCAGATGAACTCGTCGATAGCCTCGGGGAACAGTCGATCGGCACCATGACGGCCAAGGGCCCGGCAGTCAGCGGCACCCGCTACGAAGCCGAACGTGAACTCGATCCGCAGGTGGCCGGCCAGATCGTGCGTCGCGCCGACCATGTGGTGGCCAAGATCCGCTACTCGGTGTGGCTCGGCGAAGATGGCTGGGTGTTGGACCGCTTCCTGGGCGGCAATGCACCCCTGGTGCTGGCCGAGGTGGAACGCGGCGGGCCGGTGGTCGACCTGGTGATACCGAGCTTCTGCGCCAGCGAAGTCTCCGAGGATGACCGCTTCCGCAACGAGTACCTGGCGCATCACCCGTTCGGCGGCTGGGCCGCAAGTTACCGCGACGAGTTCAACCTACGCGGCCCCACCTTCCTGGATACCTTGGGGCACAACCACTTCGGCGACCCCTAGCCGCGATCCACCACCGACCCGCGGCTGCTACCGCCAACACCGCATTCGAACATATCATCGATTGATGGGACGGCTGCAACCTATCCGCTACACCGGACAACCGGTGCGCGAGCCGTTCCGCGTGGTCCACCCGCCGATCCGGGTCCTGGTCGACCTCTCGACGCTGTTTCCGCGTCAACCGCACCGCAGGGGGCGCTACCAGCCCAACGGCTTGCAGATGCACAAGGTGGTCGAGGGCACGCTGAGCTGTTGGGGGCTGTGCGAACAGGGCGATTGGTGGGGTTTGGTCAGCTACCAGATCAGCTACGGCTCCCAGCGCAGGACCGTGACCCATTGGGTACCGGGTTGGCTGCTGCGGCGGTGCTGAACTGCTAATTTGCCCTGGTGATCAACCTGAGCGAGCTGATTCCGTTGGCCTTGGTGATCGCGTTGTCACCGCTGTCGATCATCCCGGCGATCCTCGCACTGCATAGCCCGCGGCCCCGCGCTGGCGCACTGGCCTTCCTGGCCGGCTGGCTGGTCGGCTTGGCCGCGTTGACCGCACTGTTCATCGGGATCTCCGGGCTGCTCGGCGGGTTGGGCGGCAAGCCGCCGGGCTGGGCGTCGTGGCTGCGCATCGTGGTCGGCGCCGCGCTGATCGTGTTGGGCCTGTTCCGCTGGTTCACCCGACATAGCAGACCGCATCAGATGCCGGGCACCGGACACCTCACCGAATCCGGACCCGGCAAGCTCGCCGCCGTCGGCGCACTATTGACCGTGGCCAACCCGAAAGTGCTGTTCATCTGCGCGGCAGCCGGTTTGGCGATCGGCACCGCCGGCCTGGACGACGGCGTCCTGGCGGCGGCCGCGGTGTTCGTCGCGGTCTCGGCGTCCACCGTCGCACTACCGATCCTGGCCTACGGCGTGGCCGGTACGCGTCTCGATCCCACCCTGACCAAACTCAAGGCCTGGATGGAGCACAACAACGGTGCGCTGGTGGCCGCGATCCTGCTGGTCATCGGTGTGATGGTGCTCTACAAGGGAATTCACGGCCTGTAGTCGGCGGGCAGGCCCAACTCCTCGGCGCTGGCGGTCAGGTAGCGCTGCACGCTGGGGGCCAACATCCGCACCACGTCCTCGACCGCCACCTCGGCCAGCGGACCGACGCGCATCACGTAACGCAGCAACGCGGTGCCGACCAGGTTGGTGGCGGCCAGCATGGCCCGTAGTCGGGTGTCCGGTCCACCGCCGAGTTGTTCCGCCACGGCGGTCAGCACGTAACTCTGCATGAAGGTCCGAAACGCCTCGTGCGCATCGGAATTCGACGTCGCCGAGGACAGCATGGTGACCATACTGGGCCCGGTCTGCGGGTCTTCCCAGATCCCCAGATAGGTCCGCACCAGTCGGGTACCGAGGTCGGTCCCGTCGACGTCGGCGAACGCCGCGATCAGTTTGGCCGGATCCAGGATCAACGTCATCGATTCCCGGAACAGCGCATCCTTGGAACCGAACAGGTAATGCACCATCGACGCGTCGACGTGCGCGTCGCCGGCGATCTGGCGCAACGTCGTCTTCTCGTAGCCCTGGCTTGCGAAGCGCTGCTTGGCAGCGGCCAACACCACCTCGCGGGACACCGGTTCGCCGCTACGACGACCGCGTCGTGCGGCCTTCTGCGCAGGTGAGGGCATACATCGACGCTACCATTTCAATGGGTGTTGAAAACTGCCCGTCGGCGCGCTAGCGTTAATTCATCAACCATTGAATAGCCTCCGGAGATCCGATGACCACCTCCGCATCGACACCCACCCCACCCGCACCCCCGCGCCACGAACCACCCAACTGGGTCCGCGCCACCGGCGTCGCCGTCGTCTTGACCGCCGCTCTGGCCGTGCTGTTCATCGCGTTCGCGCTGCCTGCGGTGAAATCCGCGCCGCACGACCTGCCGATCGGCGTCACCGGACCCGAACCCGTCGTCGCGCAGATCGAAGCGGCGCTGAGCGCGAAGGCTCCCGACGGCTTCGCCGTCACCAGCTACCCCGGCGAGGATGCGCTGCGCGAGGCGATTCTCGACCGAAAGGCCTACGGCGGCATCGCAGTCGGCGCGACCGGCCCGACGATGCTGCTCGCCACCGGCGGCAGCCCGGCCGTCGCGCAGGTGCTGAGTGGGATCGGCACGGCGATGTCACAACAAACCGGGGTCCCGCTGCGCACCGAAGACCTCGCACCGCTGCCCACCGAGGATCCGCGTGGTGTCGGGCTGGCCGCGGCCGCCTTACCGATCACGCTGGCCGGTCTGCTTCCGGCGATCGCGTTCGTGTTGCTGTTCCCGACCCAGCCGTGGCTACGGTTGTGGGCCACCGTCGGGTTCGCCGCTCTGGCCGCCGTCACGATCGCCGGGCTGCTGGCCTATGTGCTGGGCTCGGTCCAGACCAACCTGATCGGGGTCACCGGCGGGCTGTTCCTGGGCGCGTTGGCCACCGGGCTGGCCGTGCTGGGCTTGGGCTCGTTGTTCGGCCGAGCCGGACTCGGTCTGGGTGCCGCCGCGGTCATGCTGCTGGGCAACCCGCTGTCCGGTCTGACCTCGGCACCGGAAATGCTGCCGGCCGGCTGGGGCACGCTGGGCCAACTGCTGCCGCAAGGCGCCAACGCCACCCTGCTGCGGTCCACCGCCTACTTCTCCGGAGCCGGGGCCTCGACCGCGGTCGCGGTGCTGGTGGGCTGGAGTCTGGCGGGCGCCGCGCTGATTGTGCTCGCCGTCCTGAGGGACCGCCGTCGACAGGCATAAGATCGGCGGCTGTGGGCCTCGAAGACCGTGACGCGCTGAGCGTGCTGCGCGCCGCACTCAATCGGCCCGACTCCGACGACCTGATCGGCCGGTTCTACAACTGCTGGTTCGCCATCGACGATTCGGTGCGCGACAAGTTCCCACCCGACATGCACGATCAGCGCAAGGTCTTCCGCCAGGTGCTGGATTGGGTGTTCGGCGAGTTCATCGACCAGCGCGCCAACGAGCCGGTGGCCTTCCTGGCCCAGCTCGGCCGCGATCACCGCAAGTACGGCATCACCCACGAGCACTACGAATCGCTGGCGCATGCGCTGTACGCGACGCTCAGCGCCGACCTCGAAGACGAGTGGACCGACGCCGTCGACGACACCGCCCGCCAGGCCATCGACTTCATCGCCGGGGTGATGAGCGGAGCCGCGCAGGCCGAGCAGGGACCGGCCTGGTGGGGCGGCACGGTGCTGGAGCACCACCGGGTATCCCGGGATCTGGCCGTGGTGCGGTTGCAACTCGACAACCCAATGCCGTATCTGCCCGGGCAGTACGTCAACGTCGAAGTTCCGCAGTGTCCGCGGCGGTGGCGGTACTTGTCACCGGCCATCCCGCCGCAGCCCGACGGCAAGATCGAGTTCCATGTGCGCTCGGTGTCCGGCGGCATGGTCAGTACCGCGCTGGTGGCCGAGACCCGGGTCGGTGACCGGTGGCGGTTGTCCAGCCCGTTGGGCGGGATGGACGTCAACCGCGACGACGGCGACATCCTGATGGTCGCCGGCAGCACCGGTTTGGCGCCGCTGCGCGCGATCATCATGGATATGGCCCGATCGGCGGTGAATCCGCGGCTGCACCTGTTCTTCGGCGCGCGCTACCCCTGCGAGCTCTACGATCTGCGCACGCTGTGGCAGATCGCGGCCAGCAGTCCGTGGCTGTCGGTCACCCCGGTGTCCGAGTACGACACCGACCCGCCGTGGGCCGGCGACTACCCGGATGTGCAACCGCCGCGCGGTTTGCATGTCCGGCAGAAGGGGCTGCTGCCCGAGGTGGTGACCCGCTACGGCGGCTGGGGTGATCGTCAGATCCTGATCTGCGGCGGCCCCCGCATGGTGGCCGCCACCCGCGCGGCGTTGATTGCCAAAGGCGCTCCGCCGGAACGTATTCAGCACGACCCGTTGTCGGGCTAGCTGTTCAGCATTAGGCCATTGAGATAGCACCGAGGTACACGTCGAGCGAGTACGCCCCTACCAGGACGCTAACTCGATCGTGTTCTTCAGCGTCGACGCTGGCGCGGCTGCCACACCACCAGCGCAGTGCTGGTGGTCTGCTGCGGCTCCCGACGCTGTTTGGCCCGCAGTCCCTCGACTTCGCCGACCAACTCCGTCACCCGCGACTGCAGCGCCTCGACCTGGTTGGTCAACTCGATGATCCGCTTGATACCGGCCAGGTTGACGCCCTCGTCTTGGGACAGCCGCTGCACCTCGCGCAGCAGATCCACATCGCGTTGCGAATAGCGCCGGCCCCCACCAGAACTGCGTTGCGGCGTGACCAGGCCGAGTCGGTCATAGGTGCGCAGGGTCTGCGCGTGCATACCGGCCAACTCGGCGGCCACCGAGATCAAGAAGGTCCGGGACTCTTTGCGATCAGACTCACTCATCGAACCGGTTCACCTCCCTTCTAGGCCCGGTTGCCCGCCCAGTTGGCACGCGGGTCGAATCCGCTGGCACGCTCGGCTGCGGCATAGGCTTCCAGCGCTTCGAGTGCCGCACCCTCGATGTTCGGCGGCACCCCGACCTTGACGGTGACCAACAGGTCGCCGTGCCCGCCGCTGCGCTTGGGCACACCGCGGCCCCGCACCCGCAGGATGCGACCGTCGGCGGTGCCCTTGGGCACCCGGACACCGACCTTGCCTTCCAGTGTCGGGACCGAAAGCGTTGTCCCCAGCGCCAATTCGTGGAAGCTGACCGGAACGGTGACGGTCAGGTCGTCGCCGTCGCGGCCGAACACCTTGTCCGGACGCACGTGCACGGTGACGTACAGATCGCCCGACGGTGCGCCGCGCAGACCCGCCTCGCCCTGCCCGGCCAGCCGGATCCGCTGGCCGTCCTCGACGCCCGGCGGGATCCGCACGTTGATGGTGCGGCTGCGGGTGGTGACGCCGGTGCCCCGGCAGTCGTCGCACGGATGCTCGATGATCGAGCCGCTGCCCCGACATTCGGTGCACGGCTCGGAGAATCCGAACGCGCCCTGGTTGCGGTTGATCACCCCGGAGCCGTTACAGCTGGCGCACACCTTGGGGCTGGTACCCGGACGTGCCCCGCTGCCATGGCAATTGGTGCACGGCGCCGGGCTGGTCAGCTGCAGCGGCATCACCGCCATACCGCGGGTGGCTTCGAGGAAGTCCAGTTCGATCTCGGTCTCGAGGTCCTTACCGCGACGCGGCCGGTTCGGTCGCGGCGCAGCGCCCCGGCCGAACAATCCGCCGAACAAATCGCCGATGTTGGCACCGCCGGTTTGGCCGGCCGCGTCGAACAGGTCACCGAGGTTGAACTCGGCACCGTCGGCACCGCCGCCGAACCCGCCGAAGCCGCCGCCGCCGCCACCGCCGTTGAACCGTCGGCCGAAGCCACCGGCGAACAGCCTGCGGGTCTCGTCGTACTCCTTGCGTTTGGCCGGGTCGGTCAGCACTTCCTTGGCTTCCGAGGCGGCCTTGTAGCGCTCCTCGGCGGCCGTGTCGCCCGGGTTCCGGTCCGGATGATTCTCGGCCAGGATCTTGCGGGCGGCCCGCTTGATCTCCTCCTGGCTGGCATCGGAGGAGACGCCGAGTTCGGAGTAGAAGTCCTTTTCAACCCATTCACGCTGGGCCATCGCGCGTCACCTCCTTACCTGTCTTCATCGCGATTTCTGTCTCCAATTCTGCGGCCTGAAGACCCGCCGGGCGGTCCATTCCCGCCCGGCGCGCCCCCTTGCCCTCACCACATCGGCTATTCGGAAGCCGAAGCTTCCGCCTCATCGGCTTCGTCGGCGTCGGTGTCGGTGGCCTCGGCCGAGTCCGGATCCGACGACGTCGGCTCGCCCGGTTCGGCGTCGACCACGCCGACCATGGCGTGCCGCAGCACCTGCTCACCGAGCTTGTAGCCCTGTCGCATCACGGCGCCCAGGACCGGGTTGGACCCGTCGCCCTCATGCTGCACCGCCTCATGCAGGGCCGGGTCGAACTCGTCGCCCTCGACGCCGAACGGCGCCAGCCCGAGGCCGGTCAGGGTGTCGGTCAGCTTGTCGGCCAACGCCTTGAGCGGCCCCGACTCCAAGTCGCCGTGACTGCGCGCGCGATCCAAGTCGTCCAGGATCGGCAGCAGCTGGGTGACCACGCCGGCCTTGGCGCGGTCGGCTGCGGCCTGCTCCTGACGCAACGAACGCTTGCGGTAGTTGTCGTATTCGGCCTTGACCCGCTGCAAGGTGGCCTTCAAGTCGGCCACCTCGGCATCGTCGGCGGGCGCCGCCGGCTCGGCCCCACTGGGGGCCGGGCCGGCGGCAGCGTCACGAACTTCGCCGGTCTCGGGATCGATGCGCCGTTTGTCGGTGACGGTCACCGGCTCGTGCGAATCGTTCTCGGTCACTAGTTCTTCTCCTGGTCATCCTCGACAACCTCGGCGTCCACCACGTTGTCGTCGTTGGCGGTCGCACTACCGGCACCGTCGGCGCCCTGCTCGGCCTGGGTGGCTTCGTAGATCGCCTGACCCAGGGCCTGGCTTTCCACGCCGAGCTTCTCCATCGCAGCCTTGATGGCCGCGATGTCGGTGCCCTCCAGCGCCGTCTTGGCTTCGGCGATCGCGCCGTCGACCTTGGTCAGGGTGTCCTCGGGCACCTTCGAACCGCCTTCGGCGCCACGCTGTTCGGCGACGAACTTCTCGGTCTGGTACACCAGCGACTCGGCCTGGTTGCGCACGTCGGCCTCTTCGCGGCGCTTGCGGTCCTCCTCGGCGTGCGCCTCGGCATCCTTGACCATCCGATCAATGTCTTCCTTGGAAAGGCCGGAGCCTTCCTGGATCTTGATCGTGTTCTCCTTGCCGGTGCCCTTGTCCTTGGCGGTCACGTGCACGATGCCGTTGGCGTCGATGTCGAAGGTGACCTCGATCTGCGGCACACCGCGCGGGGCCGGCGGGATACCGGTCAACTCGAAGCTGCCGAGCAGCTTGTTGTGCGCGGCCATCTCCCGCTCGCCCTGGTAGACCTGGATCTGCACCGACGGCTGGTTGTCGTCGGCCGTGGTGAAGGTCTCGCTGCGCTTGGTCGGGATGGTGGTGTTGCGCTCGATCAGCTTGGTCATCACGCCGCCCTTGGTCTCAATACCCAGGGACAGCGGCGTAACGTCAAGCAGCAGAACGTCTTTCACCTCACCGGCCAGCACGCCGGCCTGCAGGGCAGCACCCACGGCGACAACCTCGTCGGGGTTGACGCCCTTGTTGGGCTCCTTGCCACCGGTCATCTCCTTGACCAGTTCGGTGACCGCGGGCATCCGGGTGGACCCACCGACCAGCACGACGTGATCGATGTCGCCGACCGCGATGCCGGCATCCTTGACCACCTGCTGGAACGGCTTGCGGGTGCGGTCCAGCAGATCCTGGGTGATCTTCTGGAACTCCGAGCGGGTCAGCTGCTCGTCGAGGAACAGCGGGTTCTTGTCGGCGTCGACGGTGATGTAGGGCAGGTTGATCGAGGTGCTCTGGCTCGAGCTCAGCTCGATCTTGGCCTTCTCGGCGGCTTCCCGCAGCCGCTGCATGGCCATCTTGTCCTTGGTCAGGTCGATGCCGCTGGTGGCCTTGAACTTGTCGACCAGCCATTCCACAATCCGGTCATCCCAGTCGTCGCCGCCGAGGTGGTTGTCACCGGAGGTGGCCCGCACCTCGACCACGCCGTCGCCGATCTCGAGCAGCGAGACGTCGAACGTGCCGCCACCGAGGTCGAAGACCAGGATGGTCTGTTCCTTGCTGCCCTTGTCCAGGCCGTAGGCCAACGCGGCTGCGGTCGGCTCGTTGACGATGCGGTCCACCTGCAGGCCGGCGATCTGACCGGCTTCCTTGGTGGCCTGACGCTGCGCGTCGTTGAAGTACGCCGGCACGGTGATGACCGCGTTGGTGATGTCCTCGCCCAGGTAGGCCTCGGCGTCACGCTTGAGCTTCATCAAGGTGCGCGCGCTGATCTCCTGCGGCGTGTACTTCTTGTCATCGATCTCGACGTTCCAGTCGGTGCCCATGTGCCGCTTGACCGAACGGATGGTCCGGTCCACGTTGGTCACCGCTTGGTTCTTGGCGGGCTGACCGACCAGCACCTCGCCGTTGCGCGCGAACGCGACGACCGACGGGGTGGTCCGGGAACCCTCGGAGTTGGCGACGACGACGGGGTCGCCACCCTCGAGCACTGCGACGACGGAGTTGGTGGTCCCGAGGTCGATTCCGACCGCACGAGCCATAGTTACTGCCTCCTGTGTAGCTTCAATAGGATCTGAGTGAACCTCGCTCAAGACTGCCCCCGCTGGGCAGCGGCTGTCAAGCCAGAGTTGAGTCTAGTTCACTCAAGTTGTCGATAGTGCCAACGGCGCTTTTGCGCGATTTGTTCCCCGGCCACTCCCGATCGCCGGAACCTCGCCACCCTCGCTCTTCCGCCTCCTACCCGCTCTGCGGGCCCGCAGAGCGGGTAGGAGGCGGAAGAGCGAACAGAGAACCGGAGCGCGGCCACGCATACCCGCAGGCCCAGTAGGGTATGCCGATGCAGTAGCCGATTGCCGAGGCAGTAGCCAATTCAGGGAGAGGAAGCCGTGCGAAAGTCCTTGCAGCGCGCCGCGATCGTCACCGCCGCCGCCTTTGCGCCGATGATGTTCACCGCCGCGGTGACACCCGCAGTCAGCAACGCCAGCTGCGATCCTGGCCAGTGGTGGGATCCGGTCTCCAACAGCTGCCAGGCCCCGCTGGTGCCCAACTGCGAGAACGGCTGGTGGGACCCGGTCGCCAACACCTGCCGCGCGCCCGTCTCAACCACCCCGCTGGGCTGCGACAACGGCTGGTGGTGGGATCCGGTGGCCAATGTGTGCCGCGAGCCGCTGTTGTAGAAGCTCACAGCTTCATAACCATCACCAGTCCCAAGTTTCACTCCCGCAACAACCTGGGTACGGTCGGATCATGGCCACCAAGCTGGGGCTGGCGGGTGCCGCGCTCCTGACCGTCGGCGCCCTGGTCAGCTGCTCGAACACCGTCGAGGGCACCGCAACCTGCCCGGGCTGCGGCAGCTACGACGAGCCCACCGTCGCCACCCCGCGGCCGGCACCGCCGAGCACCGCGACCGCAGCACCCCCCAGCCCGAGCCCGGCCCCTGGGCCGTCGCCCACCGCAGCGCCGCCGTCCGGGGCCGAGACGCTGCAGCCCGATGCCTCGGGCTATGTGTTCATCCAGACCAAGTCCGGCAAGACCCGCTGCCAGCTCAACACCGAATCGGTGGCGTGCGAGTCGCAGTTCGAAAGCCCACCGGACGTCGACGGCACCGCGGCCAACGGCGTCTACGTCACCGCCGCCGGCGACATGCAGTGGACGCTCGGCAACCTGGGCGCCATCCCCGCCGTCACGCTGGATTACCGCACCTACGCGGCGCAGGGCTGGACCATCGCCGCCGATGCCAGCGGCACCCGCTTCACCAACAACGGCACCGGTCACGGCATGTTCGTGGCCGTCCAGGGCGCTCAGTCGTTCTGACCCCAACTACTGTGGCGGGCATGGATTTCCGGGTCTTCATCGAACCTCAACAGGGCGCCAGTTACTCCGATCAACTGCAGTTGGCGCAAGCCGCCGAAGCACTGGGCTACTCCGGGTTCTTCCGCTCGGACCACTACCTGGCGATGAGCGGCGACGGCGCCCCCGGGCCCACCGACTCCTGGGTCACGCTCGCCGGGCTGGCCCGCGAGACCCGCACCATCCGGCTGGGCACCATGGTCACCTCGGCGACCTTCCGGCTGCCCGGCCCGCTGGCCATCTCGGTGGCCCAGGTCGACGAAATGAGCGGCGGCCGCGTCGAATTGGGGATCGGGGCGGGCTGGTACGAGCCCGAGCACGCGGCCTACGCGATCCCGTTCCCGCCGCTGGGCGAGCGGTTCGACCGGCTGTCCGAACAACTCGACATCCTCACCGGGCTGTGGCGCACCCCGACCGGTGAACGCTTCGATTACACCGGAACGCATTACACCGTCGCCGACTCGCCGGGGCTGCCCAAACCAGTGCAGGATCCGCACCCGCCGATCATCGTCGGCGGTCTGGGGCCCACCCGCACCCCGGCCCTGGCGGCCGCGTTCGCCGCCGAGTTCAACGTGCCGTTCGCCACCGCCGACGTCGTCGAAGCCCAGTTCGGCCGGGTCGCCGACGCGGTACGCAACAGCGGCCGGGACGCCGCGTCGATGACGTACTCGGCCTGTTTCGTGCTGTGCGCCGGCCGCACCGACGCCGAGGTGGCCCGGCGCGCCGAGGCCATCGGCCGCGAGCAGGACGAGCTGCGCACCAACACGCCGCTGATCGGCACACCGAACGAGATCGTGGAACGGCTGCAGCCGTTCCTGGCCGCCGGCGTGCAGCGGATCTATCTGCAGGTGCTCGACCTCGCCGATCTGGACCACATCGAGCTGGTCGCCGACCAGCTGGTCAGCCAGCTGTGACCGCGGCCGCGCGCCGGCCACGGCGGGCCCGGTAGCGGCGCACGACGGTCTTCTCGATCTCCACCACCGCGAACACCCCCGCGCCCACGCCGGCCACCTTGAGCCAGTCCAGCCAGCCCAGCGGCGCCGAGCCGAACACCGCGTTCATGGCTGGGGCATAGGTGAACAGCGCGGTCAGCAGCGCGCTGGCCAGCACGGTCAGCAGCGCGATCCGGTTGCCGAACAACCCGGCCCGGTTGAGCACCGGGTCGAGCAGATAACGGTTGTTGAGCAGGTAGAACATCTCGGCGGCGACGATCGCGTTGACCGCCATGGTGCGTGCGGTCTCCAGGCTGGTGCCCAGTTCCAGCTCCCACAGGAACATGGTCAATGCGCCGGCGCCCATCAGCACCGACACCAGCACCACGCGCCACACGAAGTACTTCGACAGCAGGCTCTCCCCCGGGGGCCGCGGTCGCCGACCCATCACGTTGTGTTCGGCCGGTTCGAACGCCAGCGCCAATCCCAGCGTCGCCGAGGTGACCAGGTTGATCCACAGCACCTGCGCCGGGGTCAGCGGCAGCGTGAGTTGGAACAGGATGGCCGCGATCACCACCAGCGCTTCACCACCGTTGGTCGGCAGCATGAACATGATGAACTTGCGGATGTTGTCGTAGACCGTGCGACCTTCGGACACCGCGGCGGCGATGGTGGCGAAGTTGTCGTCGGCCAGCACGATGTCCGACGCTTCCTTGGCCGCTTCGGTGCCCCGGTTACCCATCGAGATGCCGATGTCGGCGCGCTTGAGCGCCGGCGCGTCGTTGACGCCGTCGCCGGTCATCGCGACCACTTCGCCGTCGGCTTGCAGCGCCCGCACCAATCGCAGTTTGTGCTCCGGACTGGCGCGCGCAAAGACGTCGCATTCACTTGCCACGGTGCGTAATTCGGTGTCGTCCAGTTCGGCAATCTCAGGTCCGGTGAGCGCCGGCCGGTCCAGCCCGATGCCCAACTGGGCACCGATCTCGCGTGCGGTGCCGGCGTGGTCGCCAGTGATCATCTTGACCCGGATGCCGGCGCGGTGGCATTCCCGCACCGCGGTGATGGCTTCCGGGCGCAGTGGGTCGATGATGCCGACCAAACCGAGCAGGGTGAACCCGCCGTCGAGATCGGCCAGGGTCAGCACCCCGGGCGTCGCGGGCGCGCCGCGCCGCTGCGCCAACGCCAGCACCCGCAGACCCTGGGCGGCGGTCTCGGCAGCCATCTGTTGCCAGCGCTCGGCATCGATCGGATGTTCGCCGTGCGCATCCAATTGTCTTGTGCACAGCCCGATCACCCGCTCGGGGGCGCCCTTGATCAGCACCAGCGGCTCGTCCTCACCGTCGGCGTGCAGCGTGCCCATCATCCGGATCTCGGACTCGAAGGGCACCGAATCGATTCGCGGAAAACGGGATTCGGTGCCGGCGTAGGTCATCCCGACCTTCTCGCCGAGTACCAGCAGGGCAGCTTCGGTCGGGTCTCCGGTGATGCTCCAGGTCTCTTCGGTCAAGCCCAGCGTGGCATCGTTGCACAGCACCCCGGCCCGCACCGCCGCTGCCAGCGCCGGGTAGCGGCCCACCTCGATGATGTGGCCGTCCACCGAGATGTCGCCGACCGGGGCGTAACCCACACCGCCGACATCGAATTGGTGACCGGCGCACATCACCCGTTGCACGGTCATCTCGTTGCTGGTCAACGTGCCGGTCTTGTCCGAGCAGATCACGGTGACCGATCCGAGCGCCTCGACGGCCGGCAGCCGGCGCACGATCGCCCGTCGTCGCGACATCTTCTGCACGCCGATGGCCAGCGTCACGGTCATGATGGCGGGCAGACCCTCCGGGATGGCCGAAGCCGCCAGCGCGACGACCATCATGAACATCTCCGAGGCCGGGTGGCCGCGGGCCAGCACGCCGAGCACGAAGGTGCCGGCGGCCAGCAGCAAGATCACCGCCGCGAGGAATTTGCCGAACTTGTCGATCTGGCGCAGCAACGGGGTGCTGGACATCGAGATGCCGGCCAGCATCTGGTTGATCCGGCCGAGTTCGGTGGACGTACCGGTACCCACCACCACACCGGTGCCTTGGCCGTGCACCACCAGCGTGCCGGAGAAACCCATCCCGACCCGGTCGCCGATCGGTGCTTCGACGGGCACCGCGGCCGGGTCCTTGTCCACCGGGACCGATTCGCCGGTCAGGGTGGATTCGTCGATCCGCAGGTTGTCGGTGTCGAGCAGGCGCACGTCGGCGGGCACCCGGTCACCGGAGGCCAGCCGCACCAGATCGCCGGGAACCAGGTCGGTGGCGTCGACGTCCTGTATCCGGCCGTTGCGCACCACCATGGCGTGCGGCGAGAGCATCTTGCGGATCGCGTCCATCGCGGATTCGGCCTTGCCCTCCTGCAGGAAGGCGATGATCGCGTTGACGACGACGGCGCCGAGCAGTACCGACGTGTCCACCCACTTGCCCAGTACCGCGGTGATCACCGCGGCGCCCATCATCACGTAGAGCAGCACGTTGTGGAATTGCCGGATGAACCGCAGCAGCGGGTTCTCCCGTTTGGCCGCCGCGAGTTGGTTGGCTCCGTAGCGCTCGCGGCGCCCCGCCACCTGCTCGTCGGTCAGGCCGTTGCGGTCGACGCCGAGCCGGTCGGACACCTCCCCGGCCGACAACGCATGCCAGACCTCTTCGGCGGACTGGTCGAGGGCGGCTCGGCTTCTGCTGGCGTTGGCGGACCGCGTTGGCATCCGGACCTTCCTTCGTTTCCTGGCTGCTGACCGTGGGCCGGGCGTGAGGGGGTGGATCCCACCCTATGAGCTCACCGGACCAACCGGCCAGCGTGGTTACTATCGGAACCCATGGCCCGAAACGGAGAACCGGACGACATCTACGGCGAGCCCACCCAGCAGGCCAATTACGGCGGCGGCACCGGCGGGCAGGCCTACAGCGAACTTCCGCCCGAGCAGTCCCCAGCAACCCAATACGGCTACCAACAGGAGTACCCGAGCGGCTACCCGGAAGCGCCGGCGGCGGAGCCCGAGCCAGAGCTGCCCTGGCACCGCAAACCCGCTGCGCTGATGCTGATCGGCGCGATCGCCGCGGTGGTGCTGGCGGTGGCCCTCTACGCGATCATGCAGCTGCTGAGCACCGAATCCGAGGAGTCCCCGGTGACCCCGGCGACCACGACCACCGCGCCGACCACGGCAGCACCCGCCCCCGGCCAGACCGAACCGACCACGCAAACCCAGGTCCCGGCCGAGACCACGTTGGAGACCGAGACCGTCACCGAAACCCCGACCGAGGCGACGACCACCGAGGAACCGACCACCACGACCGAGGAACCCACCACGGTCGAGGAGCCGACCACCACCGAGGAGGAGCCGACGACCCAGGCGCCGACGGCAACCGAAACGGTGACCGAGACGGTGACCCCGACGCGGACGTTCCCGACGCTGCCGACGCTGTTCCCACGCCCCGGCGACGGCGAATGAGGCCGGCCGACGACCCCGCAGCGGCGTCGTCGGTCAGTAGCCGCGGGCCGCGAACTGCGCGACCATCGCCTCGGCGCTGCGCACCGCAGCGCGACAGGCCCGGGTGGTGAACGGATCGTTGAGCGGATGCTCGGCGCGCCGCCGCCAGCGTTGCGCGGCCGCGAACGCCGCGCGCGGCCCGTCGTAGGGCTCTTGCGCGGTCAATCCGAGGCGGCTCGCGGCGTCGGTGCCCGCGCCGCCGATGATGCGGCGCAGCGAGGCGATCTCGTCGTCATTGAGGGTGGTTTCCCGTGACCGCAGCAGGCTCAGTAACCGCAGTTCCTCGAAGGCGTGCGTGTCGGCCAGCAGCGGGTCGATGTCGGCGATGATGTAGGGCGTCGCGCGGATCGGGTGCACCTCGACGAACCGGCGCAGCGCCAACAACGCGGTGTGCGCCTTGAGCAGCTCGGAGCGCTGCGCGAACTGCTGATCGATCACGTCGCGCAATGCCACCAGGCCGCTGCGCTCCAGCAGTTCGTCGGCCAGCGCCACCGAATCCTTCACCCCGGAAGCCAGTACTGCCAACGAGATTCGGATGCCGAACATGCCGAACCGGTCCAGCAGCGCAGCGCGGGTGGCGGCATCGACCGGCAGGCTGCTGTCCTCCCGGACGAACCGGTCGGCGCTCAGCATGGCCTTATTGAGTTCGGCCGGGTCGACGCCGGACAGCTTTTCCAGGGCCACGAATTCGCTCTGCCGCAGGGTGCGCGCGGTCAGCGCGAGCAACCCGGACACCGGCACCACGGCCTGACAGATCCCGGTCTTGTCCATCTCGGCGGTGAATCGCGCCGCGACGTCGCGCGCCGAGAGCATAGCGTCCAACCGGCCGGCGCCGATCTCGTCGGCGCGGGAGGCCACGCCGATCACACCGAGTGCGCCCGACGAACCGCCGACCAACTCGCCGATCTGTTTGAGCAGGGCGATGTCGGCCGCGTTCAGGGTGCGCAGCAGGAACACCACCGCGTCCACCCGCGGCACCCCGTCGCCGGGCACCAGCAGCCGCAGCGTGCGTTCGGATACGTCGCGCGACAGCGACGACGTGCCCGGGGTGTCGATGATCGTGGTGTCGATGAGTTCGGCGGCCGGCCATTCCACGTCCAGGTCGATGACGTCGGCCGGGTCCACCGAGGCGAAGTCGAAGGTCAGACCGCCTTCGTCGGCGTCCCGTGCGATCGGGACGTGGGACCGACGTCCGCCGACGTGGTTGGCGGTCACCTTGGGGGTGGGACCATGCCGGAACCAGGTCACGATCCGGGTCGCCTCGGTCGCATCGGTGGGTGCGATGTTCTCCCCCACCAGCGCGTTGACCAGGGTCGATTTACCCGCCTTGAGGGTGCCGGCCAGCGCGATCCGGATCGGTTGCTGCAACTGCCAGCCGATCCGGTTCAGCTCGTGAAACACCTCCTGGCGGCCGCGATAGCCGGGCTCGCCCTGGTAGGCGCGGATGGTCCCGCCGAGGATGGCGCGTACCTGATCGGTAGTGCTCATTGCCCGGATGAGTCTACGGGCAGCTCCGATCGGCGCTTTGGACGATAGGATCGGCGCCCGTGGCCGCAGACAACGATCCGGATCAGGATCCGCCTGAGCAGCCCTGGCACAACAGCCAGGAAGCGATCTGGGTGGCTGGTGGGCTGGCTGCAATTCTGGTGCTGGGTTTGATCTTCGCGGTGGTGCGCTACGCCGACGACTGGAGTCAGCCGGTGAACACGGTGTACACCACCGTGCCCACCCGCAGCGCACCGGCGCCGACGACCACGACGACCACAACCACCACTACGACGACGACCACGACCACGACCACGACCGAGACCACCTCGGAGACCACGGACACCACGGACACCACCGAGACCACGGCCGACACCACGACGTCGGAGACCACCACCGAAACCACGGCCGAAGACGCCGAAGAGTTCGACGACACCACCACCACCACCACGACCACCCGTCGGCGGGCGGTCTACAACGAAACCCGGACGCTCTACCCGGCGCCGTGACCCCGCAACTTGGCGACGTTGTCGACGACCTGCCCCAAGATGTTGAGCTGACGTTCGAGTTCACGCACCCGGGTGTTGCGTTCGGTCTCTTCCAGCCGGGCCGCGGCGATGGTGGCCTGCAGTGACTCGTTGAGCGAACGCGTGGTCTGGTTGGCGATTTCGCGGTAGTGGTCGCGCAGTTGGCGCTGGATGCCCTTGAGGCGGTCCCGGGACTCCTTGCCCACCACGAACGACACGTCGTCGACGAAGCGGCGCAGATTGGTCTTGGCCTCGTTGCGCACCCGCAGCAGCCGGTTGTCCAGATCCTCCCGGTAGGACTTGCGGCCCAACAGCAAGCCGGCGCCCAACGAGATCGGGTTGAACATGCCCAGGCCGGCCACCGAGGTGAGCATGCCGAACATCAACACCCCGCCGTAGGAGCCGCGCATGCTGGTAATCGCCTTGTGCCCGAACCCGATTGGTTTGGCCTCCAGCCGGGACAACGACTTCAGCCCGGAGAAGCCCTCGCCCATTTCGCGCGCGCTGACCTCGGGCATCTTGACTGCATCCAGCCCGGCTTCGACGAAGGTGCGGGCTACCTCGTTGGCCAACGCCTCGGCACGCTGATAGGCCCACACGAAGTTGTCGCCGACCGCGGTCGCGACCGCGTTCTCCACCTCGGTGCCGATCTCGGCCCAATGCTGGGTGGGATCACAGCCGTCGATCACCGACTCGGTGTGCGCCGTGATGGCCCGGAACCGGGCCCGCAGGTCGTGGTCGACATCGGCGGTCAGATCGGCGATGCCGTCGTTGAGCACCTGTTGCCACAACGCGGTGTGCTGCAAGGCTTCTTGGGCTTCTTCCTTGCGCCGCTCCAGGTCCTCGGTGAGCCGCCGGACGTCGTCGGGATCGTTGATGGCGGCCAGCTCCGACTGCACCGACATGGTCAGATGCTCTGCTGCCGAAGCGATTTCACCGATCACCTGGTCACGGATCCGGTCGTTCTCGCGGGACAACACCTTTTCGGACAGGAACTTGACGATGGCCGGAAAGTTGGATTCCTCGTTGAGCTCCTTGTCCCCGGTCTGCACGGCGTGGCTGCGCAGCAGCGACGACGCCGGAATCAGCGGCATCGTCAGGCCGGCCCGCCGCAGGTGCGCGGCGTCGGCGTCGACGATCTGGCGCCAGTACGGGTACAGGTCGGTCTTGGTCACCACGATGGCACTGACCGGGCAGATCTCATGGGCCTGACGGACGAAGCGCAACTCCGGTTCGGTGAACTCCTGGCTGGCGTCGCTGACCATCAGCATGGCGTCGGCGTCGGGCAGCAGACCCAGCGTCGAGGACAGGTGCGGTTGCCCGTGCCCGCCGACGCCCGGGGTGTCGACGAAGGTCAACCCACCGGCCAGCAGCGGGCTGGGGGCGTCGACCTCGACCCGCAGCACCTCGCGGCCGGCGGCCTGGGGCGAGCGGCGCACATCCTGGCGGATGGCCTCGATCGGGATGTCGACCACGTCGGGTTCGGGCTGCCCGGACATCGGTGCGAGCACCAGGCGCGCCGCCGCCGGGTCCCCGTGGCCGACCATCGTGATCACCGCGGTGGTCTCGTCGTCACCGACCCGGGCCACCGGCAGATTGAGCAGTGAGTTGAGCAGTTGACTCTTGCCCTGTTTGAGCTGACCGGCGATCACCACCCGGATCCGCGGGTCACTGATCCGGGCACGGGCGGTCTGCAGCCGCGCCGCCAGGTCGGCGCGCTCGTTGAGCTCGGCGATCCGGGCGGTGTGCTCGATCAGCTCGACGATCACCTTCACCCGACGCGGGTCGCCCGCGGTGCTGCCTTGATCCTTTTGCACTTCCACTCCCCTGGGTCCTGTCAACACGGTAAGCGCAGGAAACGGCGGGGACCGTGGTCCCCGCCGTTTCGCCGCCGGTCAGAACCCGAGCACGCTGTTGCCCGAGCCCAGCGCCGCGGAGTTGCTGTCGTCCAGCGCGCTGTTGGTCAGCGACGTGTCGTGGCTGTTGTCGAACAGCGACGCGGAATGCTGCGACGAATGGTCCTCGACCACGGTCGCGGAGTGATCCGAGTAGTCCGAGACCGTGGTGGTGGCCTGGGTTTCGGTCTGGGTGTAGGTCGAGGTGCTCGACTCGTTGCCGCTGCCGTAGTCCCCGTCGATCTGGGTCTGATCGCCGCCGACGTAGCTGGTGCTTGGCTGGTTGATCACGATGCCGCCATGACCGCCGTTGCCGCCGACGGTGTCGTCGCCGCCCAGCCCGATGTCGATCAGGCCGCCGTCGTTGCCGCCGGCGTGCCCGCCGTGGCCACCGCTGGCATCGACGTCCTGGAAGACCGGGCCGTCGTTGTCCTTGATCACCGAGCCGCTGCCGGTGTTGGTGGTGCCTTCGTCGTGGATCTCACCGTTGCCCACCGCGACATTGGATCCGGTGCCGGCCCACACGTCGCCGTTGTTGACGTCGTTGTTGTTGCCCAGCACGGCGCCGTCACCGCTGACGATGTCGCCGTCGTTGGCGCCGCCGACCACCACGCCGCCGTTGCTGGCGGTGTTGGAGGTCTTGTCACCCAGGGTGATGTCACCGAACCCGAGGTTGAACCCGCCCTGCTGGCTGTTGGCGCCGGAGTGCTGATCCGGGCTCATGATCGGGGTGTTGTTGTGGCTGGCCAGGTCGGTGTTGTTGTGGCTGGCCAGATCGGTGTCCGGCGCGAACGTCGGCGACGGCGCGTAGGTTGGCGAGAGCAGGTTCGGGCTCAGCACGCTGCTCGACGGCGAGTAGTCGTAGTTCGGGCCGTACGACGCCGGCGAGAAGCCGTAGTTGTTGGCCACCGCGCGCTGCAGGCCGACCACCGGGTCGCCGCCACCGAGCACCAGGCCGGGCACCGCGGTCGCGGCCACGGTCGACAGCTGGGCCGCCGAGACGCCCGCCAGTCCGGCGTCACGCATGGTCTGTTCGGGTGCTGCGACGAACGCGCGGGCGGCGTCCTCGTTGCGGAACAGGTCCAGGATCCAATCGATGATGTTCGTCATGGGAGTTCCTTCGTTCGGGACTTCGCCGGTCCGTCCGGCGATCTGAACACCACGTTATGGACCCCGCCGGACCCTCGAAAACGGGGACCGATCCCGTGCTCGCCGACCTTCGGCCGGGGGTTGACAACCCCTAATCGTTAGGGGATTAGGGGTTGGTGCGGGGTTTTGGACGAATCCCCCAGTTGAACCCCCACGGGGTGCAGTATTCGCGCAGTTCAGAGCGCAAAAAGAAGCGCCGGCAGCGCGTGCGCTGCCGGCGGTCCACGGAGCCGAACTGCGGTCCGAGGGTGGTGGCTCAGCCGAAGAAGCCGAGACCGTGGTTCGGGGACTCGGGGATGTCGTCCAGGTCGTCGAAGCCGTCGGGCAGGCCGTGCCCGAACTCGGTCGCCGGCGGTGTCACCGGATCGTCGAACCCGACCGGGGCCGGGTCCTGCACCGCGGCGACCAAGCCGTCGGCGGCCGCGGTGAACTGTCCCGGCTCGACGTCGTGGTACCCGGCCGCGTCGATCACACTGTCCGCGGGATCCTGGATCACCCCGGCAGCAGCCTCGCTGACCTGCGGGATGAATGCGTCGAAGGCTGCGGTGGCCGCGCCACTGGTCCAGACGTTGTCCGGCGCTGCCATCGACAGCGAGTCGGACACCATCGGGATCAGGTTGTCGACGTCGGCGCTACTGACCCCGGCCAGCTGCGCGTCGGCGATGGCCTGATCCGGGTTGGCGGTGTAGCGGGCCGCCACCTCGGGATCGCGGACCACCGCCAGCACGAAGTCCAGCAGTTCGTTCGCCATGAAACGCCTTCCTTCGAATCGTCGACATATCGTTCAGGAACCACTCCAATGGCCTGAGTTCGAGTCAAATGCTAGTGAAGTTCCAGCGCAGCGAGATCGGTGCCAACCCCACCTCTCACCCGAACCCATTAGGGGGTCGCCCACTAGGGGGTTCTCAATATTAGGGGAATCGCCCGTCGACGTCCCCGGCCCGGCAGGTGCCGGTCGTTATCGTGGGTAGATCACGACGCGACTGGTGCACGCACGCGACGGACGACGTGACGGTCAACGACGAAGGCGGAATGCATGAGCGAGGTACTGGGCCTGTCCATCGGTACGACCAACCTGGTCGCCACCCGAGGAGGCCGCCCGCCGGTCCGTCGGCGCTCGGTGGTCACGCTGTTCGAGCACCGGCCCGCCGAAGCAGGTCTGCCGAGCGAGAACCCGAACCTGACCGAGCACGGTTTGGTGATGTGGGGCTTCGTCGAGCGGGTCGGGGACCCGGTCCCGCTGGTGGCCACCGACGGTTCACCGCATCGCGGTGAGGCGCTGACCGCGGCTGCGCTGGACTCGGTGGCGCGTGCCACCGGTGGCGGGCCCGCGCAGACCGTGGTGGCCCACCCCGCGCACTGGGGAGCCGCAGCGGTCGGTGCACTGCGCGGGGCGCTGCGCACCGTGCCCGGCCTCTCCCCCGGCGGCACGCCGCCGCAGTTGATCTCGGATGCCGCAGCCGCGCTGGCGGCGCTGCAACGCGGCCCCGGTCTGCCCGGCACCGGGGTGGTGGTGCTGTGCGACTTCGGCGGCAGCGGCAGCAGCATCGCGTTGGCCGACGCCGGTCAGGGACTGTCACCGATCGGCGAGGTGGTGCGGTTCCCGGACTTCTCCGGCGATCAGATCGACCAGGCGGTACTGAGCCACGTGCTGGACGGATTGTCCGACGCCGGTCGCAGCGACCCGGCCGGCACCGCTGCGGTGGGGTCGCTGCAGCAGCTGCGCAGCCAGTGCCGGGCCGCCAAGGAGCAGCTGTCGTCGCAGACCACCGCGGTGGTCAACGTGGCGTTGCCCGGCTCGACCTCCGACGTCCGGGTCACCCGCGCCGAGCTGGAAAGCCTGATCGACCCGGCGTTGCGAGATTTCCTGACCGCGCTCGGAGATACCTTGGAGCGCAACCGGATTCCAGTGGCACAGCTGACCGCGGTGGCCACCGTCGGCGGCGGTGCGGCCATTCCGGTGGTCACCCAGCGACTGTCGGAGCTGTTGCGGGTGCCGGTGGTGACCCTGCCGGACCCGGGCCTGGCCGCAGCCGCTGGCGCAGCCGTGGTCGCCGAGCAGGGCCCGTCGCCGGACGCCCCTACCGGTATGGCCGAAGTAACCAGCGACGCCGACCTGCCCACCGGGCTGGCGCCGGCCGCATGGGCGGCCGGGGTCGCCGGAGCCGCCGGCGCGGGCGCGGCCACCGAATCGGCCGCCGCGCTGGCCTGGTCGCAGGACGACGACGGCAGCGGCGCGGCCGAGCCAGTGCCGTACGCCGGCGAGGACTACACCTTCGACACCGCCGGAGCCGGCTACGGCACCGGTGCCGCCCGCCCGCCGGTGGACTTCGAGCCGCCAACCGAACACTACGACGCCGAGCCGCCGCCACTGCCCTGGTATCGCCGGCCGGTCGTGCTGTTCGGTGCGGCTGCCGCCGCGCTGCTCGCCGTCAGCGGTGTCGCCTACAGCCTGACCACCAAGAACACCGCCAACTCCGAGCCCTTCACGACCACCGTCACGCTGCCCAACGGCGAGGTCAGCACGACGGTCTTCGACGAGCCGACCAGCGCGACCATGACCTACACCGACACCAACGGCGTGGTCACCTCTTCGGTGCTGCCGCCGCCGACCACCACGACCACCACCACCGAACCCACCACGACCACCACCCAACCGACCACGACGACGGCACCGACCACCACCACGCAGCCGCCGACCACCACGCAGCCGACAACGACGCAGGCGCCGCCCACCACCACGCAAGCGCCACCCACCACCACGCAGGCCCCGCCGCCGACCACCACCCAGGCTCCGCCACCCACCACGATCACCATTCCTGAGGATCCCGCGGACGAGCCGTGACCGAAGTCCCGCCGGGCGCACGGGCGTTCGTCAAATCGCTGACCGAGACGCCCGACGCGCCGGTGCGCGCGCTGATCACCGGCGGACTGGGCACCGGCAAGACCACCACCCTGGCCGCTATCCGAGACACCCTGCGGGCCAAGGGCTTCCAGGTGCTCTCCCGCCCGTCCGGGCCGCCGGCCGATGGGGTCGCGGTGTTGGTCGATGACGCGCACCTGCTCGCAGACGACGAACTCGACACGCTGACCCGGCTGGCCCGGGACCCGGTCGGGCCGTTGGTGGTGGCCACTGAACCGGTGCTGCGTCGACCAGCGCTGCAGGCGCTGGTCGACGTTCTGGAGCGCGACCACGCAGGGGTGGCGCTGGGTCCGTTCTCCCGCGCCGAGGTCAGCCGACAACTGCCCGACGGACACGACGCCCACGCGCTGACGACGGTGCTCACCGCCTCGGCCGGGTTGCCGTTTCTGGTAACCGCGGCGCTGGGACCGCGTGCGGCGGCGGGCGCGCACGACGCCCTGGTGACGCGGCTGCGTCGCTGCGACGATCGGCTGCTGGACACGCTGCTGATCGCCTCGCTGAGCCCCAACCTGGGGCCGGCCGACTTGGCCGCGGCACTGGACATGCCCGATCCGCATGAGCTGATGGACCGCGCACATGCCACCGGTCTGCTCGAACCCGGCCTCGGTGATCAGTTCCGGGTCGCGCTGCACCGCGCGACAGCTCAGCTGCTGGGCGCTGCCCGGCACCACGAGGTCGAAGCCGCGCTGCTGCATTCGCAACTCGAACTCGGCACGCTGCCGACCGATCTGGCGCTCACCCTGGCCGAGCACGGAACCCGGGACCCGGGCCTGGCACAAACCTTGGCGGCGGCCGCGGCACGGCTGGAGACGCCGCCGATACAGAGCGTGCGGCTGTATCGGGCAGCGGTGTCCGCGGGCGCCGAAACCCTGCGGGTCACGCTGGCCGACGCGCTGGCACTGGCCGGTGACTGTGCCGAGGCCGTCGCATTGACCGACGAACTGTTGACTGCGGCCGATCCCGCCACCCGCGCAGCCGCAGTGCGGATCGCAGCATCGGTGGCCATGCACGACGGCAAGTCCGCTCAGGCCGCCGAACTCTTCGGCTGGTTGGGACCCGAGCCCGCGGTCGCGTCGGCGGCCGCGGTGGCCCTGCTGGCGATCGGCGACGCCGACGCCGCCCGCGCGGCGCTGGCCGCGCCGGCCACCAGCGCGCCGACGTCGTCGGTGCGGGCCGCGCGCGGGCTGGCCGACGGACTGATCCTGACGTTGGACGGCAGCTATTCGGTGGCGATGACCCGACTGAGTCAGGCACTCGGCGCGCCGCCGGCCCGCGAGGTACACCCGGACAGCGCGGCGGCCGTGGTCACGCTGGCCGCGCTGCACGCCGGGGACCACGGGCGTGCGCGCAGCGTGCTGGCCCGCGCCGGCCACGAGGCCGATGAGCCGCTGTACGCGCCGCGGCACCGGTTGCTGGCCGGCTGGGTCAGGATGCAGGACGGTCAGCTCGCGGCAGCGACGGCCGAACTGTCCGGGCTGGACAGCACCGCACTGCATCAACGCGACGCGCTCTGGTTCAGCGCCCTGCACACCGCGATCGCGCGGCGTTCCGGCGACAGCGGCGCCATGCAGCAACACTGGCTGGCCGCCATGGATGTCCTCGCCGAATCAACGGTGGACCTGTTCAACCTGCTGCCGCTGGGCGAGCTGTGGGTGGCCGCCGCTCGGATGCGGCAACCGGAACGGCTGGCGCACCCGCTCGAGCAGGTGTTCGCGCTGCTGGCTCGGCTGGGCCGGTCGACGTCGTGGTCGCTGCCGCTGCACTGGGCCGGGCTGCACGCCGCGATCCTGACCAACTCCCCGGAGGCGATGGCTCCGCACGGCCAGGTGCTGACCGCCGCCGACAGTCCGTTCGCGCGGGCGCTCGCGGCGGGCGGGCGGGCCTGGCTGCGCGTCCTGGCCCAGCAGGTCGACACCGGATCGGCGGCCGACGAGGTTGCCGCCGCCGCCCGCGGGCTGGCGCAGTTCGGTCTGACCTGGGACGCCACCCGACTGGCCGGCCAAGCCGCGCTGCAAACCTCGGACGCCAAGGTCTCGGCGACCATGCTGCAGGTGGCCCGCGATCTCAAACTGGCCGCCGGTCTGGATGCCGCCGACGACGGGGGTGTCGGTGGCAGCGCCGAACCGGCCGCACCCACCCGGCCGCAGACCGCCGGCGGCGGGCTCTCCGAGCGGGAACGCGAGGTGGCCGAACTGCTGCTGCTGGGCATGCCCTACCGCGACATCGGTGCGCAGCTGTTCATCTCAGCAAAGACCGTGGAGCATCACGTCGCGCGCATCCGTCGTCGGCTCGGAGCCGAATCCCGCTCGGAATTGTTGTCGATGCTGCGCGCCTTACTGGCCCTGCAGCCGTGATTCGGACCAGTTTCCACACAACCCGTTTCACGCCGCCCAGGTCGGCCGCACTGGCTCTGTTCCAGGTGAGACCTATACCACAGTAGCTGCGAAGTTAGGTAAGCCTCGGTAGCGGCCGGGATTACCAAAGTGTCACTATGAGCAGGATCGAGCTTAAGTTACCGATGGGTAATAAAGCCTAAGTTACCTGCGGGTAACTTAATATGTGGGAGGACGCACCCCGGTGGACACGCACACACTGATCAGAATCCTCGTCGGACTTGGCATGACGGCCGCGGTCGTCGCGCTGTCCGGCAAACGCATCTGGTGGTTGTTCTCGCTGATCCGTACCGGAGCGCCGGCCAGTGGTCGCACCGACGACGTCGACCAGCGGGTCTGGGCGCAGGTCTCCGAGGTGGCCGGTCAGCGCAAGCTGCTCAAGTGGTCGATCCCCGGTCTCGCGCACTTCTTCACCATGTGGGCGTTCTTCGTCCTGCTCACGGTCTACATCGAGGCCTACGGCCTGCTGTTCGACCACGACTTCCACATCCCGATCATCGGCAAGTGGGGTGTGTTGGGCTTCCTGCAGGACTTCTTCATCGTCGCGGTGACCACCGGCATCGTGGTGTTCGCGATCATCCGGATCATCCGCAACCCCCGCGAGCACGGCCGGTCGTCGCGGTTCTACGGCTCGCACAACGGTGGCGCCTGGCTGATCCTGTTCATGATCGGCCTGGTGGTGCTGACCTACCTGCCGCTGCGTGGCGCGGCGGCAGCGCTGGGCAACCTGCCCTACGGCAACGCCGCCTTCCTGTCGCACCTGTTCGGCAACTGGATGTCCGGTTTCAGCGATCACACCAACGAGTGGATCGAGACCGTCTTCCTGCTCGCGCACATCGCGATCATGCTGGCGTTCCTGCTGATCGTGCTGCACTCCAAGCACCTGCACATCTTCCTGGCCCCGATCAACGTCACCTTCAAGCGGCTGCCCAACGGCCTGGGCCCACTGCTGCCGCTGGAGTACAACGGTGAGCCGATCGACTTCGAGGATCCGGCCGAAGACGCGGTGCTGGGTCGCGGCAAGATCGAGGACTTCACCTGGAAGGGCATGCTCGACTTCGCCACCTGTACCGAGTGCGGTCGCTGCCAGTCGCAGTGCCCGGCCTGGAACACCGGCAAGCCGCTGAGCCCGAAGCTGCTGATCATGGACCTGCGCGACCACTGGATGGCCAAGTCGCCGTATCTGCTCGGCGAGAAGCCGCAGCCGCTGGAGGGTCTCGACATGGAGACCGTCAAGCAGGAGGGGCATCACGTTCCGGAGTCCGGCTTTGGCCGGGTGCCCGGTTCGGGCCCGGAGCAGGCAGTGCGTCCGCTGGTCGGCACCGCTGAACAGGGCGGCGTGATCGATCCCGACGTGCTGTGGTCCTGCACCACCTGCGGCGCCTGCGTGGAGCAGTGCCCGGTGGACATCGAGCACATCGACCACATCGTCGACATGCGCCGCTACCAGGTGCTGATGGAATCGGAGTTCCCGTCCGAGCTGGGCGTGCTGTTCCGCAACCTGGAGAACAAGGGCAACCCCTGGGGCCAGAACGCCAAGGACCGGCTCACCTGGATCGACGAGGTCGAGTTCGACGTCCCGGTGTACGGCAAGGACGTCGATTCGTTCGACGGCTACGAATACCTGTTCTGGGTCGGCTGCGCCGGTGCCTACGAGGACCGGGCCAAGAAGACCACCAAGGCCGTCGCCGAGTTGCTGTCGGTGGCCGGGGTGAAGTACCTGGTGCTCGGCGACGGCGAGACCTGCACCGGCGACTCGGCTCGCCGCGCCGGCAACGAGTTCCTGTTCCAGCAGCTGGCTGCGCAGAACATCGAGACCATCAACGACCTGTTCGAAGGTGTCGAGACCGTCGACCGCAAGATCGTGGTCACCTGCCCGCACTGCTTCAACACCATCGGTCGCGAGTACAGCCAGATCGGTGCCAACTACACCGTGCTGCACCACACCCAGCTGCTGAACCGCCTGGTGCGGGACAAGAAGCTGGTGCCGGTGCACTCGCTCGAACAGAACATCACCTACCACGACCCGTGCTACCTAGGCCGGCACAACAAGGTCTACGACGCACCGCGTGAACTGATCGGCGACTCCGGCGCGACGCTGACCGAGATGCCGCGGCACGCCGAACGTGGCCTGTGCTGCGGTGCCGGCGGCGCCCGGATGTGGATGGAAGAGCACATCGGCAAGCGCGTCAACACCGAGCGCACCGAAGAGGCCATCGACACCGGCGCCAGCAAGATCGCCACCGGCTGCCCGTTCTGCCGCGTGATGATCACCGACGGCGTCGACGAGGTGTCCGCGGCCCGCGAGACCGAGGACAAGGTCGAGGTGCTCGACGTGGCCCAGCTGCTGCTCGGCTCGTTGGAGCTGTCCGGCGTCAAGCTGCCGGAGAAGGGCACCGCGGCTGCCGAGTCGGAGAAGCGCGCGGCCGCGCGGGCCGAGGCCGAAGCCGCCACCGTGGTGGCCGAGCCCGAAGCCGAGGCTCCGGCTGCCGAAGCCGCACCCGCTGCCCCGGCGGCGGCCGCTCCGGCGGCCGCGGCCCCGGTCAAGGGCCTGGGCATGGCCGGCGGGGCCAAGCGTCCCGGCGCCAAGAAGGCCGCCGCGCCTGCTGCCGAGGCCGCTCCGGCTGCTGAGGCCGCCGCCCCGGCGGCACCGGTCAAGGGCCTGGGTATTGCAGGCGGGGCCAAGCGTCCCGGCGCGAAGAAGGCTGCCGCTGCACCTGCTGCCGCCGCACCGGCCGCCGAGGCCGCACCTGCTGCCGAGCCCGCCGCGCCCGCTCCAGCGAAGGGTCTGGGCATGGCTGCCGGCGCCCGCCGGCCCGGGGCCAAGAAGGCCGCTGCGCCGGCTGCCGCCCCGGCTGGCGAGGCCCCGGCTGCTGCCGCGGAGCCGGCCAAGGCTGCGCCCGCTGCCGAACCGGCCAAGCCCGAGGCACCGGTGAAGGGTCTGGGCATCGCCGCCGGGGCCCGTCGTCCTGGCGCCAAGAAGGCCGCCCCGGCTGCTGCCGCTCCCGCAGCTGCCGAGGCCACCGAGGCCGCGCCCGCGCAAGCCGAAGCCGAAGCCCAGGCCGAGCCGGCGCAGGCCAAGCCTGAACCGGTCGAACAGCCGCCGGTGAAGGGACTCGGCATCGCCCGCGGCGCACGCCCGCCCGGCAAGCGGTAAGTATCCACAAGGTGGCCCGGTAGCACTCAGCTACCGGGCCATCTTTGGTTCAGACCGGCGAAATCACCGGGCCGGCAAAGAAATTCGGTCAGGCGATCTTCTGCAGCCGGAACGGTGTCCGGCTGATGATGCCGCCCGGGCAGCCGTAGTTCGAATCGGCCGAGATCACCCCGTCCAACGTCGCCGAGTCGATCGAGATGGCAATGGTCGCAGGCTCATAGCGGCCGTCGGCGCAGATCACGCCGTCGGGCTTGGTCACGGTGAAGTTCCAGAGCCCAGCATTGAGGGTGGCGACACTGGTCCAGCCCTGATTGCTGGCCACCGTGGCCGTGCAACCTTCCTGTGCGCAGTTCGAGCTGATGGTCCAGGTGTTCTCGGCGTCGCCGCCGGCGTAGACGCCGTTGAGCAACGGCGGATCGGCGAAAGCCATCGCGGCTAATGCCGTCGCCGCGATCCCGGTCACCGCCAGCGATGCCGCCAACTTGCCTACAACTGTCACTTTCATCCCGCCTCCACCCGGTTCTGATGCCGCAAGTTAACAGCTGCAACACTGCGGAACCGGCAGGTCAGTGCCGCAATCCGACAATCGTGTCCAGCCCGAATGCCAATTGAAGGCGAATCGCAACCTGTGCCCGGACTCACGCCCAAATCCGGTCTTCGTCGAAAAAACCCGTGGACGACCGTGGGAGAATCGCAAACATGAGTACGCAGCAGCTGCCCTGGCAGACCACGGGTCACCAATCTCGGCAGCGCATCTTCACGCAGTCGACCAAGCTGCAGGACGTCCTTTACGAGATCCGCGGACCGATCCACGACCATGCGTCGCGGCTCGAGGCAGAAGGCCACCGGATCCTCAAGCTCAACATCGGCAACCCGGCACCATTCGGTTTCGAGGCGCCCGACGTCATCATGCGTGACATGATCGCCGCCCTGCCGTACGCGCAGGGTTACTCCGACTCCAAGGGCATCATCAGCGCCCGCCGCGCGGTGTTCACCCGTTACGAACTCGTCGAGGACTTCCCCCGCTTCGACATCGAAGACGTGTTCCTCGGCAACGGTGTCTCCGAGCTGATCACCATGACGCTGCAGGCGCTGTTGGACAACGGTGACCAGGTGCTGATCCCGGCGCCGGACTATCCGTTGTGGACGGCTTCGACCGCACTGGCCGGTGGCACCCCGGTGCACTATCTGTGCGATGAAACCCAGGGCTGGCAGCCTGACATCGCCGACCTGGAGTCCAAGATCACCGAACGCACCAAAGCGCTGGTGGTGATCAACCCGAACAACCCGACCGGCGCGGTGTACAGCCGAGAAGTGTTGCAGCAGATCGTCGAACTGGCCCGCAAGCATCAATTGCTGCTGTTGGCCGACGAGATCTACGACAAGATCCTCTACGACGACGCCGAACACATCAGCATCGCCACCCTGGCGCCGGACGTCTTGACCATCACCTTCAACGGGTTGTCGAAGGCCTACCGAGTGGCCGGCTATCGGTCCGGCTGGCTGGTCATCACCGGACCCAAGGAGAACGCGTCCAGCTTCATCGAAGGCATCAGCCTGCTGGCCAACATGCGGCTGTGCCCGAATGTTCCTGCCCAGCACGCGATTCAGGTGGCGCTCGGCGGCATTCAGAGCATCGAAGACCTGGTGCTGCCCGGCGGTCGACTGCTCGAGCAGCGCGACGTGGCGTGGGAGAAGCTCAACGAGATCCCGGGGGTTTCCTGCGTCAAGCCGCGCGGCGCGCTGTATGCGTTCCCGCGTCTGGATCCCGAAGTCTACGACATCGTCAACGATGAGCAGTTGGTCCTCGACCTGCTGTTGCAGGAGAAGATCCTGGTCACCCAGGGCACTGGATTCAACTGGCCCGCACCGGATCACCTACGCATCGTGACCCTGCCGTGGGCGCGTGACCTGTCACAGGCCATCGAGCGGCTGGGCAACTTCCTGGTCAGCTACCGGCAGTAGCCGATCACCAGCCGGTGTCCCGCAAACCGCACATCCACCAGCCGTCACCGAGATCCACCGGGTCAGAGCAGATCCAGCCGTAGAGGTCAGCGCCGGCCGGGGACCCCTGCGGCTGGTACAGGTAGCCGCCGGCGTCGTCGGGCACACCGATCCACTGCGGGAAGAAGCGGCTACCGTCCCGATCAGACGATCGACCATCGGCGCTGAGAAAGCGCAACTGCCAGGGCAATTGACTGCCGTAATATCCCGAGCCGGGGTCGGCGGTCAGGGCGCTGTTCAACAACGGCTGGTGCAGCGCGAACCAGGTGCGCGGCGCGATCATCCACAACGAGTTGACCAGCACGGTGATTCCCAGCAAAGCGGGTAGCAGCGTCGCGACCAGCCACCAGCGACGGGACCGGATCAACGCGGCCGCAACCATGATCAGGCCGGCGACGTACAACGCTGCCAGCAGCGGCACCAGCAGCACGTCGAGCAACCACAGCGACGGCCGGAACCAATGCCAGCCGAAGCCGACCAGCCAGCACCCCAACCCGACCCAGAGCAACCGTCGCCGACCCGGAGCCGGCTGCGCCTCTACCCTGTCGGGGTGGCCCATTCGCATTCGCACTCCCATTCGCTGAGCGGTCCGGCGCCGCTGGGACCGCTGGCCGCCCGGATCGTGGTCGGCCTGTTGGTGGCCATCGGTGTCGCCGTGCTCGGTGGTGCCGCGCTGCTGTGGCCCACTCAGCAGAAGGTCGACATTCCACTGCCGTATCAGGATGCCACCGGGGGCGCGGTGAGCACCGAGGCAGGGCGCGTGACGGCGACCGGACTGGGCGACTGCGGCAGTCCGTCGGCCGGACAGGTGCTGACCAGTACACCAGCCCCGGGCGTGGCCGGTGCCGGGCAATGCGTGCAGACCGTGGTCGCCATCGAGTCCGGCCCCAACAGTGGCGCGCGGACTCTGATCGAGTTCAGCCCGGGACCCGGTCAGCCCACCTTCGTGGTCGGTGACGACATCCGGATCACCCGCCAGGTCGATCCGCAGGGCACCACCAGTTACGCGTTCTACGACTACGAACGCGGCTGGCCGTTGGCGCTGCTGGCCGCCGCCTTCGCGCTGGTGATCGTGGTGGTGGCGCGTTGGCGCGGGCTGCGCGCACTGATCGGCATCCTGGTCGCCTTCGTGGTGTTGGTGTTGTTTCTGCTCCCTGCGCTACGGGACGGGGCACCCGCGGTCCCGGTTGCGTTGGTTGCCTCCGCGGCGATCCTGTACGCAGTGATCTACCTGGCGCACGGGGTGAGCCTGCGCACCAGCGCGGCACTGCTGGGGACGTTGATGTCCTTGCTGCTGGCCGCCGGGTTGTCCTGGGCAGCAATCGAATTGGCGCAGTTGACCGGCCTGTCCGAGGAACAGAACAACGAAGTCGCGGCGTATCTGGGGCACGTGTCGATCACCGGCCTGCTGTTGGCGGGCTTCATCATCGGTTCGCTCGGTGTGCTCAACGACGTCACCGTGACACAGGCCTCAACCGTGTTCGAGTTGGCCAACGTCGGTGAAAACACCTCGCGGCGGAGCATTTTCACCGGTGCCATGCGGGTGGGCCGGGACCACATCGCCAGCACGGTGTACACCCTGGTGCTGGCCTACGCCGGCAGCTCGCTGCCGCTGCTGCTGTTGTTCAGCGTGGCCAACCGTTCGCTGGGGGACGTGTTGACCAGTGAGAGCGTGGCCATCGAAATCGCCCGCTCGGCGGTCGGCGGCATCGCCTTGGCGCTGTCGGTGCCGTTGACCACCGGGATCGCGGCGGTATTGGCGACCCCGGCACGCACAGCCGACCAGCACCGTGCTTGACCGCGTTGGCCCAAACCCCGCCGCACTGCGCAACCCGCAAAACCGCAACCTGTGGATGACGGAAAGCCGCTGACCCGGACCTGATCGATACTCGGCCCATGGTCGCTCTCGGGGTCGGCACCTGCGCGGAATGGCGGCGAGCCGGGGTGACCCGGGCCGAACTGCTGCGGGGCCTGCGGACCGGCGCTTTCACCCAGATCAGAAACGGCTGGTATGCGTCCAGCACGGCCGTCCCGGAGGCGGTCGAGGCAGTCACCAAAGGTGGTGCCATCAGCTGCATCTCGGCGCTACGTCACCGCCGCGTCTGGATTCCGCCGCAGCCTGCGAGGCTGCATCTGCGCGGCAATGCGCCGGCACATCGCGCTCACCCGGGCCGCTACTGCACGCAGTTCGGCAGACCTCAGCCAGTGCGCTCGGTCCTCGACGACCCGTTGACCGCATTACGGCACGCCTTGCGTTGTCTGGATGCCGAGGGCATCACCGTGGTCTGCGATTCGTTGCTGAACACCGCGCGGCGGGCTGCAGCCGGCGAACCGGTCACGCAGATCCTGACCCCGACCGAGGTCACCTCCGCCTTCGACGGCGCGCCGGCCCAAATCGTCGAGTGCCTGCACCGCTGCGATGACCGCGCCGCGTCCGGAACCGAGACCATGGCCCGGCTTCGACTGCGCAGCAAGAACATCAAAGTGTCGGTGCAGGAGTCCATTCCTGGCTTGGGCCATGTGGACCTCATTGTGGGAGAACGGCTGCTGATCGAGGTCGACAGCCTCGCACACCACACCGGAATCGAGCACTATCGCGAGGACCGTAGACGCGATCAGGTGGCGGCGCGACTGGGATTGCTGCGGATGCGCCTGACCTACGAGAACGTGGTCTATGAATGGCCGGAAACCGAGCGCGGAATCCTCGCGGCGATACGCGATGGCCATCACCGGGCGCCGCGGCGCCTTCGATAGCCGCCAATCCGTGCACCAGTGTCACCGCTCAGCGTCGGCATGTGCACATTGCAAATGCCGGCGCTGAGCGGTGACACTGGTGCACGGTCTCAGTGGTTCAACAGCTGCAGCAGGTAGTCCCCGTACCGGGATTTCAGCAGGCCCTCGGCGCGGGCCGCCAACTGTGCATCGTCGATGAAGCCCATCCGCCAGGCCACTTCCTCGGGCACACCGATCTTCAGACCTTGGCGGCGCTCGATGGTGCGGATGAAGTCACTGGCATCAGCCAGCGAATCGAAGGTCCCGGTGTCCAGCCAGGCCGTGCCGCGGGCCAGCACCTCGACGGTCAAGGTGCCGCGATTCAGATACGTCAGGTTGACATCGGTGATTTCGAGTTCGCCGCGCGCGGACGGCTTCAGCGAGCGGGCGATCTCGACCACGTCGTTGTCGTAGAAGTACAGACCCGGCACCGCATAGTTGGACTTGGGGGTCTTCGGTTTCTCCTCCAGCGAGACCGCGGTGCCGGTGTCATCGAATTCCACCACGCCGTAGGCCTCGGGTTCGGCCACCCAGTAGGCGAAGATCGCCCCGCCGCGGACCTCGCGGAATCGACTCAGGCTGGTGCCCAGGTCGGGCCCGTAGAAGATGTTGTCGCCCAACGCCAATGCCACCGGCCCGGCACCGATGTGCTCAGCGCCGATGAGGAACGCCTGCGCCAATCCGTCGGGCTGATCCTGGACGGCGTAACTGAGCGAGATGCCGAACTGCGATCCGTCGCCGAGCAGTCGATGAAACGCCGGGGCATCGGCAGCGGTGGTGATCACCAGGATGTCCCGGATGCCCGCCATCATCAACGTGGAGAGCGGGTAGTAGATCAGCGGCTTGTCGTAGACCGGCAGCAACTGCTTGCTGACGCCCATCGTGATCGGGTACAGCCGGGTGCCCGATCCGCCGGCCAGGATGATCCCGCGCATGACTGGCAGCCTAGAGGGCAACCAGCGAAAGCCGGCGCAGTCGCCCCCTTTCGGACCAGTTCCAGGCTGTCATTGGCCGGCGTGGTCGCCGCACGTCGAACCCACCGCCCGCTGATAGTCTGCGCAGTCAGCTATCGGGAGGGACCAGTAGATGACGACACCACCGCCTAGTTACGGAGCCGCGCCGACACTGCCACCCGGTCCGCACCCGTCCGCACCGCCCATCAAAGCGATTCCAACATGGCCTTTCCTGGCCGTGATGATCGGTGCCACGGTGTTGTTCTTCTTGACCCGGGTTTACCTTTTCACCCGAGTTTTCCGTGACTACACACCGTTTTGGGTCTTCTTCGGCCTCACCACCCTGGTCACCCTCATCTGCGTCGTCGGCCTGGTGGTTGCTGAGCGAATGAACGCCAAGGCGGGCACCGACGCGGCGGCACGCCCGCTGTGGCCGTACGTCGCCACGCTTGTGTTCGCAGTCGTGACTGTCCTTTGGACCGGCCCGATCGCTCTGATCATTCTGATCGGCGCGATCACCGGCCTGGTGCTGCGCAGCAAGACCAACCGTCGTGTCGCCGGGGGCGCATCTGCGGGCAACCTGCCACCCGCGCCGATCGGCTACACCACCGACGGCCAACCGATCTATCCCGTGGTCGGCTATACCCCTGACGGCAGACCGGTAACCGCCGACCGCGCCGTCGGCCTGCAGGCACCCGCCGGGGTGCGTGGCACCAATTCGATGGCAATCGTCGCACTGATCACCGGTCTGACTGTGGCGCCGCTCGGCATCGTCTTCGGCCACATCGCGCTGTCCCAGATCAAACGCACCGGCGAGGACGGCCGCGGCTTCGGCATCGCCGGGCTGGTCTTGGGCTACCTGGGCCTGGCCGGCTGGATCGCCGGCATCGTCGTCTGGATCGCGATCCTCAACGGCGCGCTCACGATCTAGACGAGGTCGGCTTCAGTCAGGTCGGTCGCGGCCAGTGCAGAAGCCAGGTCGTCGTGCCGGAACACCGACGCGACCTGATCGTGCACCACCCGGAAGGCTGACGCCTGGGTACGGCCGTCGTCCAGCGTCTGTTCGGCCACCACGACGCCGTGGTGCACGAAGAGCCGGCCGACCGTGATCGTCTCGTTGATTTCCTGCGCGAACTCCTGCAACGCATCCAACCCCTGCGCCGCGCCGTGCGCGTAGGAGATCTCGATGGCGTCGGTCGACAGCTTCAGCAGCGTGTCGACGTCCTTGGCGTTCAAGGCGTCGTGCCAGGCCAACACGGTGGCCACCTCGGAAGTACTCATACCAAGCAACCTATCCGGTCAGATTTTGGTACCGACCAGCCAGGTGTCGAGCAGCTCCTGGTCACCGAACACCTGCACGGCAGTGTCGGCCGCCGCGCGCCGGTGCGTGGTGATCAGCAGCAGATCGGTCACCGGTCCGCGCAGCGCTAGGTCGCCCTTGCCGTGCTCATGCGACCAGGACTTGCCCTGGATCATCCACTCCCCGTCGACACCCAGTCCGTCATCGGTGGCGTGCAGGTGCACCGCCGCGTCCACACCGGGTCCCAAGGCGGTGGTCAGGCTCAGCCATTCGCTGATCGCGTCGGCGGCCAGGTCGGGACGCACCTGCACATCGGCGCCGACCGCGAGTTCGGCATCCAGCCGGTGCACCAGCACCTCGTGTAACCGCCGACGCAGCCACCAGCCGGCTGGTTGCGGACCCACAAAGGTCCACACCTGCGCTTCGGGGTCAGCGGCTACCGCGTCGAGCAGCAGTTGGGCACCGTCGTGCAACCATGCGGCTTCGGCGCCCTCGGCCGGTTTGCCGTCCCGCACCGCCCGCGGGTCCAGCCCGTCGGTCACCCGGTCGGCGATGATCTGGGCCGCCCAGCGGTTGCCTCGGCCGACGTGCCGGAACAGCTGACCCAGGTTCCAGCCCGGGCAACTCGGCACCGCGACATCCGGGTCGGCGCCGGCGACCACTTCCCCGAAAGCACGATTCTGGGCGACGAACTCAGCAGCGAAATCCACTCGGTCAGCGTACGAGCCGACCCAGACAATGCACCCGCCAATCGGCGGACTGCCAGCGCGAAACGTCCAAACAGTTGCGCCCGTCCACGATCACCTTGGCCCGCACCACCTCGGCCAGCTCGTCTGGATTGAGGTCGATGAACTCCCGCCATTCGGTGAGCACCAGCACCGCGTCAGCACGTTCGCACGCCTCCAGCGCCGAGGTGGAGTAGTTCAGGGTGGGAAAGACCCGGCGGGAATTCTCCAGCGCCTTCGGGTCGTACACGTTGACCGTCGCTCCGTTGAGCTGCAGCATGCCGGCGACGTTGAGCGCCGGGGAATCTCGCACATCGTCGGATTCCGGTTTGAATGCCGCGCCGAGCACCGCGATGTTGGCACCCAGCAGCGAACCGCCGCACGCGGCCGTGGCCAACTCCACCATCCGGGTGCGCCGGCGCATGTTGATGCCGTCCACTTCCCGCAGGAAGGTCAACGCGTGGCTGGCGCCGAGTTCGCCGGCGCGGGCCATGAAGGCGCGAATGTCCTTAGGCAGGCAGCCGCCACCAAAACCCAAGCCGGCGTTGAGAAATCGCCGGCCGATGCGCGGGTCATAGCCCAGCGCATCGGCCAGCACAGTCACGTCTGCGTCTGCCGCCTCGCACACTTCCGAGATGGCATTGATGAAGGAAATCTTGGTGGCCAAGAAGGCGTTCGCCGACACCTTGACCAACTCGGCGGTCTGCAGATCGGTCAGCAGGAAGGGCACCTCCCGCGCCAGTAGCGGGGCATAGACTTCGCGCACCGCGGCCTCGGCCTGGGTGGAATCCCGGCCCACCCCCAGCACGATCCGGTCCGGCCGCAGGGTGTCTTCGACGGCGAATCCCTCCCGCAGGAACTCCGGGTTCCACGCGACGTCCACGTTCACCCCGACGGGCGCTAATTTCGCTGCCCGGCAAGCCAATTCGGCGGCAGTACCCACCGGAACCGTGGACTTGCCGATGATCACCGCGTCCCGGGTCAGCCGGGGCACCAGTTCGTCGATGACGGCGTGCACGTGACGCAGGTCGGCGGCCAACTCGCCCTTCTTCTGCGGCGTCCCGACCCCGAGGAAGTGCACGTCGGCAAACTCCGCCGCCTCGTCGTATTCGGTGGTGAACCGCAGCCGTCCGGCAGAAAGATTCTCGGCCAACAGCTTTCGCAGGCCAGGTTCGTAGAACGGGATGTCACCGGAGGCCAGCTTGGCCACCTTGCCCGGATCGATATCGACACCGACGACGTCGTGGCCCAGTTCAGCCATTCCGACGGCGTGGGTCGCACCCAGGTAACCCAGACCGAACACTGTGCAGCGCATGCCACGAGTGTTTCGGTCCTGGATGAGCGGGCCGCATCAACCAGTTGAGCGGCGTGCTAACGCCAGGTGACGACTCGGCAGCCTCAGCGCCCGAACGACGGGAACGGCCACAGCGGGTTGTCGCTGCCGCGTCGCGGTGAATCCGATCCGCGCCGTGGGGAATCCGAGTCCTTACCGGACTGCGGCCACTGCGGCTCGCTTTGCCGCGGACGCTCGCTCTGCACCGGCCATTGCGGTTGCTGGCGTTCGGGCTGTTGCTGCGAGCGATCCGGCCAGTCCACATCGGGCCAGCTGTTCGGCGGATCCCAGTCGTCATCGATCCGGCTCGACGGCTCCCACGGCGGTTTGAACACATCGGAAATCCGGGGCAGCCGGATCACCGGCGCCGGGATGACGACCGGCGGTGCGATCACCGGCGCTTCGACCACCGGCGCGGCCGGCTCGGGAGCCGGGACTGCGGCGGGCGGCTCCACCACCGGGGCCGCCGGCGCCGGAGCGGCGGGAGCCGGAGCGGCGGGTGCTGGTGCAGCCGGGGCTGGTGCGGCCGGCGCGTTGTCGACGAACACCGTGCGCGGTGCCTGCTGCGGAGCTTCCTGCACCACCGGCTTGGGCGCCGGGATGGTTTCGATGGCCGGCGCTTGCGGGGCCGACGGCGGGGCGGCCTCCGGCGTCGGTGCGGGGAACACGGTCTCGGCCGGCGGGGCGGTCTCGGTCGGGACCACCACGCTCTCACCGGGCGCCGGACGCTGATCCACGGTGGGCCGGATCGTCACCGCCAATGAGACCACCAGCGCCGACACCCCGATCACGAAGATCGACGTCATGGCGCTGCCGACCAGCAGGAACGGTTTGCGTCCGGACTGTGCAGGCACGCCGTCGGCGGCGGCAGCCGGCAGGTCGGCGTCGAGTCCACTGAGCAGCAGGTCGGGTTCGTCGGCGTCCACCTCGCTGTAGGCCAAGCCGCCCGAACCAGTCGCCGCGGCGTCGTCGGCCTTGGCGAACGCCAGACCCACGGTGGACGCCTCAAACGGCGGGGCGCCGGCCGCGGCCAGTGCGGCGCCGCGCGCCAACGCCAACTCGGCCTCCTCGGGCGCATGCACCGGCAGTGACGTCGCCGAGTCGAGCTCCAGCTTGATCGCCGCGACGCTGATCCCGGACCCGACCACGAACACGCCCTGCGGCGGGGCGTCGAGTTGCTCCAAACCGGTCACCATCGCGCCGAGCTCGGCCACCGCGTCCGCGGTGTGCAGATCGCGGGTCTGCACCTTGACCACCGAGCCGTCGGCGGTGTCGACCACCGACAGCGTCGCGGTGTCGCGCTCCAGGAACATCAACGCGGTGCGGTCATAGCCCACCGCCCGGCCGACGGCTTGGGCCAGCGCGCCGGCGGCGTGCAACTCCGAGACCAGCAGCACGTCGTCGATGTCGCGGGCGGCCAGTTCGTCGCGCAGCGCGGCCGCTTCGTCGTGGTCTCGCCAGGTGACCCCGGTGGTCACCAATCGGTGACCGCTTTCGGCCGCACTCTCGCGGGTGCCCAGGATGGCCGCGACCACTTGTTCGGAAGCTGTTGCTGACGGCTGCTGCTGCGCTACTTCGAAGGCGTCGTGGTCGACGGTGGGGCCGTCGCCCTTTTCGCCTTCGACCAGCACCATGCGGACCGTCTCTGGTGTCAGGGACACACCAAGTACGATGTCCACAACCCCTCCAAATCAGTTCGCCACGTCGTCAAGTTTCGGTTCGGGAAGCCACACCGGTCACGAGTTCACTAAGAACTTCATCGCTGCCGCCACCTGCAGTGTTACCGCATTTCGGCGACCACCACGATGCAGTTGTGAACGCACCCGCGCGGCTGGCCGGCCCGCTGAAACCACCCTACGCGTGCGGCCCGGGATCGGGACCGACGACGGCGGCCTCAGCTCATCCGGACGAAGTTCTGGTAGGACTTCGACGGCGTCGGGCCGCGCTGGCCCTGGTACTTGGAGCCCACCTTGTCGGTGCCGTAAGGATGTTCGGCGGGGCTGGTCAACCGCAGCAGGCAGAGCTGACCGATCTTCATGCCCGGCCACAGCGTGATCGGCAGGTTGGCCACATTCGACAGTTCCAGCGTGATGTGCCCGGAGAAGCCGGGGTCGATGAAACCCGCCGTGGAATGCGTCAACAACCCCAGCCGGCCCAGTGAGGACTTGCCTTCGAGCCGGCCAGCCAGATCGTCGGGCAGGGTGCAGCGTTCCAGCGTGGCGCCCAGCACGAACTCGCCCGGGTGCAGCACGAACGGCTCACCTTCCTTGGGTTCGACCAAGGTGGTGAGGTCGTCCTGGCGCTGCGCCGGGTCGATGTGGGTGTAGCGCGTGTTGTTGAACACCCGGAACAGGTTGTCCAGCCGGACGTCGATGCTCGACGGCTGGACCAGGGACGCGTCGAACGGGTCGATACCCAGACGCCCGGCCTCGATTTCGGCCCGCAGATCGCGATCGGAGAGCAGCACCCGACGAGCGTATCGGCCCGACGACGAATGCCGGGCGCCGACTGGAGTCGACGCCCGGCATTCCGGTCAGCGGTGAGCCGTCAGTTGCAGGCCCAGCTGTCGATGTAACCGCCGCCGAGGTTGGCGATCGCATCGTTTTGTGCTGCGGCCAGGGTGGGCCCGGTGCCGCCGTGGTAGTAGCTGCCGTCGTAGGCGACCGCACCGCATCCGGTGAACGTGCTCAACACCTTGCAGCTGCCGTAGCCGCAGTAGTTCAGCGCGGTCTGCTCGGCGTCGCCACGGGTCGGGTAGTTCCAGGACGAACCCCAGGCACCGTTCGGCGCGTAGGCGATCGCACCGTAGTACAGCCGGGCATCGGCATCCGGTGCGCCGACGATCGAGGCCGCCGTCGCGGCAATGGCACCGGCCAACGCGATCCCCGCGCGCTGCCGAAGAGAAATCGTGGTCATTTCATGTTCCTTTCTTCGACCGCTGGATCAGACCGGCTTGGTCGCGGTGACTTGCTTGTTGAATTCGGACAGGGTCAGGGTGACGGTGGCGTCGGGGGCCGGGGTGAGCTGGGCCTTGAGCAGGTGGTGGCTGCCGTCGTCGGCGATCCAGACGGTGGTGGGCAGCTCGGTCTCTTCTTCGGGCGCCATCTTGGAACCGGTGAGCACCAGGATGTCGTTGGACGACGAGGTGCCGGTGACCTTGGTGGCCTTGACGCCGTTGACGTCCTCGGTGCCTTCACTCTTGGGGTCCTGCAGGTTGGCCAGCACGTTGGCCAGGCCCTTTTCCGGGTCGAGGAGCACCGAGACGTTGTAGATCGACGTTCCTTCGCCGTAATCGGTGAACTTGCCGGGTTCGGCGACGTCGGAGTACAGGTGGCCGTCGACAAAGACGAACTTCGCGGTCACGGTCTCCTGGCCCAGGCTGATGTCGGCAGTGCCCTCGGCCACGGTCTGCGGTTCGGTCGAGATGTCGCCTTCGACCTTGGTGACCTTCAGGTTCGGCACCTTGCCCTCGGCGGTCAGCAGCAAATGCGCGCCGGTGACCTTGCCCATCGCTTCGGCGGACTGCTGCACCACTGCTGCGGCGTCGCCGGACTGCGAGGTATCCGAATCTGGCGTGCACGCGGTGAGCGCGAAAGCCGATGCGGCTGCTACGGCTATTGCGGCACGAAGCCCGAATTTCATAGCTTTCTCCTTTGCTTCGCCGCCCTTCCGCGGCACTGGGATGACAGTAACCGATGCGCGCTACGGTTTCAAGCGTTAAAACGTAGCGGGTCAGATTTTGTCTGCGATCTGCTCCACGATGTCCTCGGCCTGCGGGCCGGGCGCCGGCGCGCAGGTGCGCACGTCGATCACCACGTTGGACGTGGCAGTCAACGCCCGCTGACATGCCCGGCCGGGCAAATTCAACCACACCGTGGAGCGGCCGTCCTCGCTGCCGGCGGCACCCATCTGGGCCGGCTCGGCCGGTTCGGTGCCGACGGTGACCGTGCTGTTCGCGCAGCCCATCCACGCAGCGGCTTCGTGGTCCTGGAACACCGCGGCGTCGTCGGCGCTGGGGAACAACGTGACGTACTGGACGACGGTCCGGGCCGGCTCGGTCGGGTCGGTGACCGTCGAGCTGGCCATGTGGGTGAAGCCGGTGTCGGCGGTGTAGACCGCCTCGTTGCCGGGGTCGACGGCGCCGGTGCACTTGGCCGGGTCGACCACACCGGGGTGCGGCCGGTCGGCGGTCACCGGTTGGGCGTCGACCAGCGCGGGGGCCTGCATCACCGACGACAACACACTGGTGCTGAGCAGCAGACCGGACAGCGCCGACGGCTCCACCGGGTCCTGTTCCTCGGCCGGGCCTTGGCCCGGCAGCTGCGGGAAGGCCTGGGTCGTGCGCGTGGTGCTGTCCTTGGTGGCGAAGCTGAGCGAGCCGACGAAGCCCACCACGACCAGCAGCGCGACCGTGGCGAACCCCCAGCGGCGAAGTCCGCCAAGGTCTTTGCCGCTGGCGTCGGCCTTGGCGCCGGCGGCGGCCGGCGCGTGCCGCGCGGCCGGCTGATCGGAGCCGGGCAGCCGCAACCGCCAGCGCAGCACCGCGGCGAACACCACCGTCAACAGCAGCAGCATCGCGAGGTCCAGCGCCCACCAACCCAGCGAGTGTCGCCACAGCACATCGTCGTTGGGCTCGAGCGGCGCCATCTTCAACAGGTCGATGGTCGATGCCGAGGCGGCATAGCCCCAGCGGGCCGGCAAGAACCAGGACAGTTGATCGAGGACCGGACGCCCGGTTACCGGGATCATGCCGCCGGCGAAGACGATCGAGAGCATGATCGTCACCACCAGCATGGGCAGGATCTGCTCGGTCGACTTGGCGATCGAGGACAGCAGCAGGCCCAGCACGGCCGAGGCGATCGCGGTCAGCGCCAACCCGAGGTAGAGCTCGCCGATCGCCGACCCCAGCAGACCCGCGACCGGGCGGCCCTTGCCGATCACCACGATCGCGACCAGCACCGCGGTCTGCACGGCCGCGGCCACGCTGTACACCAGGATCTTGGCGGCCAGATACGCCGACGCCGACAGCCCGACGGCCTGTTCGCGGCGGAAGATGGAACGTTCCCCAACCAGGTCGCGGATGGTCAGCGCGGTCCCCATGAACACCGCGGCGATGTTGAGCAGGATCAGCAACTGCACCGGCTCGTTGGGGGCGCTGCCCCGCGCGTCGGCCTGCCCCAGCCCGGCTGTGCCGGGGACCACCAACGACAGCGCACCGAGCACGAACGGCAGCACCGCCAGGAAGATGAAGTAGGCCCGGTCGGAGACGATCAGCCGGACTTGACGGCGGGCGATGGTGGCGACCTGGCGCCACAGGCTGGTGTGCGCCGGCTCGCCCGCCGGGGCATCCGAGACCGCGGGTTCTGGTGGCGGAGAACCGAATCCGGCCCGAGCCAGATACGCCTGATGCGCGCCGTCCGGGTTGGTCGATACCCAGGCGAAGATGTCGGCCCAGTCCTCGGTGCCGATCTCGGCCGCGATCGCGCTGGGCGGTCCGGAGTACGCGGTCTTGCCGCCCGGGGCCAGCAGCAGCACTTGGTCACACATGTTGAGGTAGGTCAGCGAGTGGGTGACCACCAGCACCACCCGGCCGGCATCGGCCAGCCGACGCAGCATGCCCATCACCTGCCGGTCCAACGCCGGGTCCAGCCCGGAGGTGGGTTCGTCGAGGATCAGCAGCGACGGGCCGGTGAGCAGTTCCATGGCCACCGAGACCCGTTTGCGCTGACCGCCGGAGAGCTTGTCGATCCGCTTGTCGCGGTGCTGGGTCAGCTCGAGTTCGTCGAGCACACGCGCCACGATCTGTTCCCGGTCGGTCTTGCTGGTATCCGGCGGCAGTCGCAGTTCGGCGGCGTAGCCCAGGGCCCGCTCGACGGTGAGCTGGCGGTGCACCACGTCTTCCTGCGGTACCACCCCGATCCGGGACCGCAGCGAGGCGTAGGCCGCGTGCACGTCGTGCCCGTCGAAACTGACCCAGCCGGCGCTCGGGGTGTTGCCGCCGCCCACCACGTTGATCAGCGTGGACTTACCTGCTCCGGACGGCCCGATCACCGCGGTCAGGGTGCCCGGCTTGGCGGTGAACGAGACGTCGCTGAGCAACTCCTTCTCGTCGATCACCAGGCCGACGCGGTGCGCGGCCACACCGCCGACGTGCGGTTCGGCCTCGCGCGGAACCAACGTGGTGCCGTTGAAGGTCAGGTCGGTGTTGCCCACCGTGACGGCGTCGCCGCGGCGCAGCGGCGCGACCGTGACGCGGTGGCCGTTGACGAAGGTGCCGTTGCTGGAGCGGTTGTCCCGGATCTCGGTCCCCGACGGTGTGGGGACCAGGAAGGCGTGCACCCGGGACACCAGCGCATCGCTGACGACGATTCCGCTGTCCTCGGCGCGACCGATGGTGATTGCGCCGGTCGGTTGGTTCGGGGCACGTTGCGGCAGCACCCGCTTGACCGCGCCGCTGACCCGCCCGGTGGTGTCGCCCACCCCGGGCGGGGGCGCGGTAGGCGGACGCGACGGCGTCATCGGCCGCGGCGGCGGCCCCTGCCGTTGCGGCGGCATCGGGCGCGGTGGCGTCGGACGTTGCGGTCCGCTATGTCGTTGCTGCGGAATCGGATTGGGTCGCGAGGGCGGCCCGCTGGGCTGCGCCGGCCGCGGGGGCGGTGGCGCGACCCGGAACACCGAGGTGCGCTGTTCCGGCGGTTCGGCGGACTCCGGTGACGACTCAGCTGACGGCGCGGGCGACGGTTCCGCCGCCGGCCGCGCGGCCGACGGCGGGGTCCCGGCTGCGAGCTGTCGGATCACCGCGGTGCTCAGCTGGAAGGTCAGTTTCGGGCCATCCGGTGCGCCCAGAGCGACGCTGACGTCGTCGTGCAGCGGCACCTTGGTCACGCGGGAGCCGTTGACGAAGATGCCGTTGCGGCTCTTGTCGATGGCAAACCACTGGGTGCCGTCGTACTGCAACACCGCATGGACGCGGGAGATCAGTTCCCACTGCGGCGCGTCGGCAACACTGATATCGCAGTCCACGTTGCGGCCCACGGTGACATCCCGGCCGCCCGGGAAGGTGTACATGGCCGTGCCTACGTGCACGGTCAGCGGTGACGCAGTTACCGGACCACTCATGAAATGAAAACCCCCACGCTCGACGACGCCACGGGTCTCATCCTGTCAGCTATTCGGGACTCTCCGGTCACTTGTTGGGCCGTTGGGGTCGATTTCCCGCGTTGGGGCCTCGCCGTCGGCCGGAGGCCCAGCTCCGATGACACGGCGACGAGCCGTCGCAGCTACCTAAGTGCGGTGCTACCGCAGACCCGGCACTGCTGCCGACCCTGATCTGCGGCTGCCCTGTATGCTCTCAGTCCGAGACAACCGTCTCATGCCGATGTAGTTCAATGGCAGAACATCAGCTTCCCAAGCTGAATACGCGGGTTCGATTCCCGTCATCGGCTCCAGTTTGACCAGGGCTTTACCCGAGTTGTGGCGTGCAGGAGCGGCTGCGCGAAATCTGAGGACCAGCTGACCTCGGTGATGCCACGATATTGACGTGACCGATCGACAGCTGCGCTACGCCCGCAACGGCGAAGTGCGCTTGGCCTACCGGGTGTTCGGCGATGCCGGCCCATTCGTTATTTGGGTGCCCGGGTGGACGCTGAGCAACGTCGACACGATCGACCAACCCGGAAGCCCATATGCCGACGCCATCGACGTCGCTTCCCAATCCACCCGGTACATAGTCTGGGACCGACGCGGGACAGGCCTGTCGGACCCGTCGACACAGTTGCCGTCACTAGACGAGCGGCTCGACGATGTGCGGGCGTTCTGGATGCCGTCGGAGCAGACCGCGCGGCATTCTTCGGCACCAGCGAGGGCGGATCGGTGAGCGTGTTATTCGCCGCCACCCACCCCGAGCGGGTTCAGTCGCTGGTCCTGTACGGCACCGCCGCGCGGTACTCACGAGACCCGCCCGACTTCCCGTGGGGGTTCACGCCTGCCGAAATCGAATCGCAGCTCGACGAGATCGACCGCTGTTGGGGAGAAGGTGCGCTGGCCGATCTTTTCTACGGCGAGACGGCCGACACTCCCGGCGTCAAGGAAATGTTCGGCAGGCTTCAACGGGCCATGGCGAGCCCGACAATGGCCAAGCTGTGGTGGAGGGCGTTCATGGAGATCGACGTCCGCGCCGTAGCGGCCTCGGTGCAGGCGCCGACCTTGGTCCTGGCACGTCACGGCGATCGGATGGTGCCGTTCGAGGCAGCCGCCGCCCTGGCCGCAGCCATCCCGGAGGCTCAATTCCAGCCATTGCGACCCGGACCACACAGCCCCTTCGACATCATCGACGACCTGCAACCGGCGATCATCGAGTTCGTCTGCGAGAAGCCGAGCGAAGGCTCCGACGAGCGGATCCTGAAGACCGTGCTGTTCACCGATATCGTCGGCTCCACCGAACGACTCAGCGCCAGCGGCGACGCGCACTGGCGTCACCAGCTCGACGCCCACGACAAGATCGTTGACTGGCTGGTGGAGAAATACGGTGGCCACCAAGCGAAGCACACGGGCGATGGCGTGTTCGCGCTCTTCGACGGGCCGACCAAAGCGGCTCGCTGCGCTTTGGATATGGTCCCGGCCCTCGCGGCACGCGGCGTCACGATCCGGGCCGGCATCCATGTCGGCGAATGCGAGCGGCGTGGCGATGAATGGAGCGGGATGGCCGTGCACACCGGCGCGCGCATCGGTGCATTGGCCGGCGCAGGCGAGGTGTTGGCCAGCCGCACGGTCCGCGACCTCTCCGCCGGATCGGGCCTGACGTACGAAAGCCTTGGTCCACAACAGCTCAAGGGCCTACTCGAAGAGATCGATGTCTATCGGGTCTGTCCACCAAAGGTCTAACCATGCAGCTGGATCACGTTGTCCCCGTGGCACTTCGGCGCAGCCGCCGCTATCTTTTCGTCATCGGCTCCACGTACCGCCACCACGCACCCGCGGAATCAGCCCGCTGAGCCAATCTCGTGATCAGCCCCCGTATCGGGCTCGCGATGAGCATCGAGCCAGCTTCGCCCGGCCTTGGCCGCCCGGGACAACGCCCCGACTTCACCGAAGTACGTCGCGACGGCGCCGATCAGCGGCAGCATCCCCAGGATCCGGAAGATGCGCCGCGGCTGTGGCCGTTTGGCCACCTCGGTTCCGGTCGCCCGCAGGATTCCGGCCACCTGCCACAGCGTCTTGGCCACCGCCACCGGCCGCCACCGGGACGCGGGTTGCTGCGGAGCTGGCACGGGCTCCGGGCTCGGGGTCTGCTCGAACGGTCGCCGGCACAGCACCTCAGACAGCATCCGCACCCGGGCCGCGTCGTCGTCGACGCCGTACTCCCGGGCGATCGCACACAGCACGACGGCCTGATTGGCGAAACCCAGCAGATCCCGCAACGGCAACCGGTTGAGCAGCGCCCCGAACACTCCGGGCGCAGCCACCGGGAGGGTGTTCAGCGCGCCGATGCGCCGGGTCCACCAGCGCACCCGGGCGTCCAGGTCCATCGACTCCCACGAGGCGGTGCCGGGCAGGTCGGCGGTGTTGATCGCCTTGGCCGCGGCATCCAGCGTCCAGTCCAGGGCGCCGTCGTCATCGCCGAGGCGGTGCGTTCGGGCGCGCAGCCCGATCGGGTCGGCCTTGGCGAGCAGGTCCAACAATGGATCGATGACGGCGACCACGCGGGTGAGCGCGGTGGCGACGTCGTCGTCGGACAAATCCGCGTTGGGCAGCAAACTCACGCGGCAAGTATGCCCACTTTTGGCGCGGATGATGCCGGCAAAGCGCGGATATCTCGGCCCCCGACCTGGCCGGATGAGAGAACTCTCATCGCCGTTTCAGCTCCGGCACTCGCGGTCACGGCAGGCTGGCGACCATGTCGGCTGCCTCGGTTCCTGCGCTTGATCTGCTGCTGGGGCCGCAGGCTGCCGAAATCCTGACCGCCGCGTTGGCCGCGTACGGCGCGGAGCTGACCGGCCTGCAGGTGGCGGATGCGCACGTGGCGCCGACCGGCGGGGTCCGGGTCCGCTACGTCGGGCAGGTCCGCCGCGCCGACGGCAGCCAGCGCAGCGAGGTGCTGGTCGCCGCCTCTGGCGATCGCATCGCGATGGGCGCGGCAGTACTCAGCGGCGAAGTGGACGGTCAGGTCGTCGACGTCGGGGTGTGGCGCTGGCCGCAGGATCCGGCGCTGCCCGGTTTGGCGATCGCCAGCCATCCCGGCCGGCTCAGCGAGGTGCTGACCGCCGCCGGCCTGGACGCCCCCACTGCACCGCAGGTGCGGGTGCGCTCCTACCGTCCCGGCCACCGGGCAGTGTTGGAGATCGCATCCGAAGCCGACACATCCGAGCCGCACTGGTTCGTCAAAGTCGTTGCTCCCAAACTAATCACCGGGCTCACGCAGCGCCACGCCCTGCTGGGCGAGCGGCTGCCGGTGCCACCGATCGTGGCTGCGCACGACGCAGGTGTGCTCGTGTTGCCGGTGGCGCGCGGCACGGTGTTGCGACAGTTGGTAGCGCCCGACGCTCCCGACCACACAGCCACCCCGTCGCCGGCCCAGCTGCAACAGGTGTTGGACGCGCTGCCGGCCGAACTGACCGAGTTACCGCCCGGCCGCGGGAATCTGCAGCGGATCGACGACTCGGCACGAGTATTGGAGCTGATCACCCGATGGGCCGGCGACCCTGCGTTGGCTTCCACGGCCGCCGCGGTCGTCGACGAAATCCGCTCGGCGCCAACACCACCGGCCGAACCGGTGGTTCCGGTTCATGGGGACTTCTACGAAGCACAGGTGCTGATCGAGGACGGCCGGATCAGCGGGGTCATCGACGTGGACTCCGCCGGCCCCGGAGAGCGCGCCGACGACTGGGCCAACCTGCTCGGACACCTGTCGGTTCTCGGTCTGCGCAGCCCCCGCGCGCACGCCTACTGTGCCGAGATCCTCTCGCACGCCGAGCAGCACGCCGACCCGCGCGGGTTGCGGGTGCGCGCGGGCAGTAGTGCTGGGCTTGGCCACCGGCCCGTTCCGCGCCCAGCGGGACGACTGGCAGCAACGCACCGCGCAACGCCTGGACCTGGCCCGGCACTGGCTGTCCGAGATGAGAATTCGCTCATCTACGACTCCTGGACCGCTCACCTCGAGCACCGAAAGTGATAAGTGACCACAAAGCTTCAACAACAAGGAGAGCATCATGGAACGTCCGTCCACTTGGAAAGTCGTCACCCTGGGTGTGGCCCTGACCGGTCTCGGGGTCGTCGGCGCGGGTGCCGCCGCGTCCGCACCGGATGCCGCGCCGATGAGCAGCGAATCCGCGTACACCGCAGTGCAAGCCGAGCTCCCCGAGGCCAGCTTCATCGCGATGGACGATGACTGGGACGACACCTACTGGGACGACGACGCCAGCCATCAGTCCGATGACTGGACCGACACCTACTGGGACGACTGACCCGTCCCGGCTACCGCCGTGCGGTGATCCGGGGTCGCTCGTCCAGCGCCCGCACGGTACCTGCGCGCCCTGCTCGGCCGGGCCCAGCAGCCGGGCCTTGCCCGTGACGACGAACTTCGTCCTCTCGGGCATGGTTCCGGCGCGCATTCTGCCAATTCCGTTGTCCCCCTTGTTCTCCTACGGACATCGCCTTTCCAGCTGCGACGAACACCCTCCGCGCCCGGATCAGACGTTAATTTGTTCGTCACATACAGACATTCCCAAGTAACACCGGCGCTCTAACGTCCCGATTCGACACCAGCACAAAGTGTTCGATTCTTCCGCCGCCACCGATGGTGATCGGCCGATGACCGCTGCGAAGAAAAGGGGAAGTTGAGTTCATGGCAGAAACAGAACGTTCCGCATTCGGCAGATCGGCGTTGGCCGCCACCACCCTGGTCACCGCGGCCAGCCTGCTGCTCGCCGGCTGCGGTTCGCGGGCCGGTGACACCGAGACGGCAAGCGCCGAATCTTGCGTGGATACCTCCGGTTCCACGGTCAAGGTGGGTTCGCTGAACTCGCTGTCGGGCACCATGGCGATCTCCGAGATCACCGTGCGGGACGCGATCGAACTCGCGGTCAACGAGATCAACGCCGACGGCGGCGTGCTGGGCAAGCAACTCACCCTGATCGGCGAGGACGGCGCCTCCGAACCGACGGTGTTCGCCGAGAAGGCCGAAAAGCTGATCAGCAGTGACTGCGTGGCCGCGGTCTTCGGCGGCTGGACCTCATCGAGCCGCAAGGCCATGCTGCCGGTCTTCGAGAGCAAGAACTCGCTGCTGTACTACCCGGTGCAGTACGAGGGTCTGGAGTCCAGCAAGAACATCTTCTACACCGGCGCCACCACCAATCAGCAGATCGTGCCGGCGCTGGATTACCTCAAGGAGAAGGGCATCACGTCGCTGTACCTGGTGGGCAGCGACTACGTGTTCCCGCAGACCGCCAACCGGATCATCGAGGCCTACGCCGAAGCCAACGGCATCGAGATCAAGGGTCAGGACCTCACGCCGTTGGGCTCCACCGACTTCTCGACGATCGTCAACAAGGTACGCAGCGCCGACGCCGACGCCGTGTTCAACACCCTCAACGGTGACTCCAACGTCGCCTTCTTCCGCGAGTACAAGAACGCCGGGCTGACCCCGCAGGACATGCCGGTGGTGTCGGTCTCGATCGCCGAGGAGGAGATCGGCGGCATCGGTGTGCAGAACATCGACGGGCAGCTGACCGCGTGGAACTACTACCAGACCGTCGACACCCCGGTGAACGACAAATTCGTCGCGGCCTACAAGAAGGCCTACGGAGCCGACAAGCCGACATCGGATCCGATGGAGGCCGCCTACACCTCGGTGTACCTGTGGAAGAACACCGTGGAGAAGGCCCAGTCCTTCGACGTCTCGGCCATCCAGGAGAACGCCGACGGCGTCAGCTTCGAGGCTCCCGAAGGCACCGTCACCATCGACGGCGACAACCACCACATCACCAAGACCGCTCGCATCGGTGAGATCCGGGAGGACGGCTTGATCTACACCGTGTGGGAATCCGACGGCCCGATCGACCCGGATCCCTACCTGAAGTCCTACCCGTGGGCGGCCGGACTGTCCGGCTGAGCCCGGGCGCCGGCCACGACTCCCGATAACCCATGGACATCTTCATCAGCCAGCTGGCAACGGGATTGAGCCTCGGCTCGATCCTGTTGCTGGCCGCACTGGGACTCGCGCTGACCTTCGGCCAGATGGGCGTCATCAACATGGCGCACGGCGAGTTCATCATGGTCGGCTGCTACACCGCCTACGTGGTGCAACAGCTGGTCTCCAACACCGGTGCCGCACTGTTCGTTTCGCTGCTGGTCGGATTTCTGGTCGGCGGCGCAATGGGCGCACTGCTGGAGGTCACGCTGATCCAAAGGATGTATCACCGACCGCTGGACACCTTGTTGGTCACCTTCGGTGTCGGTCTGATCCTGCAGCAGGTGGCCCGCGACATCTTCGGCGCACCGGCGGTCAACGTCGTTGCCCCGGTGTGGCTTTCCGGCGGCGTCGAGATCTTCGGCGCGGTGGTGCCCAAGACCCGCATCTTCATCCTGGTGCTGGCGTTGGCGTGTGTGGCGGTGCTGGCCGCCGCGCTCAAGGCCAGCCCGATGGGCCGGCGGATCCGCGCCGTGGTGGCCAACCGCGACCTGGCCGAAACCAGCGGCATCTCATCACGCAAAACCGACATCACTACGTTCTTCATCGGGTCCGGGCTGGCCGCGGTGGCCGGTGTGGCGTTGACCTTGATCGGTTCGACAAGTCCGACCATCGGACAGAGCTATCTGATCGACGCGTTCCTGGTGGTCGTGGTCGGCGGCCTGGGCCAGATCAAGGGCACCGTGATCGCGGCGTTCGCATTGGGCTTCCTGAACTCGTTCATCGAGTACAGCAGCACGGCGTCGCTGGCCAAGGTGATCGTCTTCGTGATCATCGTGATCTTCCTGCAGATGCGTCCGCAGGGCCTGTTCACGGTGCGGACAAGGAGTTTGGTATGACGCTGACCCCGACGTCCCCGATCACCCCCGGCCGTTGGGCGCCGTCCCGGATCTGGCCCTGGCTGCGGGAGCGGTGGCGGGTGATCGCCGGATTCGCCGCGGCCGCGGTGCTCTTGTTCGGCATCGCACCGCTGGTGTTGTCCGACTTCCGGCTCAGCCTGCTGGGCAAGTTCCTCTGCTTCGCGATCGTCGCGGTCGGCATCGGATTGGCCTGGGGCCGAGGCGGAATGCTGGTGCTCGGCCAAGGTGTGTTCTTCGGTCTCGGCGCCTACCTGATGGGCATGCACCTGAAGGTCGCCGACGCCGAGCTGCGCGGCCGGTCGGTACCGGACTTCATGGAGATCGCCGGGGTGCGAGAACTACCCGGCTATTGGCAACCGTTCGCCTCACCGGCGTTCACGCTGCTGGCCATCCTGGTGCTCCCCGCCGGCCTGGCCGCGCTACTCGGGTTCGGCGTGTTCAAACGCCGGGTCAAAGGCGCCTACTTCGCGATCCTGTCCCAGGCGCTGGCCGCGGCGATGGCCATCCTGCTGGTCGGGCAGACCACGCTGGGCGGCAGCAACGGGTTGACCCACTTCCGCACCTTCTTCGGCTTCACTCTCAGCGATCCGGTCAACAAGCGGATGGTGTATTTCATCGCCGCCGCAACGCTTCTGGTCGTGGTGGCGATCGTGCGCCAGCTCATGGTAAGCCGCTACGGCGAACTGCTGATCGCGGTGCGCGACGGAGAGGAGCGGGTGCGGTTCCTGGGCTACGACCCCGCCAACGTCAAGGTGGTGGCCTACACCCTGGCCGCGCTGTTCGCCAGCATCGCCGGTGCCCTGTTCGTTCCGATCGTCGGGTTCATCGCGCCGTCGCAGGTAGGCATCCTGCCGTCGATCGCGTTCCTGATCGGTGTGGCGATCGGTGGCCGCACCACGCTGCTGGGACCGGTGCTCGGCGCGATCGGGGTGGCGTGGGCGCAAACCCTGTTTTCCGAACGGTTTCCCTCGGAGTGGATCTACGCCCAAGGCTTGTTGTTCATTCTGGTGGTCGGATTCTTCCCGGCCGGTCTCGCCGGCCTCGGCGCCCTGTTCGTGCGACGACGCCGTCGCGCGCCCCGGGCGACGCCGACGACACCGGCGGACACCGCCGCAGACACCGAAACCGATTCCGACGTCGAGAAAGTGGGCGCAGTGTCGTGACCGAAACCGAACAGACGCTGGAACCGGTGGCCGGCGGCAACGCCGGAATGAGTGCGCAGTACCTGGAGATTCAGGGGCTCACGGTCGACTTCGACGGGTTCAAGGCAGTCAACGGCGTCGACCTGACGCTGTTCCAGGGTGATCTGCGGTTCCTGATCGGACCCAACGGCGCCGGTAAGACCACGGTGATCGACGCCATCACTGGTCTGGTGCCCGCCACCGGTTCGGTGAGCAAGTCCGGTGTCGAACTGTTGGGCAAGAAGGTGCACCAGATCGCCCGACTCGGCGTGGGACGCACCTTTCAGACCGCGAGCGTGTTCGAGCAGCTGACCGTGCTGCAGAACCTCGACATCGCCGCGGGCGCCGGACGATCGGCGTGGTCGCTGTTGCGGCGGCGGCGCGGAATCCTTCCGGAGATCGAAGAAGCACTCGAGATCACCGGGCTGGCGGACCTGGCCGATCAGCCGGCCGGCGTACTGGCCCACGGGCAGAAGCAGTGGCTCGAGATCGGCATGCTGCTGGTGCAGAACGCCGACGTGCTGCTGCTCGACGAGCCGGTGGCCGGGATGAGCCACGAGGAACGTGAGGAGACCGGTAATCTGTTGCGCCGCATCGGTGCTGCCCGCACGGTGGTGGTGGTCGAGCATGACATGGACTTCATGCGGTCGTTCGCCACCTCGGTGACGGTGCTGGCCCGCGGCCAGGTGATCGCCGAGGGTTCGGTGGCTGAGGTACAGGCCAACCCGAAGGTCCAAGAGGTCTATCTGGGTACCGCCGCGGCCGGCATGGAAGGAATCGCCTGATGCTCGAACTGCTCGACGTCCGTACCGGTTACGGCCGCTCCCAAGTGATCCACGGCGCCAGCATCGAGGTGCCGACCACCGGCGTCGCTGCGGTGCTCGGCCACAATGGCGCCGGCAAGACCACGCTGCTGCGGGCTGCCGTCGGGTTGCTCAAATGCAGTTCCGGGACGGTGCGTTTCGACGGCGAGGACATCACCAAGTTGCGGCCCAGCGCCCGGGTGGCCCGCGGGCTGGCCTACGTGCCGCAGGGCCAGCAGTCTTTTGGTCAGCTCACCACGGCCGAGAACCTCCAGGTGGTTGCCGACGGTCGACGCAACGGCAAGGCGCTGATCGATGAACAACTCGACTTGTTCCCGGCGTTGCGGGAACTGCTGAGCCGGCGCGCCGGTTTGCTTTCCGGCGGTCAGCGCCAACAGTTGGCGATCGCGCGGGCATTGATCACCACCCCCAAGATGCTGATCCTGGACGAACCCACCGAAGGCATCCAACCGTCGGTGGTCGCCGAGATCGAAGCCGCGATCACCGCCTTGACCGCCCGCGGCGACCTGGGCGTGCTGCTGGTCGAACAACACATCGGGTTCGCGTTGCAGGCCGCCCAGCGGTACTACATCTTGGCCGCCGGTCGGATCACATCCACCGGCACCGGCGGTGCCAACTCGGCAGCCGACGTGCACGCCGCGATGGCGATCTGAGTCCGGTCCTAGCTGTACCTAGCCGGCCGGGTAGGCCAGCAGTGACCCGCTGATTCCCACCCCGACCCGCTCGCCGGCCGCTGGAAGCTGTTCTGGCGCACCGTGTAACGCGATCTCGGTGCCGTCGCCGAGCACCACGTGCAGCACCGCATGGGCACCGTAGAACCGGCGGTGCCGTACGGTTCCGGCCGGATCTGCCGAGGCGCCGATGCGCAGCTGCTCGGGCCGGGCGACCAGGATGGCCGGCCCGTCGGGCGCTAGGTTGCGCAACGGGTGCGAACCCAGCACGGTGTGCCCGACGCCGTCATGCACGGTGCCGGTCAATTCGACTGTCTCGCCGATGAATCGGGCGACCTGCAGTGTTTCCGGTCGGTCATAGAGCTGGTCCGGCGGACTGTTCTGCGCGACGCTGCCGGCCAGCAGCACCGCCACCGAGTCCGACAGCGAGAGCGCCTCGGACTGATCGTGCGTGACCAGGATCGCTGTCGTTCCGGTCTGCCGCAAGATGGCGGTGATGTCTTCGCGCACCCGGACCCGTAGACCGGCATCCAGCGCGGCGAACGGTTCATCCAACAGCAGCACTCGCGGCCGGGCCGCCAGGGCCCGGGCCAGCGCGACACGCTGCTGCTGGCCGCCAGACAATTCGTGGGGCCGGGCATCGGCCAATCCGGACAGGCCGACGATCTCCAACCATTCATCGATCACCGCTCGGCTATTGGACCGGCCGGCCCGAGACAACCCGAAGCCGACGTTGCCGGCCACGCTCAGATGCGCAAACAGCGCACCTTCCTGGGGCATCAAGCCCACCCGGCGCCGGTGTGCGGGCACCGAGTTGCGCGCCTCGAACATCGATTGCTGCGCTATCCGCACCACGCCGGCATCCGGGTCCTCGAAGCCGGCCAGGATGCGCAGCAGGGTGGTCTTGCCGCAACCCGACGGCCCCAGCACCGTGGTCAGCGTCCCGGCCGGGACCGCCAGGTCCACACCGCGCAGGACCGGCTGTCCGGCAAAGGATTTGACGATACCGGCCAACAGGATGTCGACGGCTCCGGTCATCGGGCACCTCGCACGTCGCGGGTGGTCCACCAACCCAACAATGCCGTCGGGATGGCCGCGAACAGCAAGAGCGCAACCGCGTACGGGGCGGCGGCCGCGTAGTCGCTGACGAAGCTGTGCCCCCACAGCCGGGTGGCCAGCGTCGAGGTGCCGGTGGGATGCAGCAGCAGGGTGACCGGCAGTTCCTTCATGCAGGTCAACAAGACCAGTGCAGCAGCCGCCGCGATCCCGGGACCGGCGGCGCGCGCGGTGATGGTGACGAACGCGCGCAGCGGTGGACGGCCCAGGCTACGCGCGACCTCCTCGGCGCGCACCGGCGTGCTCTCCACCGCTGACCGCACCGAGCCCACCGCCAGCGGGATGAACAGCACCGCATAGGCCAGGATCAACAGCGCCTCATGCTGATAGATCGGGCGCAGCAGCAGCACCCCGACCGACACCATGGCGATGGCCACCACGATCGACGGCAGGCCGTGAGCGATGTAGCTCGCGCTTTCCAACGCGCGGGTGGTCAGCGATCGGTAACGGGCGGCCAGCACCCCGAGGGGCAGCGCCGCCACCGTGCTGACCAGCGCCGCCGCGATCGAGAGCCACACGGTAAACCCCAAGGCGCGCCACCATTCCTGAACGTCCCAGCGCAGCCCACCGGCACTCAGCCAGTCACCGAGGGCGTACAGCGGCAGGACCAGCGCGGCCACCAGTACCGCGACGGCCGGTGCCGCAGCGAGCACCGGCCGGCGCCCCAGCCCGATCGTCGGCGCCGGCCGCGGGGTTCCCGCTCCGACCCGGGCTGCGGCGTGGCCGCGCGCCCAGCGTTCGGCGACCACTAAGACCACGGCGAAGACCAACAACAGCAGCGCCAGTACCGCGGCGCGGGACGGGTTGAAACCGGACCGGTAGGCGCCGTAGATGACGAACGTGAAGGCCTCGTAGCGCATGGCGGCGACCGCGCCGAAATCGCTGAGCGTATACAGCGCCACCAGCAGGGCGCCGGCGGCGATCGCGGCCCGGGCTTGGCGCAACGTGACCCGGAACAGCACCGAGAACCCACCATGACCGAGGCTGCGCGCCACCTCCTCCTGGGCCGGGTCCGCCCGCGTCAGCGCAGCCATGGTCGTCAGCATCACCAACGGGTAACTCACCAAGGTCAGCACCAGGGCCGAACCGAGCAGACCGTCGATCCGCGGGAACACCGAAATCCACAGGAACGCCAACAGATAACTCGGCATCGCCAACGGCAAGGTGAGCAGCACCGCCAACGCCCGGCGGCCGCGCAGGTCCGTGCGGGTCACCAGGACCGCGAACCCCACCCCGAGCAGCACGCAGGCCGCGGTGACGACGACGACCAGCAGCAGTGATCTGCCGATCAAGGTGGCCGTGCGCGGCTGCAACAGTTCGTCGATGACGAAGCCGGCGCCGCGCTGAAAAGCCCGCTCCGCCAGGTAGATCAACGGGACCAGGGTCACCAGCACCACTGCACCGGCTGCCGTCAGCAGCAGCCGCGGTGGGCGCGCACCCGTGGCGGTGGCGGTGAGCACCGGGGTCGCGCTCAGTTGGTCAGCAAGCCAGTGTCGACGAGCAACTGCTGGGTGGCCTCCAGGTCGGCCAGCGCCGACAGGTCGACCGCCGGTGGTTCGAGCTCGGTCAGCGGCGGCATCTCACTGCCCGGCTGCACCCCTTCGATCAACGGGTATTCCGAGGTTTCGGCGGCGAAGTACTTCTGTGCGGATTCACTGACCAGATAAGCGGCCAGGCGTTGAGCGGCTTCCGGGTGCGGCGCCGATGCAAGCACACCGACACCCGCCACGTTCACCAAACCGCCCGGGTCACCCGGCGCCATGAACTGGTTGCGGGCCACCACGGCGTCCGGGCCCTTGCTCGAGATCAATTCGTACAAGTAGTAGTGGTTGACCAGCCCGAGCGCGATCTGCCCGGAGTTCACCGCGTCTCGCACCGCACCGTTGCCCTCATACGGGACGGGGTCCTGCGCCTTGAATGCGCGCAGCCACTCTTCGGCGGCCTGATCGCCTCGGTTCACCCGCAATCCGGTGACGAAGGACTGCCAGGACGCATTGCTCGGCGCGAACCCGATCTTGCCCTTCCATTCCGGAGCCAACAGCCCGTCGATGGTGTTGGGCGGGTTGGGCGCCAGTTCCGGGTTGTAGACCACCACCCGAGCCCGACCCGATACCCCCACCCAGGTGCCGTCGGCCGCCGAGTACTGCGCGGGCACAGCGGCCAGGGTCTGCGCATCGATCGGCGCGAACAAACCCTCCTGCGACACCGCACCCAGGGCACCGGCGTCCTGGGACAGGAAGACATCGGCCGGGGACTTGTCCCCCTCGGTGATCAGCTGAGCAGCCAGCTCCCCGGATCCGGCGTACCGCGCCTCGACCGCGATACCGGTGTCGGCGGTGAACTGCTCGAACAGCGGGGCCACCAGTTCCTCGGAACGGCCGGCGTAGACCACCACCTTGTCCTCGGCCTGCGCTCCGGGTTCGGTATCGGAGTCCGATCCGCACGATGTGAGCGTCAGAGCCAGCGACAAGCCGCCCACCGCCGCAAGCAATTTCGACATCGATGACCGCATACGCTCCCCTACCCTGCACGATTTGATGATTGCGCGTCACCCTATCACCGAATGAGGTTAGCCTTACTAGCTTTTCGGAGCTTGGCGGCGGCGCTTGGTGGCGGCGGGCGGCGGTGAACTATCCCTGTTTGACCGCTTCGATTTCGAGCGTGATCGTCACCTTGTCGCCGATCACGGCACCGCCGGTTTCCAGCGGCATGTGCATGTCGATGCCAAAGTCCTTGCGGTTCAACACCGTAGTGGCTTCAAAGCCGGCGATCTCACCTTGGCCGTTGCCGGGGTTGATCCCGTTGAACTCCAGATTCAGGTTGACCGGCTTGGTGATGCCGCGCAGCGTGAACTCACCGTGCAACAGGTAGTCCTCGCCCTTGGTCTCCAGACCGGTGGAGCGGAAGGACGCGGTCGGGTACTGGGCTGCGTCGAAGAAGTCGGCCGAGCGCAGGTGTTCGTCGCGCTGCTGGTTGCGGGTGTCGATGGAGGTGACGTCGATGTCAGCGGCCACCGACGGGGTGCCGTCGACGGCAACGGTGATGGCACCGGAGAAGTTGCCGAAGCTGCCGCGGACCTTGCTGACCATCATGTGCCGGACCGAAAAGTGGACCGACGAGTGGGCTTCATCGATGGCCCAGGTGCCGGTACTCAACGGGGTGGTGGTCACTGCAGCAGTCATAGTTGTCTCCTCGAAGTCATGGGCAACGGGCTTTCCGCGGCCTCACCAAGGACCAACCGGACCACAGTCCGGTTTATTCCGAGTCGACGACACTATGCGGTGAGCAGGCTTCTAAACCGGCCGTTCGCCCGTGTGGACACGGCACAAACGCGAAACTCGTCTGCATGACCTTCTCGAGAGATTCGGAGACCGAGCACCCAGCGCTACCCACCGGGTTCTTCCCCAGACGAATGGCGCTGGGCGGGTTGGCCGCGCTGGGCGTCGGCACATTGGGATTGGCAGCTTGTACCAACAACGAGAGCGGCAGTTCGTCGAATGGCGGCGCACTGACGACAGACAACAAGACAAAGCCGGCCACCGACGCGACGAAAGCCGCCAACCAGAAGGTGCTCGATTCGTTGCCGTTCAACGATCGAAGCGACTTCGACGACGCGAAGCGCGGATTGTTGGCGCGCCCGGCCACATTGACGATCAGGGACGCCAACGGCAACGTCGTCTGGGATCTCGAGGAATACAAGACCTACATCGCCGACGGTAAATCTGCACCCGATACCGTCAATCCGAGCCTGTGGCGCAACGCCCAGCTGTGTATGGAATACGGCCTGTTCGAGGTTGTCCCCGACAAGGTCTACCAGGTGCGTGGCTATGACCTGTCGAACATCACCTTCATCAAGGGCGACACCGGGTGGATCGTCTACGACACCCTGATCTCGCCGGAAACCGCACGGGCCGCATTGGATCTGGCGAATGAGAAACTCGGACCCAGACCCATCGTCGCGGTCTTGCACAGCCACTCCCACGTCGACCATTACGGCGGCGTCCGCGGCATCATCAACCAGCAGGACGTGGACTCCGGCAAAGTCAAAGTCGTAGCACCGCACGCTTTCGTCGAAGACTCAGTGAGTGAGAATGTCATCGCCGGCAACGCGATGGGGCGGCGCGCGGTCTACATGTACGGAGCGCTGCTGCCACGGAACCCCCAGGGCGGTGTGAATGGTGGCCTGGGGATGACGGTGTCGACGGGACTGCCGACGCTGATCATCCCGACCGACCTGGTGACCGCGACCGGCCAGAAGATGACCATCGACGGCGTAGACATGGAGTTCCAGTTCACGCCGGGTACCGAAGCTCCTACCGAGATGAACACGTACTTTCCGCAGTTCAAAGCAATGTGGATGGCCGAGAACACCACCAATACGATGCACAACCTGCTCACACTTCGCGGCGCGCAGGTGCGTGACGCCCTCAAGTGGGCGCAGTTTCTGGACGAGACGATCCGTGTTTATGGACCGAATACCGAAGTCAAGTTCCAGAGCCACCACTGGCCGATGTGGGGCACCACGAAGATCATCGATTACTGGAAGAAACAGCGTGACATGTACAAGTACATGCACGACCAGTCAGTGCGGATGATGAACAACGGCATGATCGGCTCAGAGATCGCCGAGGAGATCCAACTACCGCCGGAACTCAACGGTTTCTGGCCGGACCGCGGTTACTACGGGACGCTCAAACACAATTCGCGCGCCGTGTATCAGCGCTACATGGGCTGGTACGACGGCAATCCGTCAGATCTCGACGACCTTCCGCCCGAGGCGGCGGCCAAGAAATACGTCGACTACATGGGTGGCGAGGAAGCCATCCTGAAAAAGGCCAAGAGCGACTTCGACAACGGCGATTACCGCTGGGCTGCCATGGTGCTCAAGCACGTGGTATTCGCCAACCCGGACAGTGTCGACGGTAAGAACCTCCTTGCCGACAGCTACGAACAGATGGGGTATCAGGCCGAGTCCGGGCCGTGGCGCTCGGTGTACCTGCAAGGTGCCTACGAACTGCGCAATGGTGTGCCCACGGCAGGCGGCACCGACACGGCAAGTCCCGACACCATCAGGGCCATGCCGCCGGAGATGCTGTTCGACTACCTCGGCGTGCGACTCAACGGCCCGAAAGCCGCCGGCAAGAACATCAATCTCAACGTCAAGTTCACCGACCTGGACAAGGAATACGGATTGACCGTCGAGAATGCTGTGCTGCATTACTCGCCGCAAACCATTCCGGACGCCGACGCCAGCATCACCCTGAGCAAGGCAACGCTGGACGACATTCAGCTGGGCAATCTCACCTTGGACGACGCCCGCAACCAGAACAAGATGACCATCGACGGGCAGGAGCAATCCTTCAACGACTTCATCGGCCTGCTGGACGAGTTCCCGTTCTGGTTCAACATCGTCACGCCATAGCCGTCGTTTGAGTCTCGGCCTTCGGGGTAACCGCCGGACATGGCCGAACAGCAATTGGACGGCAGCGATCACAAGCTGCTGCAAGAACTGCTGGCCGTCTACGGCCCCGCCGGGCAAGAGGACGCCGTGCGCGAGATCTGCCGCCGGGAGATCGAAGGCGTGGCGGATCGGACCTGGGTCGACGCGGCTGGCAACCTGATCGGTGTGCTCGACGGCGGCGACGGCCCGGTCACCGCCGTGATGGCCCACCTGGATGAGTTGTCGATGATGGTCAAGCGGATCGAGTCTGACGGCACCCTGCACGTCACACCGCTGGGCACCATGTATCCGGGCAACTTCGGGTTGGGCCCGGTCGCCGTGCTGGGGAACCACGAAACCTTTTGCGGCGTGCTGGCTTTGGGCTCAGAGCACAGCACTCAGGAAAGCCCGCGGATCTGGGCCACCAAACCCGACCAGGGCGACAAGGCACTGGACTGGCCCGACGTCTACGTCTTCACCGGACGCACCCCGGATGAGCTGAAGGCCGCCGGAGTACGACCGGGGACCCGGATCTGCATCGACGCCAGCAAACGCGACCTGGTGGCAGTCGGCAACTACCTGGGCAGTTACTTCATGGATGACCGCGCGCCCATCACGGCCGTGTTGCAGGCCGCGCGCGAACTACGGCGCGACGGCACCCCACCGGCCGGCGACGTGTACTTCGTCTTCACCGCCAGCGAGGAGATCGGCGGGGTGGGCAGCGCCTACGCCAGCCGGACCCTGCCGTTGGATCTGGCCATCGCCGTCGAGGTGGGTCCCACCGAAGCCGAGTACCACACCACGGTCAGCGGCGGCCCGATCGTCGGCTACAGCGACGCCATCTGCGTCTACGACAAGGACGTCGCCGACCGGCTGATGGAGGTCGGCACCGAACTGGGCTACCAGCCGCAAGCCGCTGCGCTGGGCGCGTTCGAATCCGACGCCTCGCACGCCAAGGCCAACGGGTTGACCCCGCGGGCCGGCCTGCTGTGCCTACCGACGCTGAGCACGCACGGCTACGAAGTGATCGCCAACGACGCCATCCCGGCCATGGCGAACGTGCTCAGCACATTCCTGCGCCACCCCACCACCGAGTCGAGAGAGCACCCATGAGAGCCGTGACCTGGCAAGGCAAACGCGACGTCCGTGTCGAGACGGTGCCCGACCCCAGAATCGAGGCACCCACCGACGCGATCATCGAGGTCACCTCGACCAATGTGTGCGGTTCGGATCTGCATCTCTACGAAGTACTGGGAGCGTTCATGAATCCGGGCGACATCCTGGGCCACGAACCGATGGGCGTGGTGCGTGAAGTCGGTGCCGAGGTGCCCAACCTGGCCCCCGGTGACCGGGTGGTCATTCCGTTTCAGATCTCGTGCGGCAGTTGCTTCATGTGCGACCGCCAGCTGTACACCCAATGCGAAACCACCCAGGTCCGTGACCAGGGCATGGGAGCCGCGCTGTTCGGCTACTCGGAGCTCTACGGGTCGGTCCCGGGCGGGCAGGCCGAATACCTGCGGGTCCCGCACGCGAACTTCACGCCGATCAAGGTGCCCGACGGCCCACCCGACGCGCGCTTCTGCTATCTGTCCGACGTGCTGCCCACGGCCTGGCAGGCCGTCGCCTACGCCGATATTCCCGACGGTGGCTCGGTCACCGTGTTGGGGTTGGGACCGATCGGCAGCATGGCCGCCCGGATCGCCGCGCACCTGGGCTATCGGGTGATCGGCGTGGACCTGGTGCCCGACCGGTTGAACCGCGTGGCGGCCCGGGGCATCGAAGTCCTCGACCTGAATCTGCTGCAGGCACCGGTCGGCGACGTCATCCGGGCCCTGACCGACGGTCGCGGCACCGATTCGGTGATCGACGCCGTCGGGATGGAGGCGCACGGTTCCCCGGTGGCCAAGGCGGTGCAGCAGGCCACCGGCCTGCTCCCCGACGCGGTGGCCAAACCGATGATGCAAAAAGCCGGCATCGACCGGCTCGACGCGTTGCGCTCGGCGATCGACATCGTGCGCCGCGGCGGCACCATCTCGCTGATCGGCGTGTACGGCGGCACCGCCGATCCACTGCCCATGCTCACCCTGTTCGACAAGCAGATTTCCCTGCGGATGGGCCAGGCCAACGTCAAGAAATGGGTCGACGACATCATGCCGCTGCTGACCGACGACGACCCGCTGGGGGTCGACGACTTCGCCAGCCACGAGTTGCCGCTGGACGATGCCCCGCGTGCCTACGAACTGTTCCAACAGAAGCGCGACGGCGCATTCAAGATGGTCCTGAAGCCTTGAGACTTGGCGGTCCGGACAAGTCCAGCTAATATCACGGTCGTGTAACGGTGGGTCAGGTGGTGTAGCCCTGCGGAATGCGGCGCGCACCCCGGTACGAATCGTAGGGTGCGCGACGTGGGAAGACATCGGCTCGTTCGGCAGCGGAGGCTGCCATCACCGGCCCTGACCGTGCTCGTCGCCCCGGCCGCACTGCTGTTCGCGCTGGGCGCCGACATGCACCCCACGGCCTCCAGCAAACCCGTCGACGTCGCTGCCGCGGCCGCTCCGGTCGTCGACAGCTGCTGCGCCGAAGTGGTCGCCTCGCCCCAGCAGCTGCAGCCGGTCCGCACCGTCGTCCTCGACGGACCCAATTCCCCGGCCTTCCAAGAACTCTCGGCCTCGCGTGCGCTGCGGGTGGTGCACAACCAACAACTGTTGTCGGCCGGCGTCGCCCCCGAGACCGGCCTGCAGGTCAAGACCATCCTGGCCGCGCGCAGCATCAGCGCGGTGTTCCCCGAGATCCAAAGCATCGGCGGGGTCCGGCCGGACGCGCTGCGCTGGCATCCCAACGGGCTGGCGTTGGACGTGATGATCCCGAATTACTCCAGCGCCGAGGGCATCGCGCTGGGCAATCAGATCGTCAACTACGTGATGCAGAACGCCGAGCGGTTCGCGATCCAGGACGCCATCTGGCGCGGCGTCTACTACACGCCCGGCGGGGGTGCGCAGAGCGGCGGCTACGGCCATTACGACCACGTGCACGTCACCACCAAGGGTGGTGGCTACCCCAGCGGGTCCGAACTGTACTTCCGCTGAGCGGCGCCTGCGGGCTCAGCCCTGGAAGACCCGAATCCAGTCGATCAGCATCTCGGCCGGGTAGCTGCCACCGGCCGGTTCACGCCCACCGGATCCGCCCACCGCGATGTTGAACACCGGCACCATGGTGTAGCCCGGATCGTTGAACGGCCAGTCCTCCAGGGAGTGCGCCGGAACCTCGAAGAACGGTTCCATGCCCGGCTCGTAGTCCTTCCAGAAGTACATGCCGGCCGGGGTCCAGGTCATCCGCCACCGGTGCCAGGCACTGTCGATGGGATGCGGGTGGGTGGCGAAGGAATAGCCGTCCAGGCGCGCGTGCACGGTGGTGCCCGACGGCCAGTCCCGGTTGCCGTACCACTCCACCAGGTCGACCTCGCCGCCCCGGACCGGGTCGTCGTTGAGCACCCAGACCGCCGGCCAGGCGCCGTCGGTCAGGCAGTTCAGCTTGACCCGGGCTTCCCAGGTGGTCCCGATGCCGCCGCGCCACAGACCGACGATCTTCGCGCTGGCGTACTTCTCTTGAATGGTCTCGCCCGGCCCGCGGGTCGCGCGGATCACCAGATTGCCGTTGCCGTCGTGGAAGACGTGCTCCTGATCGGTGACGTAGCGGCCCATGTTGAACGGCTTGTCCCACTCATGCGGGTTCTTGATGGTCTCCCGGGCCGGCACGATGTGCCAGCGCGAGGGGTCCGGCGGCGAGCCGGCCGGGCCGTTGAACTCGTCCTGGAAGATGAACGCCGGGCCGGCGTCGGCCGGTGCCCCCGGCCCGGGTTCTGGTCCGGCATCCCCGGCGATGGGATCCGCATTGGCGATCCCGGCGGGCAGCGTGGCCGCTGCCATTCCCAGTCCCATCATGAGCACGGCGCTGCGACGATCCATCTCTGGCACAGCAGAACCATAACCGAATGGCCGCCCGTGCACAGGAAGCCGGTCAGCCCCGCCGTGTCAGCGCCGCAGTCCAGCGAACTGATCGCCGAGGGCCCTGTGGGTCTCGTTCGGTCCAGCATTCGACTACCTCACCTGCACACGGGTACGGTTGAGATGGTTGAGTCCGCAGCCCGCCTTAGCGCACTGCGGAATTGGCTTGCCCTCCGCGTGTCGGCTTTAGTCCCATCCGGTAAGGGGTCGGAGTGTCCACTCCAAACGGCATCTCGGGTTTCGAGATCATTCACAACGTCGTGGATTGCCACGGCGCATCCATCAATGCCCGCCGTGAGGGTCAGGTCATGATCTTGGCTGTCACCGGCGATGTCGACGCGGCGAACGCAGAGTGTTTTTCCGCCGCGCTGCTCCGATTCGCCACTCGGCGACTGCCGCTGGTGGTCGATGTCCGGGCTCTGAGATTCCTTGGTGCTCAAGGCATCTGGGAACTACTGCAATTCGATGACCGGTGCGAGCAGTCGCAGCGGCCGTGGGCCTTGCTGGCCGGACCGCAGCTGCACCGTCAGCTCGGCAGGCTGTGCCACGATCGCGCTCCCCGATTCGCGGTCGCCGACCTCAACACCGTCCCGCAGTACAAGCCGAGGACACCGGACACCGAAGCTCAGGCGACGCCGACCTAATCCAGTGCCGCGTCGTGGGCCACGATGAGTCGGCGGGCGATCTCCACCAGCGGTGTGTTGGATTCCTGCGACAGCGCCTTCAACAGATCGAATGCCGCCACCGCGCTCACCGAGAACCGCTCCATGAGCAGCCCCTTGGCTTGGCCGATGACGTCGCGGCTGGCCAGAGCGCTGCGGAACTGATCCTCGCGGCGGAGCAGGTTCCAGGCCAGCGCGGTGTGGGTGGCGAGCACCAATCCAAGTTCGACGCATTCATCGTCGAACACCTGGGCGTCCTCGCTGTAGAAGTTCAGCGCACCGGTGGTCTTGCCGTCGGCAAACAACCGGAAGGACAGAATCGATTTCACCGGGGTGACCGCGAGGGCTTCCCGGCAGTACTGCGGCCAGCGTTTCTCGGCGGCGATGTCCTGAATCCGGATCACCTGGTCTTGCCAGGCCGCCGACAAGCACGGTCCTTCGCCGCAGCGGGCCTGAATCTCGTCGAGCACCGCGGGTAGCTTGCTGGTGGCCGCGGCGGTGCGGACCTCGTGCGGGCCGTTGGCGATCGTGATGCCGCAGTGCTGGGCCACCGTCAGCGACGTCAGCGCCCCGTCGACGAGTTCGCGCAGCGCGTCATCGGTATCGGTACTGCGTTTGGTCCCCAGGTCGCGCACCATCGTCTCGATGCGGGTGACCAGGTCACGGTCGGAGTAGCGGTCACAATCCGACCCGGCGTCCTTGCAGTTCGCCTCAGTCATGCTTCACCTCCATCCGAGGCCTACTCGATTTTATTTACTAGCCCGCAGGTACCCGGTCAACCATTCGCGGTGCGAATCTCAGGCCCGGAGTCGGGTGCGCCTGCCGGGACCGTGACCGTGGTACGGGTGCCTCGACCCGGTGCGCTGTCGATCGTCATGGTCCCGCCCATCGCTTCCACCCGGGTCAGCAGCGACACCAACCCGATGTGGCCGTCGCTGACCCGCCGGGCCAACACCGTCGGATCGAATCCGGCACCGTCGTCGGCGACGGTGAGAGTGATCAGCCGGTCGGACTTCGTCAGTCGCACGTCGACAGCGTCGGCCCGGGCGTGCTTGACCGTATTGGCCAGCAGCTCGCGGGCGGCGCGGTACAACAATTCCTGGGCCGCCGGCTTGCCCACCTCGTCGATCTCGCCGGTGACCGTGAGCTGACCGCGGTGCCGCTGCTGGCGCAGCAGTTCGGTCACCGCTGCCGAGAGTCCCAGCTCGGACAGCACCGCGGGGTGCAGCGTGCGCAGGGTGGAGCGAAGTTGAGTTGCCGTCCCCGCCAATGTGTCACGGGCTTGGCTGAGGGTGGGATGTTCGAGCTGTTCGGCGAGTTCGTCGAGCGTCATGCGCACCGCGAGCAACTCTTGGAGCGGCCCGTCGTGCAGGGTCTCGGCCAGCTCGCGGCTGTTGCGTTCCTCGGCCCGCATGGATTCGGCGATCAGTTGCCGTCGCATCTCGAGCAGCGCCCGCACCCGGGCGCGTCGGCGCGCCAACACGAAACACAACGCGGTGGTGGCCAGCGCCAGCCAGAGCAGGAACGCGAAGTCCATGTAGACGATGTTGGGCAGTCCCACGGTGTCATCGCGTTTGGAATACACGATCCACACGCCCAGATACGCCACCGCGGTGATGACGCTCAGGAGTGCGGTCAACCAGGGCCGCTCCTGGAAGGCGATCGAAATGGGCAGCAGGAAGAACACCGGCAGCAGCCACGCCGTCGCTCCGCCGGACGCCACGCACAGGGTCACCACCGCCGCGACATCCACCAGCGTGGAAAGCCAACCGGCCCAGCCGGGTACGTCGCTGCGCAGCATCGCGACCAGCCACACCAACGACAACAGGAAATACCCGGCGATCGCGCTGTGGTAGACCGCGGGCAGCCAGTTGATCACATCGCTGACCTCGACGATCAGCGCGATCAGCAAGATCATCGACGGTCGCAGCAGCGCAGCGACCCGAACCGGTTCGGCAGCCAGGTGATCCAGCCACCGCGACAGGGTGGCGCTCATTCCAGCAGTTTGCGGCGCATCGCTTCGGCCACCGCAGCGCCGCGGTCGCGCACGCCGAGTTTTTCGTAGAGCCGCTGCACGTGGGTCTTGACCGTGGACGGCGCCAAGAACAGTTCGGCGGCGATCGCTGGGATGCTGGTGCCCTTGGCGATCAGTTCGAGCACTTCGCGTTCCCGCGGGCTGAGCACCGGGCCGGCCGGCTCGGCCCGACGGCGGATCTCACCGGCCAACCCGGCCGCCAGTCCGGGTGACAGGACGTCTTTGCCGCGGGCGCAATTCAGCACGGCAGCAACGATTTCCGCGCGGGTCGACTCTTTCGGCAGGAAACCGGCGGCGCCCTCTTGGAGGGCGTGGTAGACGATGGCCGCATCGTCGTGCGCGGAGATCAGCAGCACCCGGGTGGGCATCTGATCGCGCAGCACCGCGGCGGCGACCTGCGCGCCGTCCAGTCCGGGCATCCGGTAGTCGAGCAGCGCGACGGCGGGCTGGTGTTCCTTGATGGCGGCCAACGCGGCGGTGCCGTCGTTGGCCTCGGCCACCACCTGGATCTCGCCGCTGGAGGTCAGCGCCCGCACCACCCCGTCGCGAAACAGCGGATGGTCGTCCCCCACGACGACGCGCACCTTCGCGGTCACCTGGTCACTGTGCCACAGCCGGTGGTCCCGAGCAGTCCGTTCAGGGCAGGCAGGGATCGGCCGCGTCGCCGCGAACCGGTACCCCGACGGGCACCGTGTAGGTCACGACGGCGGACGCCTCGGCATCCGAGTCGTTGACCACGCGGTGCACCACCCCGGTCGGGATGAACACCGCCTGCCCGCCCTGGTAGTGCGTCGGCCGGCAGTCACCCGCGGTCTGCACCATCAGTGTGCCTTCGGTGATGACCGAGTGCTCGGGTCCCGGGTGGGTGTGCCAGCCGCTGCTGGCGCCGGCGCCGAGGTCCAGACCGTGCACCAACAGTTCCGAGGGTGCCTCGGTGTTGATCTCGACGGGCGCGCTGGTGACGCCCTGCGCCAGGTCGGTGCGTTCGATGTCGCCCTCGGCGGGGGTGGCGGCCGCGGTCGGAGCCCAGCAGACGGCGGCCACGAGCACGCCGAGACCGGCCACCCGTCGGGTGATCACTGCGGGTCGCTGTCGAGTTCGTCGAGCGCGGTCACCGCGATGCCGTACGGCAGGAAGCGGACCTTGCGGCGCGGATCGGTGTTGTGCTTGTTGGCCCGCAGCGCCTCGAGTTCGTTGGGGAATACCTGCTCGACGGTGGCCGTGCCGTCCTCGCCGACCAGGTAGATGGCCCACACGCCGTCACCGGTGTCGCCGGTGGTCTCCGGCTGCGGACGGGCCGAGCGGCGGCCGAATTCGTCGAACAGCACACCCCAGCCGGCGCGTTCTCCGGTCGATTCGAAGATCTTGCCGAAGGCGTCGCGCAGGCCTTCGCCGGCTTCTCTGACCATCCGGTCGAACTCCTCCGGATCGAATCCGAACGGTCCGTTGTTGCTCATCGTGGCCCTCCACGTCCAGGACACCCGCACCAACTGCGGTGCCACCAGTCTGCGGGAATCCGCCGGAATTGGCCACGAGCGCCCGGCGGCGATCACTGCTGGGGCTGACCGGGCACCGGGATCGGGATCGGCGGCAACCCCGGGATGTTGAGGTGCGTCGTGGTGATCGGCGGCGTGGTGGTGGTCGTGGTGCGCGTCGTGGTCGGCGGGGTGGTGGTCGTGGTCGGCGGCGTCGTCGTCGTGGTGGTGGTGGTGGTGGTCGTCGTTGTCGTTGTCGTTGTGGTGGTCGTCGGCTCGGTCGTCGTGGTGGTGGTCGTGGTGGTCGGCTCCGGTTCCTGCGTGGTCTGCGGCGGCGGAGGCGGCACCTCGGTGGTCACCGGCGGCGGCGGGGACTCGACCACCGTCGTCGGCGGCGGCTCCGGCGACGGTGGTGGCGGTTCGATCGAGGTTTCCGGCGCGGGGCTCGGCGCGACCGATGTCGTGGTGGCCGGGCTTTCGGTGGTCTGGCTCATCAACGAATACGCCGCCCCACCGGCTGCGATCACCGCGACGCCGGCGGCCGCGAACAGCGCCAGTTGCGGAATGCGGTGCCAGCGCCCCGGCGCGGCCTCCATCTCGCCGGTGGAGGGCGTGTACTCGATTTCCGGTCGGGCGTCGGTCCCGTTGTGCGCGTAGGGGTTTGGCCCTTCGTACGGGACCGGGTCGGGAACCGAGTCGTCGTCTTCGGACCAGGCCAACGCCCGGAAGGTGGACGATCCGCCGTCGTCGGTCGGTGCCACCGCCCCGATGCCAAGGCCCGCGGTGGCCGCATCGCCGAGTGCGGTCCCGACCCCGGTGGGCGCATCGGCGGCCGGACCGCGCGCAGCCGTCATCGCCGCACCGATGGCGGCCTCCAGTTCAGGTCGCGGCACGGTCACCAACGGCGCGCGGGTGCGCTCGGAAAGGCGTTGCGCGACAAACGGGATGCTCGCGCCGCCACCGACCGTCGCAACCGCACCGATCTGCGACCACACGATGCGACGCCGTTCCAGCAGGTCCTCGAGCGCCCTGAGCACGCCGTCGAATTGCCCGGCCAGCACCGCCTCGAGTTCACCGCGCGTCACCCGCACCTCGGTGCGGAAGCCGGGCAGATCGACCGTCAGCGCGGTGGCGGTGTCGGCCGACAGCCGCTCCTTGGCGCGGCGGCAATCCTCGCGCAGCCGCGCCAACGAACCCACCGCGGCGGTCGCGGCCGGATCCGCGCCGGTGTTCGAGCTCAGGCCGGCCAGCACTTGGGTCATCAGTGCCTGGTCGATCTGATCGCCCGAGAAGTCGTGGTGGCGCACGGTGTCACCGATAGGGGCGAACCCGTTCTCGGCGTCGGCCAAGGTCAGCGACGTACCGCTGGCGCCGAAGTCCAGCAGCGCGACGATCCCACGCCCGGTCAGTCCCGGGTTGGCCTGCAGCGCGGTGAGCGCGGTGACGGCGTCGGGCACCAGACGCGGAGCCAGCCCCGACGGGCAGAGCACCGGGTCTTGCTGTAGCGCCGCGTAGAGCGCGCGGACCGTGCCCTGTTTCCAGTGCGCGGGGACCGCGACGACGACGTCACCGGACGGGCCGACACCGCCCACCGCGCGGGCCATGGCGGCCAACGCCGAGGCGATCAGCCCGTCGGCTCGGTGGCTGGAGCCGTCGGGGGCCACCAGCGGCACCGGGTCGCCGGCCCGTTCGACGAAGCCGCGCAGCACCAGGCCGGGTTCGGTCAGGGCGGGGTTCTCGGACGGCAGACCGACTTCGGCGGGCCGATGGGGGTATTTGGTCAACACCGAGCGGCGCGTCACCGGTGCAGTACCGACACGCGCAGCGACGAGGTTGGTCGTCCCGATCGACAACCCCAGCGGGTCGGTCACTTAGTACACCTTGCATCGACGACTGGGCTGCGGCCAGCGACCACCCTAACCGCCCGGCCGGGTCGGGCTTTCCACCGACGCGCATGCGCGTGCCCAGATCGTGACCACAACCGGGTGCTGCCAGGCCCTATTTGGACTTCTTAAGAATCCACGCGGCGAGGGTTGGCGCGTTGTCGGGCGGTGCGCGGCCTTTGCCGGTTGCGCCTCATACCACCGTCAGTGGCAACGACTTTCGGGCCTCGAACTCGAAGGAGGCACCGCCGCTGAACTTCACCACCTCGACTTCGGAGGCCTGCTTGACCGGGGTGTCGGTGGTGGTCAGTTCCAGGGTCCAGTCGGTGTCGGTTCCGTGCAGGTGAACCTGCACATGTGGGTCCACGGCGGTGGCGATGGCCTGCACCGCGGCGGTCGATCCGGGAGTGCACAGAGCCAGCCAGGCGTCGTCGTCGTGCACCGGGGCGCGGTGCACGTGCACGCGCCCGTCGGCAAACTCCGCCTCGATGTAGCCGGCCGGGTTGAACAGCGGATGCAGCTCAGCGGTGCGCAGCACGCCCTCGGGCCCGCTGCCGAGGTGCAGCGCCTTGTTGATCCGCTCGGCAGCGATCCCGGCCAGGCCGATCAGCTGTTTGGTGCAGATGTCGCGGGCCTGGCTTTCGTCGGTGGCGCGGGTTCGCACCGCCAGCGCGAACGACAAGTACAGCAGATGCATCTGCAGGCAGATCTCGTCGGCCATGCGGACCAAGGCCGACTTCGAGTAGGCCGGGAAGTCGAAGTCGCTCACCAACGGTCCGCTGTAGTCGGACTGGCCCTCGTCGGATTCGTCGATGGGGTCGAGTTCCCAGCCTGCGGCGATGGTCTTCTCGATCACCGCCAGCGGCGGCAATCCGCTGACCGCGGGATAGGACTCGTCGATGATCACCGTCCATGCGCAGTGCGGATGCCGATCGGCCGGGCTGCGCGGCGGCCGGTGGATGGGCCGGATCTGGGTGCGCGGATTGGTGGCCACCGCGGTGGCGTCGAACGTGGGGTCCTCGATGTCGTGGCACATGCCGTGCACGTAGTCCTCGCCCATCGGTTCGACGTCGAGCAGGGCGCCGCAGTGGTCCAGGTGGAATTCGCCGTGCCAGCGATCGTGCACGGTGTAACGGAAATCCATGAACTGCGGCGGGGCGCCGATGTCGAGCTGCATGCCCTTGAAGATGGTGGGCACGTCGTCGCCTTCGAACTTCAGCGCGCGCTGCATGCGTTTGGTGTAGATCGGGCTGGCGCCGGCCCATTCCTCGATGGCGATCTGCAGCATCTCTTCGCGACCGAAATTGCTGATGCACCAAGCCATTCCGGAGCGGTCGATGAGCTGACCGATGAGCAGCAGTTCCGGTAGCAGCGTGGCGAGTTGGTCGCGGGTCAGCGACGCGTAGCGACTTTGGGCTGGAGTCACACTTCCAACATAAAGTCGACAATGTTATAAAGTCAACAATGACAAATGGGACTCCGGCGTCGCCGACCCGGCGCACCACCGCGCCACGCAAGCGCGGGGATGACACCCGCGCCAAGATCATCGACGAGACGGTGCGCTGCATCATCGAAGAGGGCTTCCCGGCGGCCACTGCCAAGCACGTCGCCGAACGCGCCGGCGTGACCTGGGGCGTCATCCAGTACCACTTCGGCGACCGCAACGGTCTGTTGATGGCCGTCGTCGACGACGGTGTCGCGCGACTGGTGAACAGCCTGTCGGCCGCCGACGTGCGCGAACTGCCACTGCGCCGGCGCATCGAGACCGTCGTAGACATCGCCTGGGACTGCTATTCGAGCCCTACTTCGATGGCTGCGTTCGAAATCTTGCAGGCCACCCGCGGCAGTCTCGGCGATTCCTGGAATCGGCATCTACTAGAGATGAACGATGCGATCACTGCGTTGGGTCGGCTGATCTCCGAGGATCCCGCCGATCTTCAGGTCGCCGAGGTGATTTGGGCCGCGCTGCGCGGCATGGTGTTGGCCGGGATGATCATGGGCACCTCACTGTCGTGGCAGCAGGAGCGGGCCACACTGGTCGAGATGGCCACGCATTACGTGCAGAGCCGTGCCGGGGCGCAGCGCTGAGCCGTGCTGTTGCCGTCGGGCCGGCTGTGTGCTTGCGCCCCCGTCGGACCCAGCCGCACATGCTCGCGCCCCCGTTCGGGCCCAGCCCGCACGTGCTCGCGCCCCCGCCGGGCCCAGCCCGCGCGTGAACCGTCAATTGTGTACGCCGCCACTCGGGCGATGCGTACACAATTCACGGTTCACGAACGCTACGCGGTGTCCGTCGGCTCCTTGGACCGCTCGAGCTTGCCGACCACCGCGGAGATGTCGTAGTTGACTTCACGAACACCGGTGTGTCCGGCGCGATGCCGGGCAGCGGTGACTTCAGGTGGCGTGTGTTGCAATGACAGATATGAGCGATCGAGACGACATCGAACAGGTCAAGTACCGCTACCTGCGGGCACTGGACACCAAGAAGTGGGACGAGTTCGCCGCGACCCTGACCGAGGACGTCGTCGGCGACTACGGGTCCTCGGTCGGCGAGGCGCACCATTTCACCGATCGCGACTCGCTGGTGGAGTTCATGCGTACCTCGTTGCCGGCGAATGTCATCTCCGAGCATCGCGTGACCCATCCGGAGATCACGGTCGACGGAGATGAGGCAACCGGTGTCTGGTACCTGCAGGATCGGGTGATCGTGGCCGACTTCGACTTCATGTTGATCGGCGCGGCCTTCTATCAGGATCGGTACCGGCGCACCGCCGACGGCTGGAAGATCTGCGCGACGGGCTACGAACGCACCTACGAGGCGACGATGTCGTTGCAGGGCTTGAACTTCAACCTGACCCCGGGCGCCGCACTGGGCTGAGTGCTACTTGGCGATCGCGATCACTGCACCGGGGCGTAGCCACTGCATGATCTTGACCAGGGTGCCGTCGTCGAGGGCCACGCAACCGGCGGTCGGCCCACCGTCGGTGGTGTGCACGAAGAACGCGCCGCCCTTGCCCGGAATGCGTTCCTTGTTGACGCCCATCACCACCGCGTGTGCGTACTGCGGGATGTGCAAGTTCTCGGTGCCGTCGGACAACGAGGTACTGAACGGGCACTGCTCCTTCTTGCATACTTGCATGGTGTTGTAGGTGGGGCTCTTCATGTCACCGTCCCACCAGTGGTCCGGGGTGACCTGGACGTACTGCAGCCCGCCGCCCGGGTTGGGCTCGGTACCGAAGGCGAAGTCCAGGGTGTACACGCCCATCGGCGTCATCATCGAGCCGTCGAAGTGGTCTGGCGACATGCCCTTGGAGCCGATTTTGACCGGGATTCCCGCACCGATCGGCTGCCAGCCGGCCGTCGTGCGCTGCCAGACGTCCATCTTGGCGTCGGAGCCGCCGGTGCCGACGACGGAGAGGACCTGGGTGGCGTTGCCGACGTTGTTGACGAACCAGGGCGTCGGCGCGGCGAAGGCGAGCGGGGACGAAGCCACCGCCAGCAGCGCCGCGCAGGCAGCAACAAACATCGCACTCAGCAGTCGGCGCACGGGGTCCATCGTGTCGTGGTGACGTCAAGGTTCGGACACGGTTGGGCTGCCGGTGGGTACCGGTTGCCTCGCCTCGCGCCGCTTCCACCGTCTGCTCATTGGTGAATAGCGGTGCCAAGATTCGGCGATAACATCTACCCCATGTCGGACTCGCCCTACCCAGGCATTCCTCCTGCGACACCCCAGGCATGGCCGCCGCAGGTACCCGCCCCGAGGCGACCACCGGCACGTTGGCCAACCTACCTTTCGCTGTTGGTGGCGGTGGCAGCGATCGGCGTAGCGGTCGCCGCGTGGTTTCGGCCGATGCCGGAAGCTGTGGTCGAGGAACCGGCGGAAGTGACTTTCTCAGCGCAGGAGACTGCGGATGCGGATAAGAAGGTTTGCGAGGCGTACGAGAAGTTTCGGAAAGCAGCTGTCGCCACGACGGCTCGGAGCGGCGAAGGTGACCCAGCGCTCACATTGGCGGTAGCGGTCAATATCCGACTCGCGTCGCACGTCGGCGCCGAACACCTTCTAGCAACGCTACGAGCCCATCCGGCTGTGTCACCTCGACTAGGCGACGAGGTTCAAACATTCGCAGACTCGTACAACGAAATCGCCCTGGGGCAACTCGGCGAGGTCCCATTGTCTGACCTTGAGGGCGTCGCCAACGTTGCCGATACTGCTTCCGAGAGCATCGCTGAGATCTGCGAATGAGCGGCGTCGGGAACAGTCTCCCTCCGGGCAAATATTCAGCACTTCTCGTGGGTGCGCAGTGGCCCAGTCCCACAACCGGCCCCGCGGTCGCCGCCGGACTCGCCAACCGCCAGGCGAATTCGACCAAACTGACCACGTTCAGCAGCGTGCTGCAAGGCGTAGTAACCGGCGCCCTCGCACCGCAACAGGGCGTGACCGCAGACGACGCACGCTTTCATTTCCGCGAAGGCATCACCCACGCCCAAGCGGTAGCGGACAAGAACCAGACGAAATCACGTTCCTATGGGAAGACTGGAAACAGCCTCGACAGTCTCTACTCGAGCCTGACGGAAATCGCTCATCAGGGAAACACTGAGATCGACTCGATTGCTCAGAATTCGAAGCTGCCACTACCCATCAAGATCGCAAAGATCGTAGAGGTCGTGGAGCGATGCCAAACCCTCGCCAACGCAAAAGGTGCCGAATGTTGCGAGAACATCTTCGAGGCGATTCAAGACGTCCTAACTGAGGACGGCCGATCTGACTCAGCCCGGGAGTTCGCGAAAAGCAATGGGGTCGACCTCGACCGTGCATTCAGCGCTCCAGATCGGAATTCGATCCAAGAGCAAGTCGCAACACTTCTTGGTGGCAATCTCGCCAAACAAGATGGATCAGTTAGCGTTCGACCGCTGGGTTCTGATGAGGCAGTCGAAAGCAGGGATGTACTAGCCGGCGGTAACATGGCCCCGGCGTCCCCGCCAGAAGGACTCGACGTTGCACCCAATCCAACCGTCATGCCATCTGCGCATGCACCAGCTGGAAGTACGCAACCGCCAGCGAATTCCGCGCATGGGCCTGGAATGCGGATGCCGGATGCCAAAACCAGTCTGATTGGCGGCGGGACGCAGCCGACTCTTGGCCTTCAACCCACCCCCACCCCCGGCGCCCCCGCATCCGGCCCAGGCATCCCGACATCACCAGGCCCGGCCGTGTCCGCCCCGGCGCTCTCGCCTGTGAGCGGCACACAGATCAGCCCCAACCTCTCGGCCGTGGCGCAGTCCACCGCGGCCGCGCCCACCTCGGTCGGCGGTCCCCCGCCACTGAGCCCGCAGCACCTGGCGCAGAGCTTCAACGCGGGCTTCGACGCCAGCGGGCCGGTGTCAGCAACTGCAAACACTTTCAGCGGCAATACTTTTAACGCGGTCACCACCCAAATGCCGCAGCCAGTTCCCTCCAGCGCGTTGTCCGCCAGCACCGTCCCAACCGCCGGCGGCTACCTGTTCGAAGGACCCGCCACCAGCACACCGGCCGCTAACGCCGCGGTCACCCCGATGCAAAGCACCCCGGCTAACTTCGCCGCATCACCGGCTCCGGCCGCATCGATGGCCACGCCCATGGCACCACCGGCCGGTCCGCTACCTGCCTACGGCGCCGACCTTCGACCCGCGACGTCGGTGGCAGCACCAGCGATCGCGCCGGCGGCAGCCGCACCGAGCCTCTCAGCAGCGTCCTCGACATCGACCCCATCCGCGGGTTCGGCAAGTTCGGCACTCAACCAGCCAGCGGTCATCAAACCGCCGCCTAGTCAGTCGACACCGGCGCCCCAATCGATCGGCATGGTCGACACCGGTGCTGCGGCAACAACTTCCGGAGCGCTGACCGGAGCTGCGGCCGCAGAGGCGCAAACTCGCACCCGCCTGGAGAGCCTGCTCTTCGCCGTCGCCCGGCAGGAACCACGACTGCGCTGGGTGATCGGCGAGCATGACGACGGCATCACGCTGTTGACCACGGACCTGGCCTCGGGCTGGATCCCACCACACGTGGAAATCCCCACCGGACTCAGTCTTTTGTGCCCCGCCCGACGTCGCTCCGGCCTGGAAGCCCTGCTCGGTGACTGCGTCAGCACGGCGGCGTGGATGCCGGGTCAGTACCTGCCCCCGCGCGACGCCGCCGATCCGGTGCGGATGTCGTTGCGCGCGCGCTGCGTCGACGACATCGATGAGATCCACTGGGAATTGACCCAGGCCACCAATTGGCGCGACGGTCTGCCCCGGCTCGCGCACACCCTGGCTCGGGCCGCGATCGCGGGCACCGGAGTGCTGGATTCCGAGATCGAACTGTTGCATGAGCACCTCGACTCGATCGCCACCGAGGTGCTCGCCTGCTACCCGGACGCCATACCGACTGACGCTCTGGTCAATTGGCAACTGCTGGCTGCCATTTCGGCTTTGGTCAACGGTCGCCGCACCGAACTCCACTATCACTTCTCGTGGTTCCAGGCCTTGAACATGAGCATGACAGGAGGCCGCTGACATGCCCCCGGTCGAGGGCGACGGCGGGACGATCGATGTCAACATTCCCGGCTACCAGGCCGCAACAGGAGCCCCACCGCCGCCGGTGCCGACGCCCGACCCAGCCCTGACCGCCGGCCTGTCTCCGACCGATGCACTGGTCAGCGCACTGATCGCGGCGGCCAACTCCGGTGACCCCGAAGACATCAAGGAGGTCCTGCGTCAGCACGCCGAACGCCAACTCAAGACCGCTGACGCCGCGCAGAAGTTCACGGCCAACGAGGCCGGCGGACAAGACCAGATGATGCAACTGGCCCAATCACTGCCACAGATGGCGGGCAGCCTGGCGGGCGCGATCGCCGGCGCTGTCGGCGGAGTCATCCAGCCGCTCGCCCAGGTCCCCCAGCAGCTCATGCAGGCCGGCATGGGTGCCATGCAGACCGGGATGGGCATGATGGAATCTGCCGCCGCGACAGAGGAATTCGCGCCCGAGGACTGGGCGGCCGACGAATTCGGATCCGACCTCGACGAACTCGGGGGTGGCCTGGACGACGTCGGCGGCGGTGGCGGACCCGAAGGCCTGGGCGGCACGACACCGATGTCGATGCTGAGCCCGGCCGCCACCCCGACCGGTTCCACCACGCCGACGTCCGGACGAGTATCAGTGCCGACGCCCCCGGTGACGACGGCCCAGCCCACCGGATACACCGGCGGCATGGGCGGCTACCCGATGATGCCGCCGGGAGCGATGGGCGGTGCCGCAGCCGGCGGCAAGGACGAGAAGGTCGACACCAAACGGGTGTCGCCGCCCACGGTCAAGAACGGCGCGCCGGTGCAGGGCCGCATCATCACCCCGCCGGCTGGCCCCACCGTCTCCAAGCAGGTCGACGGCAAATCCGTGGTGACCAAGCGGATCGTGGTACCCAACGACAAGCTGGCCGAGCGGATGGACCTGCCGGAGGGCGGGCAGGGACCCGAGCGCCGCACGTAGGGTGGTGCGCATGTTCGAGCCGCCATGGAAGAGCCCCTCCGGACTGCGTCAGATCACCCGCGGGCTGGGCACGCTGGATCGCGATATCTTCGACGCGATCGCCAGCTCGCAGACACCTCTGCTCGACTCCGCAATGCCGCCGCTGACCCGGGCCGCCGACCACTCCAAGCTCTGGTTCGCCATCGCGGGAGCACTGGCGGCCACCGGCACCCCCGCAGCGCAACGCGGCGCGGTACGCGGCGTGGTGACGCTGGGCGTTTCCAGCCTGATCACGAACCAAGTGGCCAAGCGCCTCTGGAAGCGGGAGCGCCCCAGCCGCACGGCGGTGCCGCTGCCGCGTCAAATCACCCGGTTCCCTAAGTCCAGTTCGCTGCCGTCGGGACATTCGGCGAGCGCGGCCGCATTCGCCGTCGCCGTCGGGCTGGAAAGCCCGCCACTCGGTTTCGGGCTGGCACTGTTGGCCGGTCTGGTGGGTCTGTCCCGGGTGGCCACCGGTGCGCACTACCCCGGTGACGTGCTCGCCGGCCTGGGCCTCGGCGCGGCGGTCGCCGTGGTTGGCGGCAAGCTGGTGCCGCCGATCGCCGAAGCGACGCTGCCGAGCACCGAACCGCTGTGGGTCGACACGCCGGCGCGTCCCGACGGGGCAGGTGTGGTCTTGGTGATCAACCCGGCCTCCGGTAGCGGCACCGGTGCGCGCGTGGCCGACGAGGTCCGCACAGCGCTGCCCCGAGCCGAGATCGTCGAACTCGGCGAAGACGACGATCCCCAGACGGTGCTGGCCGAAGCCGCCTCGCGCGCCGAGGTTCTGGCGGTCGGCGGCGGCGACGGCACGGTCGCCACGGCCGCCAATGTGGCACTGGAAGCCGGTCTGCCGCTGGCAGTGTTTCCGGCCGGCACGTTCAACCACTTCGCCAAGGACATCGGCTGTCCCACCGTCGCCGACACCGTCGACGCGATCCGCAGCGGCAGCGTCGCCAAGGTGGACTTGGTGCGCCTCAACGAGGCGCACATGGTGCTCAACACCGCCAGCATCGGTGCCTACCCGCAGTTCGTGCAGCGCCGCGAAAAGTTGGAACATCGGTTCGGCAAACCGATCGCCAGCCTCTACGCGATGCTGTACACCCTGCGTAACCACGACCCGGTCCGGATCCGCTACGACAACAAGACGTTGCAGACGTCACTGTTCTTCCTGGGCAATTCGGTATACCTGCCAACGGGTTTCGCCCCGTCGCGGCGCACCAGGATGGACGACGGCCTGATCGACGTCCGGATCCTCGAGACCGGCCGGCGGCTGTCCCGGGTGCGCATCCTGGCTGCGCTGGCACTTGGTCGGCTCGAACGCAGCCCGCTTTACCACGAGATGCAGGTGCCCGAATTCAGCTTCGCCGCCCTCGACGGGCCGACCGTGATCGCTCGCGACGGGGAGGTCGGCGACGAGTACGAGAAGGTCAGTTTCACGTCGCTGTATCGAGCACTTCCGGTGTTTCGGCCCGGACGCTGAGCACCGAACCGGCTAATACAGCAAATAGGCTGTTCGGCTCTCGCGAAATGCAGCGGCAGCACGGTCCCATTCCGCCAGCAGCGGCCCGAGCCGATCGGCATCGATCGCGAGGCGCACCTTGTCCGATCCGGTCAGCAGATCGATCGACGGACCCCAGGCGAAGTCGTCTGGATGCTGCTTGCGGATCGCGTCGATGAGCAGCAGCGCCGTGCGGACCGGCCGGTAGAGTTGCCGGTCGGTGACTACGAACCCGATAGCGGGGATGGTCTGTCCAGCAAACTTGGCGGCGGTGTCGGCGACGGACATGGTGGTGGCCTCGAAACGAACACCCGGGAGTTGCCGGGCGTTCATCACCTCGACCACCCGCGGCGCATCCAGCCACGACGCGCCGACCTGTTCGAACGGACGGTCGGTGCCCCTACCCTCCGCGATGTTGGTGCCCTCGAAGTAGACGGTTCCCGGGTAGCTCGTCACCGCCGCCAGCGACCGCAGGTTGGGCGACGGGTTCACCCAGGGCAGACCAGTGTCGTCGAACCACTGCGCACGATGCCAGCCCTCGGCCCGGGCCACGATCAGGTCCACCCCGATGCCGTACTGCTGGTTGAACAGGGTGGCCAGTTCGCCGACTGTCATCCCGTGCCGTGCCGGGATCGGGTACATACCGACAAATGACGCAAACGCCGGGTCGAGTAGGGCGCCCTCGACTATTTCGCCGCCGATCGGATTCGGCCGGTCGAGCACGACGAACGGGATCCCTTTCCGCGCCGCGGCCTGCATGGACAGCGCCATGGTCGACACGTACGTCCAGGTGCGGCCACCGACTTCCTGGAGGTCGTAAACCAAGACATCCACATCGTTGAGCATCTCGGGAGTCGGTGCGCGATCCTCGGTGGCGTACAGGGAGTAGATCGGCACGCCGGTCTTTTCATCGACCTCATCGTCGACATGGACACCCGCCTCGAGGTTGCCTCGAATACCGTGCTCTGGCGCCAGCAGTGCCACAAGTTGCAGCTCGTCGTGCTGCGCGATCAGATCGATGTCCGATGTGCCTGACCGGTCGATTCCCGTGTGATTGGTGATCAGACCGACTCGCTTGCCCCGCAGCGCCGGCGGCAGATCAGCCAGGAAGGTCTCGATGCCTGGACGTACGGCGTCCTCGGTGGATGTCACGGTCGGCACGGTGTCGGACGGCGAAGCGGGCGCTGACGGCTGCGCACATGCCGCGAGCAAGGTGATCGCTGCGAGCGCGCCGAGAACCAGTGGCGTGAATCGGGAACGAACAGGCAGCATCCGCGCACCTTAACGGTCTCGACAGTTTCACTTGGCTGTATCGAGCACTTCCGGTCTTTCGGTCCGGACCCCGAGCACCGGCAGGCAGACCAGGTAGTACGCGTATCCGAGGGCCCAGCCGGCGATGACGTCGGAGGGATGGTGCACGTTGAGCACCACCCGACCGACACCGATCGCCAGCACCACGACGGCCCCGAGCACGATCAACACCGCATGCCAACGCCGGGCCACCACCGGCAACACCACGGTGAGCACGGCCAACACGCAGACCATGATCCCCAGCGCATGCCCGGACGGGAACGACAACCCGTGCACGTAGACCAACGCCGTGACCGGCCGGGGTCGATCCGCCGCCAGCTTGGCCACCTCGGTCAGCACGCCGCTGAGTTCCACGGTCAGCAGAAGGAACCAGGCGATGCGCCGTCGTCGTCGGTAGAGCAGCCAGATGATCACCACGAACACCACGATCCGGAACGTGCCCGGGCTCAGGATGGTGCAAAACCAGTTCCACCCTGCCACCCAGCCCGGGTGGACCTGCCCGAACTGCGCCAACGGCTGCAGGAACCAGTCGTCGAACGCCACCAGCCACGACGCCTGCTGCAGGTAAGCCAGCCACAACCCGGCGTAGCCGAGCAGCGCCAACACCGCCAACCCGATCGACCTCCGCGACACCCAACACAGGTATCACAACGACGTCCCGCTTCGAGCCGATGACCCCGACCCGATCGGCCGGCATACCGGGCGAATGAGTTAGGACCGCACCCTGGCGACCACGAAGATGCGCCGGAACGGAAAGAAGGTGCGCCCGTCTGAGCGCACCGGATAGGCCTGGTCCAGCAGCGGCGCCAACTCGTCGCAGAACCGCTGCCAGTCAGGCTCGTCGAGGCGCGCACGCACCTCGGTAAGCGCAGTACCCAAGACCCAGTTCAGCACTGGGCGCTCCCCGCTGAGCTCGTGCACATAGGTGGTTTCCCAGGCGTCAACCTCGCAGCCGGCGATGGTCAGCAGTTCGGCATACTGCGCCGGCGTATCCACCACCTCGGCAGACCCGAATGTGATGTCCTGCAACGCCTCCGCGAACGCGGTCCGAGCCGCGATGGCACGGATCGCGCGGTGCGACGGCGCATCGAAGTTGCCCGGCACCTGAAATGCCAACCAGGACCCCGGCTTCAGCTGTTCAGCCCAGCGCACCAACAGGTCGCGGTGCTGCGGAACCCATTGCAGCACCGCGTTGGACACCAGCACGTCGACGTCGGCCGACGGCGTCCAATCGGTGACGTCGCCGACTACGGCGGCCACCCCGCGGGCGCGAGCGGCCTCAACCATCTCCGCCGAACTGTCGATGGCCTCGATCACGGCGTCCGGCCAGCGTTGGGCCAAGGTGGCGGTCAGATTGCCGGGCCCGCAGCCCAGATCGACGACCCGGCGCGGCGACCGAGCACCCACCCGCGCCAACAGGTCAAAGAATGGCCGGCCGCGATGGTCGGCGAATTCAAGGTACCGATCCGCATTCCACATGCCGCAATGCTGTCATCCTTGGACCCGATGGATGAATATCAGAGGGTCCAGGCGATCTGGCGTCAGCTCGAGCTGCCCGGGATCATCGACGTCCACACCCACTTCATGCCGAAGTCGGTGATGGACAAGGTGTGGCGCTACTTCGACGATCAGGGCCCGATGATCGGCCGGGAGTGGCCGATCCGGTACCGGGCCGATGAACAACAGCGGGTGACCACACTGCGTCGCTTCGGGGTACGCGCCTTCACCTCACTGGTCTATCCGCACAAACCCGACATGGCCGCCTGGCTCAACCAATGGGCAGCGCAATTCGCCCGCTACGTGCCGGACTGCCTGAGCACCGCAACGTTCTACCCCGAACCCAGCGCACCCGACTACGTCGCCACGGCGATCGCGGGCGGTACCCGGGTGTTCAAGGCGCACATCCAGGTTGGCCAATACGATCCCAACCATCCGCTGCTCGACGGTGTCTGGGCTCAGATCGCCCGGGCCGGCACGCCGGTGGTGATCCACTGCGGCTCCGGTCCGGTCCCGGGCCGCTACACCGGCCCCGAGCACATCGCGACGCTGCTGCAGCGGCATCCGGAGTTGCGGTTGGTGGTGGCCCACATGGGCATGCCGGAATACGTCGAATTCCTGGATCTGTGCGATGCGCATCCACAGCTGCTGCTGGACACCACGATGGCCTTCACCAAGTTCGCCGAGGACACCATGCCGTTCCCGCGGGACTACCAACATCGACTCCTCGGTCTGGGTGAGCGCATCCTGTTCGGCAGCGATTTCCCCAACATCCCGTACTCGTATGCCGAGGCCATGCAGGCTGTCACGGACTTGGACGGCGTTGATGACCAATGGTTGGGCAACGTCTTCTACCGCAATGCGGCGCGGCTGTTCAACTTGATTCACTAACATCGGCAAACATGGGGCCAACTCCTGAAATCGCCGTCGACGATCCGATCGAGCCGCCGCTACCGATGCCGGACGTACCCGGGGCCGACGCCGGCGCCCGCGGTCTACCGGACCGTTCCGAGCTGAGTTGGCGTCAGCGGGCCATCGTGGACACCTCCGCGATCGCCGACATCGGCTTACGTACCGGTATCGCCTCATTGGTCGGAGCCACGATGCTGCCCACCATGCTGACCGGTCTGCTGCGCGGATCGGAATTGCGCCGCGAACACGACAACGCGGCCTTCTACACCGAACTCGCCGTCGAACAGGACGCCGCGAAGTCGTTCCCCGCGCCCACCGCGCCGCCGCGGGTCTCGACCAAACCGGCTAATCCGGTGGCCCGCTACGTTGCCCACGGCGACGCCCAGCACATCCAGTTCCAAAGCAGCTTCGAGGCGGTCAACCCGTCGATGCGCAATCTGTGGCGCGGCCTGAACCGCAACAACGTGGTGCACGCCCAACATTGGCGGCACGACGACGGTCCGCACCCCACCCTGTGCGTGATCCACGGTTTCCTGGGTTCGCCGTATCTGATGAACGGGCTGTTCTTCTCGCTGCCCTGGTTCTACAAGTCCGGCTACGACGTGCTGCTCTACACGTTGCCGTTCCACGGTCGGCGCGCCGAACGGTTCTCACCGTTCAGCGGCTACGGGTTCTTCGCCAACGGCGCCGCCGGCATGGCCGAGGCGATGGCCCAGGCCGTGCACGACTTCCGGTCCGTCCTGGACTATCTGGAGTCCACCGGGGTGGAGAAGTTCGCGCTCACCGGAATGTCGTTGGGCGGCTATACCTCATCGCTGATCGCCTGCGCCGACGACCGCTTGCAGGCGGTGATCCCCAACGTTCCGGTGGTCACCCCGGAAACCATGTTCGACGAGTGGTGGCCGGCCAACGAACTGGTCAAGCTCGGCCGGGCGGTGACCGGTGTGGACCGCAACGCAGCCGGCCAGGCCTCGGCGTACCACTGCCCGCTGAACTACGCACCCAAGGTGGCCAAGGACCGTCGGTTGATCATCACCGGCCTCGGTGATCGACTTGCGCCACCACAGCAAGCGGAGCTGCTGTGGGAGCACTGGGATCGTTGTGCGCTGCACTGGTTCCCGGGCAACCACGTGCTGCACGTCAGTCAGCCCGAGTACCTCCGCCGGATGACGAAGTTCCTGGCGCCGGTTATGTTCTGACCGGCACCCGGATCGAGGGCCAGCGCACCGATTCCAGATCCACGCCCGAAACCGGGGTGACACCAAGGCGTTCCGATGACGCGGGATGCAACGCGTTCAACGCGGCAGCCTGTACGCCCCGTCGCGAGACCAAACCGTCGACCGGCACGGCACTGCCCGGCGCCTCGTCGGTACGGATGGCGCAGGCCACCGCGACCTGGGGACCCTCGGTGATCTCGAACGCGGTCCACACCTCCGAGCCTGGGTTGGCCCACAACTGCGACAACGTGTCCTGCAGCTCGCTCCCGGCACTCACCTCGTAGGCGGCCAGGTGACCGGAGGATCCGTCCGCCACGGCGCGCCAGCGCTGTTTGGCCTCCGGGCCCAGCAGATCCGGCACATCGGCGTCGGTGCTGACCAGCCAACCCTCTTCGCGCAGATGATCCGCCAGCCGGCGAAGCGCAACCTCTGCGGTCTCGCGCAGCGGGATGCGCGCCGACCGAGCCTGCAAGGCCGCCAGGTTGTCGGCCGCCGAGATCGTCAGCCCCAGCCAGGTGGTGCGGCCGGCGGCGGTGTCTCGACTGGTCACCCGCACCGCATCCGCGCGCAGCCCATAGCGATCCAGGTGGGACGCCAGCAGCGGCAGCGGTACGTCGCCGTCACAATCGGGCAGCACGCGCAGCACCACCGTGGTGCGCGCATCGGCCGACGAATGCTCGACCAGCTGATGCTTGCTGCGCCGCGGGCCCTTACTCAACAGGCCCAGTCGTCGGCCCAGGATCGTGGTCAGGTGCAGACCCTTCCACCAGGTGAACAGCAGCAGCACCACTGCGACGGCGACGCCCAGCACCCACCGCTCGGTGACGGTCTGCCACGGATAGGCCATGGCGGCCGGCACGATGGCCAACGCCGCCAACGTGATTCGACCGGTGCCCGGCCAGACGATCCTCACTGGTGTTCCTTTCGACGATGCACTGCGTACGCGACGGCAGCCACGGCCAAGGCCAAGGCGCCGGTACCGGCGAACGCGATGTTGCGGGGAGTGTGGTCGGGCGGCGACGCGGCCACCGGCGGGTCGATCTGGCTCGACGCCGGCGTGTCCGACTCCGGCGACGACGGCAGCTGCCAGGTCAAGGCGGCCACCGGGTCGACGGTGCCGGCGCCGACCAGGTTCGACGGTTCGCGGGCTCCGTTGTGCGCGGTGGCGGTCAACCGCTCGATCACCTGCGCCGAAGTCAGCTCCGGGAACCGGCTGCGCACCAGCGCGGCCACCCCGGACACGTAGGCGGTGGCATAGCTGGTGCCGTCCAGCCGCGCCCACTTGCCCTTGTCATCGGGAATGCCGTTGGCCAGCCCGCCGTCACCGGAGTTGCTGACCGACACCACGTTCTCGCCGGGGGCTGCAATACCCACCCACGGGCCGGTCATGGTGAATTCCGAGGGCTGCCCGGCCGAGGTCAACGAACCGACCGAGAGCACATAGGGCTGCCACCACGACGGCGTCGACACCGATGTCACACCCGACCAATTCCGCGGGTCGTCCCCACCGGGAGCCGGGTTGATCGGGTTGTTCTCACAGACAGTTCCGGCCGAAAGCCCGGCCGGGCCGGCGTTTCCGGATGCCGCGATGATCACCGCGTCCTTGTCTACCGCGGCGTAACGCAGTGCCGCACCCAGCGCAGACTGATCCACCGCATTGCCTGCGGGCAGACAGGTCACCACCGAGATGTTGATCACCCGGGCACCCAGGTCGGCGGCGTGCACCACCGCGCGGGCCAGCGACTCGATGTCGATGGCCGCGCGGGCCTGGGCTTGGTCCTGACCGCTGACCCGGGGCGAGAACTTGGCCGAGACCTGCCGGATGGACAGCAGCCGGGCATCCGGGGCCACACCGGAGAACTGGTCCGGCCCAGGTTGTCCGGCGATGATCCCGGCCACCAGTGTGCCGTGCCCGTCGCAGTCGGTCAGCCCATCCGTGTCGGCCACGTAGTCGCCGCCGGCCTGCACCTCGGGCAGTCTCGGTCCAGGTTTGACGCCGGTGTCGATCACCGCGACCGTCTGCCCCTCGCCACGCGAGAACCGCCATGCCTCAGCCAGATTGAGCATCTGCTGATTGGGTGATCCGGCACCGGGATCGGTGCCCTCGAGCACTCCGGCCAAGGTGCATTCGCCCTGCTGCATCATCGGGACTGCGGCGCCGGTGCTGCCGGACGGGACCGGGGCGCCGGGCTCGACCTCAGGCGGGTTGACCGCCCAGGCCGCCGGACTCAGGGCCAGCAGCGCCGCCGAAGCGAGCACCGCCGAGCGCAGACCAGTTCGGATCATCGATTGAGGACCCAGGCGAACAGTCCGACCAGGTAGGCCATCACCGGGATCAGCGAGGCGTCCACCGCCAGCGCCAAGAATCCGGTCAGCCGACGCATCGGCAGCGAATAGGTGTCCGGGTCGGCCACCTTCGGGTTGGCCGCCACGATGATCCAGGCCAGGGCCAGCACCGCCAGCGCGATCACCGCGCCCAGGGCCAGCCAGTAGCGGCCCTGCACACCGAAGGTCACCAGCAAGGTCACCGCGACCAGGAACGGTTGCGCCAACAGCCACGCCTTGCAGGCCGCGGTGTCCCACACCCGGGCCCGCAGCACGGCTGAGAGCGCGGTGCCGATCACGACGAACCAGGCCCACGCGCTGACCGGCTGATCCGGGCCGACGATGGCCAGCGAGCCGAGCACCGACAACACCACGGCGCCTGCGACGAAACCGGTTTGGTGCGCATCGCTGATCCGGACCCGACGCGGCAGATCCTCCAGCACGCTCAGCGGCGCGGCGGACGGAGTGGGGTCACCCGGCGCGGGGATGGAGGGCAGCGGGAACCGCGCCCACAGTGCGGACAGCTGCGGGGCCTGCACGGTGACCAGCAGTGCTGCCACGATCAGACCGCAGCCCAAGGTCAGCAGCGGCAGCTGCCAGATCGCGGCCACCGCGCCGGCGGTCAGCAGCGCACCGCCGACCACCGTGGTCGCGGTGAAGAAGCCGAGCGCGCGGTCGCTCAAGATCATGTTGATCGCGCCCCAGGCGGTCACGCCTGCGGCCGCCAGGATCAATTGTGCTGCACCGGGTTCACCCGGCACGGCCAGCGCGAATGCGGCCGCGATCGGCGCCAGCGCGACGATCGCGAGTTCGGTGGCCGAGTTCTTGGCCCGCGCCCGCAGCAGCAGCGCGGCGACCACGGCGATGGCGGCCAGCGCGCTGACCGCGTACAGGCCGGCGGGGTCACCGGTGGCCAACCGATGCGCGACGGCAAAGCCGGTACCGGCCAGCAGCGCGATCGCGGCGGCGGCCCGAGCTCCCCGCTCGATGTGCGGGATGCCCCACGGGTGCTTACGCGCCTCGGAGAACAGTACGGCGGCGTCGGCGACGTCCTCGACGATGCCGGGCGCAGCGGGCCCCGCCGGGATGGGCTGCAGGGCAAGCAGATCCCCGTCGACCACGCCGACGGTGTTGAGGCTGGCCTCCAGGGAGAACGGAGCGCCGCCGACCGGCGCCAGGCTGAGCCGGCGGTTGGTAGCCGGGTCCAACTCACTGTCGTCGACGGGCAGCAGCCGCTGCACGGCGGGCAGGATCTCCCGCAGTGGCAGCTCGGCCGGCAGTGCAACTTCGGTGAGCCGAGTGTCGGCCACGATGGCCACACGCACGATCGGCATCACCGGGGTCGCCGCGGTCGCCCCGGAGGTCTCAGTCATCTATTCGTTCTCTTTCAGCTTCTTTGGGTGGTGAAGTCACGAACCAGCCGGGACGATGGGAACCATCGGCCGTCCGGCAACGTGTCGGTCAAGTGGTCGATTGCGATCGCGATCGCAAACGGCGTGCCCGGCGCGAAGGTGGAGACCCACTCGCCGTCGTAGGCACGTGAGGGACTGACGACCACTCGCCCCTCGGTGGTATCGATGACCGCCACACCCACCTCGGTGGTCTGCGGCCGGCCGTTGACGCGGTTGCCCGCGACTACCTCGACGTAGGTACGCGGCCCTGTGAAGACCGAATGCACCACGGCGTGTGCAGTGTCCGGAATACCGAGGTAGTCGATCACCGCGGCCAGGTCGGCCCCGGCGCGCAGTTGTTCGTCGGCCCGGGCCCCGACATTGGCCGGGAGTTCGAATTCGTCGAACCGGGCCGGCGCACGCCCGGACAACCCCGCGGTGACCGCGGGAACCAGGGCGTGCGGATCAGCGATGTCCATCTCGGTGAAGGTGATCAGTTGCGCGTTGCGGAGCGCGACCACGGTGCTCTCCCCGCGCTTGGCGATCACGCCGCGCAGCAGGTCACCGTTGGTCGCGTTCGGTCCGACGTAGCGGAGATCGAACCACCGGTCCGGGTAGCAGACGACCGAAATCCATTTCTGCACGGCAGGATTGATCCGACCGTCGGTCATCACCTGCAACCGGGTGAGTTCGGCGACCTGCCGCGACTCGAACGCCGCCCGCTGCGAGCCGTCCCGGTACGGCGGGGTGATCGCCAGCACCCAGGGAAAGGTGCCGGCGCCCACCGAGTCCGCGATGTACCAGGCGGCTTCAGCAGTCAGCTCTACCGCGTTGGGTGCCACTGACCCTCCCGGCCGGTCAGCCCCACTTGGCCCCTTCGGCCTGGTCCCGAGCCATCATCGACATGGTGTTGGTCTCGTGCGTGGTCGACATCGCCCGGTAGGCGCGCACCAGCTCTTCCATGGCGATGTTCCACTGGCTCTGCCAGGCCTGGTAGGTCATACCCGAGTCACCCTGCCAGCCGGCCCGCAGCGCGGCCTGCTCGGCGGCGAGGTCGGTGCCGATGGCCTGCAGCGCACCGGCGTACCCGGCCATCTCGGCCGAGTGACCCAGCATGGCCGGGTAGTTGTACATGATCTGAGACATCACATACCTCCGTAGGTTCCGGCCGCGGCAGCATCCTGCGCGACGTAGGTGGCACCGGCCTCGCCCAGGTTCACCTGTGCGATGTCCAGCAGCATGTTGACCTTGGCGGCGACCTCGACGAACCGGCGGTGGGCCGCCTGGAACGCTGCCGAGGACTCACCGACGTGGAACGCCTGAGCGGACACCGCGGCCTGCTCGGCCTGCGCCATGGTGCTGCGCATCAGACCGGTCTTGGCCGCGAACGCCGACTCCGAGGCGACGATCTGTGGGATGTGAGCGTCGAGAAGACTCATGCTCTTGTTTCTCCAATCAGTAGTGATGGACCGATATTTCGAGAGTTAGTCACGGTCAGTAGGTTCACCCTCCTCCCAGCCGGAGGGCATCATCGGCGTGGTCGGCCCGTTACCGTAGGCGTCCCCGTCGAGCGTGGTCAGACCCGCTGCTTCGCGCAGGATGTCCTTGTGTGCGGTGCCGGAGAACCCGATCGGCCCGGCGCCTTGTCCGGAAGCCAGGGTGGACGGCTGCGGCGCATCCTGCGGCGGCTCGGTGCGCTCGGGGTCGTAGTCCAGGTACTCGTTGGCGTAGGCGCGTTCGGTCACCGGGGCGCCGCGCTTGCGCCGAGCCCGACGCTTCTCCCGGGCCGAGGCCAGCGCGGCCGCGGCCACCGACGCCGAGGCGCCCGAGGCCGGCGCCTGCGCCTGGGTGGTGTCGCGCAGGATCGGACCAACACCTTCCGGCGGGTCGTGCGCGGCCACGGCGTACGCCAGCACCGGGGCCGCCGGCGCCGCCGGTGCGGTGGCTGCCGCGCCACCGCCGGCCGCACCGCCGGCGGCAGTGGCACCAGGACCGACCGGCGTGCCGGCCGGCACGCCGCCGGGCGGGGCGTAGAACTGCTGGTCGGCCCGAATCCCCGGAGCGGGCTCCGGGACGGCCTCGTCGCCAGGAGCGTCGGCCGGCGCGTCCTGCGGGAGCAGCGTCAAGAACCCGAGCGCGCCCAGCGCCGCACCAGCCAGCAACGGCAGCCACAGCGGCGAACTGAGCAATGCGCCCCAGGTGCCCCAGCCGACCGGCTGGAAGAACGCCTGATAGCCGACGCCGAGCAGGAAGGGGCCCCAAGTGCCCAGGAAAGCACCCGGATTGGTGAACAGTCCCTCCGGGCCGGTGAGCATGTTGGAAATGGTGCCGAGCGGATCCCGAATCAGCTGCGCGACTTGCTCGCCGCCGATCATCGAGTCCTGATCGAAGTAGTCGGCCAGCGCCTTGACCAGTTCGTTGTCGCTCCACCAGTCCGGCGTCTGCAGGGCCGAACCGGTTTCGGCGGCTTGGGCCTGAGCGCTGGTCTGCATCAGGTTGGCGGCCATGGTGCCGGCCTCACCGACACCGGGGGTGAGCACGAACGGCGCCGGCGAAGTGCGTGGCGTGGCGGCCAGCGCGGTACCCGAGACCGCCTGGTAGGTGGCCATCGTGGTGGCCGCCTGAATCCACATCCGCACGTAGTCGGCTTCGTTCAGCGCGATCGGGATGGTGTTGATGCCAAAGAAGTTCGTGGCCAGCAGCACGCCGTGGATGGTGTGGTTCAGCGCCAGCTCGGCCAACGTGGGCATGGCCGCGAGCGCCGCGGTGTAGGCCGCTGCCGCCGCTTCGTGCTGGACCGCGACGGCCGCGCTGTTCGCGCTGGCCTGCATCAGCCAGGCCAGATAGGGCAGATGTGCCGCGGCGTACTGCTCGGCGCTCGGCCCCTGCCAGGATCCGGCCTGGACCTCACCCTGCAGCGCAGTCAGTTCGGCTGCGGCCGCAGCGTATTCAGCACTCAGCCCACTCCAGGCACCCGCGGCCGCCAACAGCGACCCGGGCCCCGGACCGGCGGACAGCAGCGCCGAATGCACCTCGGGCGGTGCGGCGAACCAGACTGGCGCGGTCATCAGCGCCCGCCGCGCGCAATCATGTACGAAGATGCCGCCTGCGCATCACCGCTGGCGTAACTGGTGCCGGACTCGGCGACGCCCATCCCGGCGCGGCCGAGTTCCTGGACACCCTGCGCGGCGATCGCGGAATGCTCGGCACCTTGCGCCGAGAAGCCCAGCGCGGTCTGCAGCGACACCGGGTCGGCCGCCGGCGGCACCACCGCGGTGATGGCCGGTGCCGCACTGGCGTGCGCAGCGGCCAGCCGCGCGGTCAGCGCTTCGACCGCCGCACTGGTGGCGGCCAGGCCCTCGGGAAGCACACGAAGCGTCATGGCAGTTTCCTTCCTTCGATCTGTGAATCGACCAGCGGATTGACCAACTGAATGTGACTCGGGGTGTCGGTGTCGTCGAGCAACACCGCTCGGCCGGCGGGCAGCCGAGTGAAGCGATGACCGCGGATCTTGCCGCCGTCCTGAGGGTTACCGGACAACATCAGCAAGGTCGCCTGCAGATCCGACATTCTGCGCAGCAACGGGCTGGTCATCAGGTTGTGGCCGGAACCGGTGGCCCGGCCGGTCACGATGACCCGCAGTCCCAGATCGGCCGCCTGGGACAGCAATCCGATCAGCGGCGTCCAAGGCCGCTGTCCCACATAGGGTCCCGACATGGCCGGGGCCTCCGAGATCTGGTCGACGTCGTCGATGATCAGGTAGTGGGTGTGACCGGAGTAGCTCCAGGATGCCAACTCGGCCGGTGACAGGCCGTTCGGCGGACGGCGACCTTCGATGATCGCCGCCAGGCCCAGCATCGCCGGGATGATCCGGTCGATGTTCGGGGTGTACTCGTTGTCCGGGAACAACGGTTCCTCCACCAGATGCAGGCGGCGGTCGATCACCGTGAAGGCCACCTGATCGGGTGTGGAGTTCTCCCGCACGGTGCGGATGATGTGCCGCAGCAGCGTGGTCTTGCCGGCCTTGGTGTCGCCGAAGGCCATCAGCAGCGGATGGTTGGCGAAGTCGATCGCCACCGGCGCCAGGTCTTCTTCGCGCTGACCGATCACCACCTGCTCGGCACCCCAGTACAGCGGGGCAACCGCGGCTGGCGCCAGTTGCGTGGGCAGCAACCGCACCGGTGGTGCGGACTGGCCCGGGTACTTGGCGTTGATCTCCGGGATCCGGTCCAACTGCGGCGCCGCGAACAGGAAGTGCTCGGCGGCCATGGTCAGGCCGCGACCCGGCTGATCGACCGGCACCGACTCGGCCGGTCGGCGCAGCGCGCCGACCAGTCGCACGTTGGAGTCCCGGGCGTCCGGCAACCGCAGCTCGAGCCGCAGGCCGAGCCCGTCGCGCATGGCCAGCGGCACCTCCAGCCAGTTCGGCGTGCTGATGACCACGTGGATGCCGTAGGACAGGCCGTTGTTGGCCAGCTCGGTGACCTTGCTCAGCAACGGGTTTCGGGTGTTGAACGCATCGACGTTGTCGCGACTGAACGCATACAGGTTGTCGATGACCAGGAACACCTCGCCGTAGCCGTCGGTGTAGCCACCCTCCTGGCGACCCGCCTGCTGCCGACGCAGCAACAGCTGTTCGAGCTCGCTGAAGGTGCGCCGGATCCGCTCTGGCTCCAGCGGCGTGGCCACGCTGCCGACGTGCGCCAGATTCTGCAGATCGGCCAGCTTGCCGCCACCGTAGTCCAGACCGTAGAAGGTCACCTCGGTCGGCGAGTGCAGCGCGGCCGCCGACAGGACGAAGGTCTGCAGCGCAGAGGACTTACCGGACTTGGGGCCACCGTGGATCAGCACGTTGGCTGCCGACGAGCGGGCATCGAAGACCAGGGTGTCGCGGCGCATCTCGAACGGCCGGTCGATCTCACCGAGCGGCCAACGTCCCTGTCCCTCGTCGATTCCCGTGTTGACCAACACGTCGTCCAGCGGGATCGGCTCGTCCAGCGGCGGCAGCCACAGCTGCGGAGCGCGCGGGCCGTAGCTGCCCAGCTGATCCCCAATGGTGGCGATCAGCTTCTTCGGCGGACCGATCGGGGTGTCGTCGTCATCGGCGAGCACCACCACGTTCTGGTCGGCGTCCACCGCGGTGGCGGTGAACAGCCGCGGCCGCGGGTCGGCCGGCACCACGAACGAGCGCGGACGGCGCGGCGGATCGTAGATCCCGTCGACGTAGGTGCTGCGGAACTTGATCGGGTCGGCGCCCGGCGCGGGCACCAGGAAGCCAACGCCCTTGTGCTCCTTGCCGGATTCGATGTGATAGGCGTCCTCGACCCCGATGATCTGCCGCGACACCGACGGGCTGGCGACCTTCAAACCGATCCGGTAAGAGGTGTTCTTGTCGATGTCCTTGATCTTGCCGACGTCCAGGGTCTGCGATGCGAACAGGATGTGGATCCGGAACGAACGCCCCTTGCGGGCAACGTAATCGAACAGTTCGGCGTACTCGGGATGGTCGGCGAGCATCAGCGTGAACTCGTCGGCCACCACGAACAGGGTGGGCATCGGCGGCAGGTCGTGACCGGCATCGATCGCGGCCTCGTACTCGGTGACCGAGTTGAACGCGCTGCCCTGGATCTTGCGGCCGGCGTCGCGCAGCATCGTCTCGCGCCGGGCCACCTCACCGCGCAGGGTGTCGGCGAAGCGTTCGGCGATCGACTTCTTCTCGGCCATGTTCGAGATCACCGCGACCACCTGCGGGAAGTTGCGGAAGATGTCCGCACCCGCCTCGCCCTTGAAGTCGGCGTAGATCACGATCAACCGGTCCGCGGAGTGGGTCGTCAACAGCGACAACAGGATCGACATCAGCATCTGCGACTTACCTGAGCCGGTCATGCCGATCATCAGACCGTGCGGACCCATTCCGCCCTCGGCCTCGTCCTTGAGGTCGAAGATCAGAGGTTCACCGGTGGCGGTGACACCGATCGGCACCCGCAGCTCCTCGGCGCGGTTGCGCGGAGCCCACAGCGTGGGTACGTCGAGTTGGGTGGCGTCGGGGATGTCCAGCAGCGTGGTGAACGACGCGCCGCCGGTGGCCACCGAACGCAGCCCGGTGTGGGTCGGATTGGAATCCCACCGGGACAGCTGACGCGCCAGGTGCGTGGACTCGTCGGCAGACAGCGTGTCTGCCTTGGCGATGTAGGGCGTGAAACCCTTTCCGGCCCAACGCTGGATCGCGCCGTCGGCGACCTGCAGCACGGGACGCTCCGGATCCGCATATTGCTCGCGGTGCGGTGCGGCGCTGGTGATCTGCAGCACCGTGACCCCAGCCAGGCCCTCCGACAGCACCGACGACGACAGGTCGAAGGTCGGGTCATCGACGACGATCAGCAGATGCCGCTGACCGTGCACAGCCGTACCGGACCCGTCGAACAACGGGCGGTCGGCGAGCACCGGACCGATCCGGGCGATCAGCTCGTCGGCGTTGGCGGTCAGGTAGCGGGCCGGCCCGACACCATCAACGGAGCCCGGGATGTCGGTGTGCGGCAACCACTTCAGCCAGGACCAGTCCGGCGACTCCAGTTCCGGGCTGGCCAGCGCGATACCGAGCACGCTCGGGTCATGCCACGTCACGGCCTGGGCGATCCAGGCCCGCACGGCACCGCGCACCTGCTCGGCGTCACCGGTGACGGTCAGCCGGGCCACCTTGGCCAAGTCGATGCCGACCGGCGCTTGACGCACGGTGCGCTGGGCGTCCAGCAGACCGCGCAGCGCGCTGTGCGCAACCGGCTCGAGGTCGACTTCGTCGGCGGTGTCCTTGACCCGCAGTTGAATGTCCAACGGCACGTCGTCCATACCCGCGCGCAGCACCAGGAAGTCCGAATCGTGCGGATCGCGCTCCCACTGCCGGCGGGAGCCGGGCACCGCGGCCAGCTGCGCCGGCTCCGGGTGCGACCACTCCAGCGCGGCCCGCTGGTCGTTGGCCTGCGCGCGGACGTTGTCCCGCACCACCGACAGGTAGCGCAGGTAGTCGGCGCGTTCGGCGTCGATCTCCTCGGTGCGCAGCTTGTTGGGGTTGCCGCGGTAGAGCGCGGTGGCCGCCAGCAGCAGCACGAACGGGAAGAACAGGATCTGCGGTGAGATCAACCGCATCCCGGTAGCGAACAACGCCGCCACGATGCCCACGATCAGGATCACGATCAGGTACGGCAGGGTGCGCTTCAACAGCGACTGCGGGACCACCCGCTGCAATTCCGGGGGCGGTTCGATGCTGATCGTGCCCTTGCGGACCTCTGGTCGAGGCAGCCGTTTGCGCGCCTCGAAGATCAACCGGCTCATCGGTTCTCCGTCCCGGAGTATGCGGTCAGCGCGTCAGCCTTGGACAGCGCGGGACCCGGGGTGAACAAGGTCAGTACCGACCACGGGACGGGTGTCGCGGGCGCGGTGAGGCCGAGCGCCGACACGGTCTTGGCCAGTTCGTCGGCGTTGGCGGCTTCGATGCCGTTGCGCACCCCGGTGTCGGCGATCCAGAACAGCGATCCAGCCGTCGGCGACGCCGGCTCCTGACCGACCGTCTGCGCGAAGTAGCCGGTGCCGACCGGTAGGGCGACCCGGGTGGCGCTTTCCGGACCGGCGCCCACCAGCGTGACCGGGCGGACGTCCTCGGCGATCGGCAGCGCCGAACCGGACAGCAGCTGCGAGGAACTGGCCGCCGCGTCGGCCGGTTTGGTCCAGTTCACGCAGGTCACCGGATCGGAGGTGGCGTCGGCCAGCTCGATCTGGGTATCCGGGAACGCCGAGGTGTCCAAGAAGCGGGACACCGGCAGCTTGGCGATCTCGTCGGCACCGAGCCGCGGGGGCTGAGCGAAGCCGTGCGAATTGGTGTTGCGCAGCAGCGTGGCAAACACCGGGGAGATCGGCTGCAGGCCGTCCTCGAGCACGGCGTAGTGCAGCAAGGTGTTGTCCGATGCGTAGGAAACCGCCACGGCGCCAATCGGAGCGGCCACCGACAGCGGGTACGGCGTCGGGGCGCCCTCGTTCGGGATCGCCGGGGCACGCAGCGGCGCACCCTCCGGGATGGCGTTGAACAAACCGGTCGCGATGGGCCGCGGCGAAGCGGTGTTGGCGACCACGCCCAACGCACTGGTGACGGCCTGATCGGCCAGGTCGATCGGGCTGCGCTTGCCGTTCCACAGCAGCCAGGTCGAAGCCGTCTCACCGGCACCCAGCGACACCAGCACGGCCTGGTCGTCGGCCAGCGGGGCCGCCTTCTCACCACCGGTGGCGATCGGACCGCCGACCACCGTGATACCGGCGGTCGGTCCGGCGCCTTCACATACCGTCCAGTGCGCGTCGCGGGACGGGTTTTGCACCATCCGTTCGGGCGCGCCCGGGATGCCGACCTGGCTGCCGCGCGGGAACTCGTCGAGCGCGCTGGCGCGCACCTGGGTCGGGTTGTCGGCCTTGCCGGTGATCAGGCGGGCCGAGGTCAGGTTCGCAACCGGGTGCAGTTGGTCGTTGACCCGCACGTACAGCGCGGAGCTGTCCCGATCGGCGAGCACCGTGGAGTTACCCACATTGCCGTTGGGGCGGATGAACGAGAAGATCAGACAGCCCAGCAATCCGGTGACCACGATCAAGCCGCCGACCACCACGGCGCGCGACTGACTGCGCAGCGGATCGACCAGCATCCGGGTGTCGTGCATGGCCACACCGGAGGCGATCCGGCGGTTCAGGAACCGCCAGCCGGTGACCTGGTGCCGGGTCACGAAGGCGCGGCGGTAGGTGACCTTGTCCGGGTTGTTGTTCACCGGGGTGCGCGACGCGAAGGAACGCCGGTCGTCGTCGACGTACTCATCGTCGTCGTAGCTGTTCCGGCTCATGCGGGCACCGTCAACCCGAGGCCCTTGAGCAGCGGCGTCACCGCGTAGTTGACGTCTGCGGCCGTGATGGTCATTAGCTCCTCATCGGTGAACGAACTGGTGCCGGCGGCTTCGGAGTGGTCCAGGCGGTACTCGCGCTCCTCTTCCGAGCGCTCCACGGTGTTACGCACGAAACGACCGTTACCGGCGATGTCCAGGCTGCGGCGGTCGACACCGTTGGCGTCCGGAGACGTCGACGCGGCCAGGTGGGTGAACAGCGTGTTCAGGTCGTCGAGCGCCTGCTGCTCGAAGATGCTGTCGCGCTGCTTGGCCATCGTGTTGGCGATCTCGACCAGCTCGCCCGGGGTGTAGGACGGGAAGTCGATGCTGCGGGTGAACCGCGAACGCAGACCTTCGTTGGTGTCCAGGAAGCGGTCCAGGTCGGCGCGGTAGCCGGCGATGATCACGACCAGCCGGTCGCGGTCGTTTTCCATCCGGGCCAGCAGCGTGTCGATGGCCACCAGACCGAAGTCGTTCTTGGCGCCGGTGGCCACCAGTGCGTAGGCCTCGTCCAGGAACAGCACGCCGTCCAGCGCGCTGTCGATGATCGCGTTGGTCTTGGCTTCGGTCTCGCCGATGTGCTGGCCGATCAGGTCGGCGCGGTGCACCTCGCGGACGTTCTCCTTCTTCAGCAGTCCCAGACCGCAGTAGATCTTGGCGACCACCCGCGCGATCGTGGTCTTACCGGTTCCGGGTGGCCCGGCGAACACCAGGTGGTGCGAACGCTGCGCGACCGCCAGGCCGCGTTCCTGACGCAACAGCGCCATGGCCACCGAACTCTTCAGGCGTGCCACCTGGTCCTTGACCTCTTCGAGACCGATGAACTGGCTCAGCTCCACCTCGGCCTCGGCCAGCAGCGCGGCCTTGCGGTCGTGCGCGCCCGGGTCGACGAAGTCGGCTTCGCTGGGTTCGGTCTCCGGGTCCCACGGGTCGGTGCGGGCGTCGATGCGCGCCGCGGTGGTGGTCACGATGCCGAACGTCGGGTCGGTGAGCGCCTCTTCGACCTCGGCGTTCTCCGGGTTGGCGGCATAGAGGTCCTGCAGCGTCTCGGCAGCTTCCTCGTCGTTGCCGTGCGCGCGCAGCGCCAGGCCCTTGGCCAGCGCGCCGTCCACGACGGCCACCGCGACCGGACCGTCGGGCTCTTCCAGGTAGGACAGCGCGGGCGCGAACATCCCCAGCCGGGCCAGCGCGGTACCGAGCGCGATCTTCGCGGCGTGCGCGAAGACGTCGTCGAGCTTCTCGTCGTTGACGATCGGGGTGAGCAGCTTGACCACGTCGGACCAGCGCTGGGCCCGGTAGTGCAGCGCCGCGCTCACCCAGCGGGCGTCCCTGAAGTCCGGACGCCGCGCCAGCACCTCGGCGACGACGGCGTCGGCCTCGGCGAACTCGCCCTGCGCGGCCAGCGCGGCGGCGTTCGCGAGCCGGATGTCGTCCGGTCCGGTGGCGCGGAACTGCAAGTACAGCCCGGTGTCATAGCTGAAGCCGAGCGTGCCCGCTTCGAGTTCGATCGCCCGCTGCAGAACCCCGAGGGTGTCCACCGTGGCCGCGGCGGCGGCCAGCACCCGCGGCGAGGTGTCGCCCGCGGCCGCCAGGCCGATCCAGGCGTCGCATTGCTCGTGGGCGACGCGGGTCAGGGCGCTGAACCCGGACAGTGCGGCATCCCGGTCTGCGGGGCGGCGCCGGTCGTACACCGAAAGACCCAGTGCCTTACAGCACGTGGCGAATCGGCTCACGACGTCGCCATCGACGCGGACGCCCCGAACGCCCGTGCGCGGCATGACGAGTTCACTACCGTTTTCTGCGCTTCTCATCTGCTTCCTCGCAGGCGGAGCAGAACTGCTCGCCCACCTTGTCTGATCCTCGACCTGTTTTCGCTAAGCTAACTGCTGGAAAGTTAGCATTGCATTAGCTAACTGTCGAGGTCTACGAAGCTGGGCCGCAGCTGCCCGAAAACGCTTCGGTCACCCTTTTGACCAGCGGATCTGCGCCTCATCAGCCCGTCATACCCGGTCTGGGCGGCCGCGGTGACCGAAAGCTGTGAATTTGACCGCTGTGACCTGCGTCGCAAATTGTAGGCAGGGCAGCCAAACTCGCCCCGCCGCGGGCGCCGGTCGACCCCCGCCGCGGATGCTCAGATTGTTTGCTCAGACCAGCGGACGGCCGGTGCGCAGTCGCCAGTCCAAGTCCTTGAGCAGAACGTTGAACGGGAACTTCCGGATGAAGCCGGGCAACAGGTTGTTGACAGTCCGCAGCGCGGACATCAGCCGATCGAAGCGCTGCTGGCGCTGCGGGTCCCAGGGCAGCCGCATCTCGTCGCGGAACTGCTGCGGCAGGAAACCGGTGGTGACCAGCAGCCAGAAGTCCTCGTGCCGGCGCTGCAGCGGCCCGGGCAGCCGGAACTTGCCGAACCGGTTGACCGCAATCGGATACAGGTACTCGCGCACCGCATCATCGATGTGGATCTTGTCCAGGTTCTCCTGCCAGTACTTCTCGAAAGCAGCGCGGTCAGCCGGCCACATCTCCTCGGGCACCTGCAGCATGGTGGCCTTGGTCAGGCCCTGCGCGATGTAGTGCTCGTCGGCGGTCTCGTCGTCCATCTCGCCGATGAAGATCCGGTGGATGTCGACGCTGCCCTTGTACAGGCAGGCGCCCACCCACAGCTGCAGGTCCTTGTCGAAGGCGTTGTAGGACACCGGGCTGTCCTCGGTCGAATACACCTGGGCGTGCGCCTTGTTCACCGCGCGCCGGTAGGCGGCCTTCTGCGCTTCGGAGCCCTGGGTGGCCACCGCGAGGTAGGTCAGCGTGGTGCGGGCCCGCTTGATCGGGTGGCGGTCCACCCGGCCGCTCTCGACTCGGCTCTCCATCACGCCGTAGCCCACGCCGGGCAGGCCGAGCTGCATGATCACGTTGGCCGCGGCGGCCAGCAGCACGACCCCCATCATGCCGTCGTGCACCGAATGCGCGCGCTGGATGCGCCGACGGGCCGGAGCTGGGCGGACATCGCTGATCGTCATTGATCTACCTGTCGTAAAGTGAGAACAATTGTTGTCTAAATTCTGCCGCAGCCACTCGACAGGTGTCAAGATGACAAGATAGCGATATGGCTCGCCCGTATCGCGGGGTGGACGCGTCGGAACGACACGCGCAGCGTCGCCGACGTCTCCTGGACGCAGGACTCGAGTTGCTCGGGGGGCAGATTGACCCCCAAGAGCTGACGGTGCGCGCCATCTGCGCGAAGTCCGGCCTGACCGTCCGCTACTTCTACCAGCTCTTCAAGGACAAAGACGACCTGGTCGACGCGGTGTTCGACGCGGTGACCGAACGACTTGCCGGCACCACCGCGGCCGCGGTCGCGGCCGCCGCACCCGAGGCCCAGAACCGGGCCGGGATCACCAACCTGGTGACCACCATCGCCGCGGATCCCCGAATCGGGCGGCTGCTGTTCAGCGATCAACTGTCCAATGCGACGGTGCTGCGCAAGCGCACCGAGCAGACCGCGCTGTTCGCACTGTTGTCCGGCCAACACATCCGCGAGGTGCTACACGCCGGCGAACACGACGCCGAGCAGATCGCCGCCACCGCGCAGTTCGTGGTCGGCGGTGTGCGGCAGACCCTGGCGGCGTGGCTGGCGGCCGGCATGGTCCCGGCCGCCGACCGATTGATCGATCAGCTCACCACGATCTTGGACATGTTCCGGTCCGCGGCTGTGCGCGGCGCCACCGAAGCGGTATCCGCGTCGTCGAAATCCTTGGTCCAGCAAGCGAATTCGAGCGTGATGCCGTCCGGGTCGCAGAAGTAGAACGAGCGCACGTAGACACCGGGATGTAGTTCACGGCTGGCCTGCATGGGGCTGTCGTCGTGATTGAGCACCGGGCCGACCCGCACCCCCTTGTCCTTGAGCTTCTGCCGGTACTCGTCGAACTTTTCCTGCGGCACGTGAAACGCCAGGTGGTTCATGGTCGACACGGCGCTGGTGATCTCGCCGATCCCGGGCAGGTGCTGCGGCGCCGAGATGCCCGGTACGCCGTCGGGCGCATCGGTGAACCAGAAGAACGCCACGCACGACCCGCCGCCGGCGTCGAAGAAGAAGTGCTGACCCATGCCGCCGGGCAGATCCAGCGACTTGATCAGCGGCATGCCCAGCACACCGGAATAGAAGTCGACGGTGCGCTGCATGTCAGCGCAGACCAGGGCGACGTGGTTGATGCCGCCCAGGTCGAACTCGGGGTTGGGGTTGTGCGGCTTGATCATAATCTGAATGTAACATCAGATTCAGGTTTGTTGAAGGAGGGCGCCCGGTGACGCAACCGACCAGACGGGGCCGGGCCACCCAGGCCGCGATCGACGCCGCGGCCCGCGCGGTGATCGCCCGCAAGGGCATCTTGGCCGCCACGGTGGCCGACATCGCCGCCGAAGCCGGCCGGTCGCCGGCGTCGTTCTACAACTACTACGACTCCAAAGAAGCGATGGTCCGCGAGTGGGCGCTGCGCTTCCGCGACGAGGCCACCGAACGCGCCAAAGCCGTCGTCCAGCACGGGCTCTCCGACCGCGAGCGAATCCACCAGGCGGCCACCGCGCACTGGTACGCCTACCGGCACAACCTGGCCGAGATGATCAGCGTCTCGCAGTTGGCGATGATCAACGCGGACTTCGCGCAGCACTGGTCGCAGCTGTGCGCCGTCCCGATCAGGTTCATCACCGAGATGGTGCGCCGGGCCCAACACGACGGCCACTGCGTCGATGACGATCCGCCCCTGCTGGCCGAGGCGATCGTCTCGATGCTCAACGGATTCTGCTACCTGCAGCTGTCCGGCCCGGACGCCGATCCCGACGACCAGGCCTGCATCGCGACGCTGTCGAACATCTTCTACCGAGCCATCTTCAGCAAGGAGGCGCCCTAAATGGTTGAAGTGCTGCGCGAGTTCGTCGGATTGGACTCCCCCACCGCCGGTCGGGCCGGCGCCGGGGGGCACCCATGCCAGGGGCTCTACCACCGGCGCGCCGACCGGCGACCGAGCGTGGCGATGATCGCCACGCACTATCAGATCGACTTCTCCGAGCACTACATCGCCGAGTACCTGGCCGCCCGCGGGATCGGCTTCCTGGGCTGGAACACCCGGTTCCGCGGCTTCGAGAGCAGCTTCGTGCTGCGCCACGCGCTGCTCGACATCGGCGTCGGGGTGCGCTGGCTGCGCGAGGTGGCCGGCGCGGAAGTCGTTGTGCTGCTCGGTAACTCCGGCGGCGGCTCGCTGATGGCGGCCTATCAGGCGCAGGCCGCCGAACCGGACTCCGGCCTGCCCGTCGCCGACGGCTACATCGCCTCGGCGGCGCACCCGGGCCGACCCGACGTGTTGACCGCCTGGATGGACGCCGCCGTCATCGACGAGAACGACCCGGTGGCATCCAACCCGGACCTCGACCTGTTCGACAAGCGCAACGGACCGCCGTTCTCGGCCGAGTTCGTCGCGGCCTACCGCGCCGCGCAGGTGGCCCGCAACGAGGCGATCACCGACTGGGCCGAGGCCGAATTGGCCCGGGTGCGCGCGGCGGGTTTCTCCGATCGCCCGTTCACCGTGATGCGCACCTGGGCCGACCCGCGCATGGTGGACCCGTCGATCGAGCCCACCAACCGGATTCCCAACCTGTGCTACGCCGGAGAACCGGTGGCGGCCAACCGCTCGACCCGCGGCATCGCGGCGGCCACCACACTGCGCAACTGGCTGGGCATGTGGAGTCTGCGAACCGCCAAGACCCGCGCCGAGCCCTACCTGGCCCGCATCGAAGTTCCGGCGCTGGTGATCAACGCCTCGGCCGACACCGGCGTCTACCCGTCCGATGCGCAACGCATCCACGACGCGCTGGCCAGCCCCGACCGGACACAGGTCAGCATCGACACCGACCATTACTTCACTACTCCGGGCGCCCGCGATGAGCAGGCGGATACCATCGCGGCGTGGATAGCGGCGAGATGGCCGGAGCACCGGCACTGAGAGTCCTGGCCCATTTTCGACCCGGAGAGCGCGCCCGCGAGATCGTCGCCGGCGAATCCGAGTGGTTGGACGTGCGATGGGTCCCGGAAGACAACGACGAGGCGTTCTATCGCGAACTGCCCGAGGCCGATGTGCTGTGGCACGTGCTGCGTCCGTTGTCCGGGGAAGACCTCGAGCGCGGCGCCAAGCTCAAGCTGGTGCACAAGCTCGGCTCGGGGGTCAACACCATCGACGTCGAGACCGCCGCCAAGCGCGGCATCACGGTGGCCAACACCCCGGGCGCCAATGCCGCATCGGTGGCCGAGGCAGCGGTGATGCTGATGCTGGCCGCGTTGCGCCGGGCCCCGGAGCTGGACCGCGCGACGCGGGCCGGTAACGGCTGGCCGACCGATCCCAGCCTGGGTGACCGGGTGCGGGATCTGGGCAGCTGCCGGGTCGGTCTGATCGGGTTCGGTGCGGTCGGCAAGCGGGTCGAGCAGATCGTGCGGGCCACCGGCGCCCAGGTGGTGCACACCACCACCCGCCGCGACGAGCACAGCGTCAGCTGGCTGCCGCTCAACGACCTGCTCAAGACCAGCGACATCATCTCGATCCATGCGCCGCTGACCGCGGAGACCGAGGGTTTGATCGACGCCGACAAGCTCGCGCTGTGCAAGCCGGGCGCGATCCTGGTCAACACCGCCCGGGGCGGCATCGTCGACCAGGACGCACTGGTGGCCGCGCTGCAGTCCGGTCAGCTGGCGGCCGCCGGGCTGGACGTGTTCGCCGAAGAACCCGTCGCCGCCGACAATCCGTTGCTGAAACTGGACAACGTCCTGCTCTCCCCGCACGTCAGCTGGTACACCGTCGACACCCTGGAGCGCTATCTGGACATGGCGCTGCAGAACTGCCGCCGGCTGCGCGACGGCCAGCCCCCGTACTTCGTCGTGAACTAATCCTTCGACCTGAGAGCAGGCAACGATGCCGATCGCGATCAATCCCGAACACGTCGACCTGGCCGACTCGGTGCGTTCCCTGGTGGCCCGGGTGGCACCGTCGGAGGTGCTGCACGATGCGCTGGAGAACCCGATCCCCAACCCGCCGCCGTACTGGCGGGCCGCCGCCGAACAGGGACTGACCGGTGTGCACCTGTCCGAGGCAGTCGGCGGGCAGGGCTTCGGCATCGTCGAATTGGCGATCGTGCTGGCCGAATTCGGCTACGGCGCGGTGCCCGGGCCGTTCGTGCCGTCGGCGATCGCCAGTGCGTTGATCGCCGCGCACGACCCGGACGCCGCGGCACTGACCGGCCTGGCTTCCGGGGAGACCATCGCGGCCTACGCGATCGATTCCGGGCTGACCGCCACCGAGCAGGGCGAGGTGCTGGTGATCCGCGGGGAGGCACGCGCGGTGCCGGCCGCTGCGCAGGCTTCGGTGCTGGTGTTGCCGGTGGCCATCGAATCCGGTGAGGAATGGGTGGTGCTGGCCGCCGACCAGCTCGAGATCGAGCCGGTGCCCAGCGTTGACCCGCTGCGCCCGGTGGCGCATGTCCGGGCCAACGCAGTGGAGATCTCCAGCGAACAGCTGCTGTCCAACCTCAGCCGCGGCCGGGCCCGCGCCCTGGTGTCCACGCTGCTGTCGGCCGAGGCCGTGGGTGTGTCGCGGTGGGCCACCGACACCGCCGCGGCGTACGCCAAGATCCGCGAGCAGTTCGGCCGTCCGATCGGGCAGTTCCAGGCCGTCAAACACAAGTGCGCCAACATGATTGCGGTCACCGAACGCGCCACCGCGGCGGTTTGGGACGCGGCCCGCGCCATCGACGAGGGACCGGACCAGGCCGCGCAGGCCGAGTTCGCCGCGGCGGTGGCAGCCACACTGGCGCCGGTTGCGGCCCAAGACTGCGTGCAGGACTGCATCCAGGTGCACGGCGGGATCGGCTTCACCTGGGAGCACGACACCAACGTGTACTACCGGCGGGCGTTGGTGGTGGCGGCCGGTTTCGGGCGCGCAGACGACTATCCGCAGCACGTCGTGGACACCGCCACCTCGACCGGGATGCGCAGCATCGACATCGACCTGGATCCCGACACCGAGGCGCTGCGGGCCGAGATCCGCTCCGAAGTGGCTGCGCTGAAGGCGCTTTCCGGCGATGAACGGATCACCGCGATCGTCGAGGGCGGCTGGGTGCAACCGCATCTGCCCAAGCCGTGGGGGCGGGCGGCCACGCCGATCGAGCAGATCCTGATCGCCCAGGAGTTCAGCACCGGGCGGGTGCGGCGTCCGGCGATGGGCATTGCGGCCTGGATCATTCCGTCGATCGTGGCGTTCGGCACCGACGAGCAGAAGCAGCGGTTCCTGCCACCGACGTTCCGCGGCGAGCTGATCTGGTGTCAGCTGTTCTCCGAACCGGGTGCCGGTTCGGACCTGGCCAGCCTGACCACCAAGGCGATCAAGGTCGACGGCGGTTGGCGGATCACCGGCCAGAAGATCTGGACCACCGGTGCGCAGTACTCGCAGTGGGGTGCGCTGTTGGCCCGCACCAATCCGGATGCACCCAAGCACAATGGCATCAGCTACTTCCTGCTGGACATGTCGGCGCCCGGTGTCGAGGTCAAACCGCTGCGTGAACTGACCGGCAACGCGATGTTCAACACCGTGTTCATCGACGACGTCTTCGTGCCCGACGACCTGGTGCTCGGCGAGGTGGACCGGGGCTGGGAGGTCAGCCGCAACACCCTGACCGCCGAACGGGTTTCGATCGGGAGCAGCGAGCCGCCGTTCTTGCCCAGCCTGGACAAGTTCGTCGAGTTCGTGGGCGCCGGGCAGTTCGACCAGATCGAGCAGAACCACGCCGGTGTGCTGATCGCCGAAGGCCATGCCGCCAAGCTGATGAACCTGCGCTCCACGCTGCTGACGTTGGCCGGCGGAGATGCGATGCCGTCGGCGGCGATCTCCAAGCTGCTGTCGATGAAGACCGGGCAGGGCTACGCCGAGTTCGCGGTCTCCTCGTTCGGCACCGACGCGGTGATCGGCGACGAGTCCACCCCGGAGGGCACCTGGGCGCAGTACCTGCTGGCCAGTCGCGCCACCACGATCTACGGCGGCACCTCGGAGGTGCAGTTGAACATCATCGCCGAGCGTCTGCTGGGCCTGCCGCGGGATCCCTAACCCGTTGCCCGCCAGGCTCAGTCGCCGAATTTCTCCCGCAGCTCGCGCTTGAGCACCTTGCCGGTGGGGTTGCGCGGCAGTTCGTCGAGGAAGATCACTTCGCGCGGCACCTTGTAGCGCGCCAGGTTCTCCTTGACGTAGGTCTTGATGGTGTCCTCGTCGACGTCAGCGCCGTCGGCCTTGACCACGAACGCCCGCAGTCGGTGTCCCCATTCCTTGTCCTCGACGCCCAGCGCGGTGGCTTCGACGACGTCGGGATGGCCGCTGATCAGGTCTTCGACCTCGGCCGGGAAGACGTTCTCACCGCCGCAGACGATCATCTCGTCGTCGCGCCCACTGACGTAGAGCAGACCGTGCTCGTCGAAGTAGCCGACGTCGCCTGAGGACATCAGGCCGTCGATGATCTGCTTGCCACCGCCGCCGGTGTAGCCCTCGAACGGAAAGGTGTTGCCGACGAAGATCCGGCCCACCTCACCCTTGGGCACTTCCTTGCCGTTCTCGTCGAACAGCTTGACCCGTACCCCCTTGACCACCGGACCCACGGTGGCCGGGTTCTTCTTCAGGTCCTGCGGCCGCGCGATCGAAGCGAAGGCGATCTCGGTCGAGCCGTACAGGTTGTAGATCACCGGGCCGAGGTCGTTCATCGCGCGGCTGGCCAGCTCGGCGCCCAGCTGCGAGCCGGACACGAACACGATCCGCAGACTGGACAGGTCCGGCTTGGGTTCGGTCTTCTCCAGCTCATCGAGGATGCGGGACAGCATCACCGGCACCACCACGATCGCGGTCACCTTGTGCTTCTCCAGGTCCTCGAGCACGGTCGCCGGCTTGAACCGGCGCCGCAGCACCAGCGTGGAGCCGAGCATCATCGCGATGGTGGCGTGCAGGAAGCCCAGCGCATGGAACATCGGCGCCGGCAGCGAGGTGACCTCGCCGGCTTTGAACGGAACGTGCGAGAGCACCCCGCCGACCGGCGCCAGCGACGGCGGCGTGGAACGGTTGGCGCCCTTGGGTGTGCCGGTGGTGCCACTGGTCAAGATGATGATCTTGGAATGCTTGGTGGCCTTGGGCGCCGGATCCTTGCGACTGCGCGCGATCAGCTCGGCCAACGTCTCGTCGGTCGACCCGGACGGCTCGGGCTTGTCCGGGTTGGTCTCCAGCGCCCGCAGCTTGCCGAGCGGCGGCTCGGCGGCGGACACCGCTGCGGTGTACTCGTCGTCGTAGATGATCACCTTGGCGCCTTCGCGCTCGGCGACCTCCTTGATCTGCGGCCCGGAGAACTCACTGTTGAGCAGGATCAGCCGGGCCCCGGTGCGGGCCGCCCCGTACAGCGCGATCAGAAACCAGCGGTGGTTGCGGATCAGCAGCGCCACCCCGTCACCGCCGCGCACCCCCATCGCCAGCAAACCGTTGGCGACCGCGTGTGCGGCGTCGTTGAGTTCAGCGAAGGTGATCTCGCCGTCGTCGTCGACGATTGCGGTGCGGTCCGGGGTGCGCCGCGCGTTGAGCGAGGCGATCATCCCCACCTCACCCCATTTGCGGATGTCGGCGAGCATCCCGACGAAAAGCTGGGGGTCCAGCTTGAGTGCGCCGGCCTCGAACATCTTGCGGGCGTAGTGCAGTTCGGCCGATCCACGCGCAGCGTAGGTTTCGGCGGACTGCTGGAGCTTGGCCACCGCCTGCAAAGGCAAATCCGTGAGCTTCGACATGACCTCACCCTATGTGAGATGGGTCTCACCCACGCCGAGAACCTACGATGACGGTATGGCCAGCTCCGCACGGAAGTCCGTGACGCTGGAAGTCGCCGGACACGACGTCGTCGTCACCAACCCGGACAAGGTGGTGTTCCCCGAGCCCGGGCTGACCAAGCTGGATCTGATCGAGTACTACCTGGCTGTCGCCGACGGCGCGGTGCGCGGCATCACCGACCGGCCGATGATCCTGAAGCGGTTCGTCAAGGGCATCGACGCCGAGGCGATCTTCCAGAAGCGCGCACCGGAGAAGCGGCCGGACTACGTCGACGTCGCCGAACTGAAGTACCGCTCCGGCACGTCGGCCAAGGAAGCGGTGTGCCGGGACGCGGCCGGGCTGGTGTGGGCGATCAACCTGGGCTGCATCGATCTCAACCCGCACCCGGTGCGCTCCGGGGACCTCGATCACCCGGATGAACTGCGCATCGACCTGGATCCGATGCCCGGCGTGGGCTGGCCGCAGATCGTCGAAGTGGCGCAGGTGGTCGGTGACGTTTTGGCCGACCACGGGCTGACGGCCTGGCCCAAGACCTCCGGTTCACGCGGCTTCCACATCTACTCCCGGATCGCCCCGCACTGGGATTACCGGCAGGTGCGGTTGGCCGCCGAGACGGTGGCGCGCGAAGTCGAGCGCCGCGCACCGGATCTGGCGACCAGCCGGTGGTGGAAGGAAGAACGGCACGGCGTGTTCGTCGACTTCAACCAGAACGCCAAGGACCGCACGGTGGCCTCGGCCTATTCGGTGCGCGCCAAACCCGATGCCCGGGTGTCCACCCCGCTGCACTGGGCCGAGGTGCCGGATTGTCGACCAGAGGAATTCACCGCGACGACGGTGCCGGCCCGGTTCGCCGAGGTCGGGGATCCGTGGGCGGGCATGGACGACGCGGTCGGCACGCTGGACCCGCTGCTCGAATTGGCCGAGGAGCTCGGTCCGCCGGCCAAGGCACCCAAGCGGGACCGACCACCGCTGATCGAAGTGGCGCGCACCGAAACCCGGGACGAAGCGATGGCTGCGCTGGACACCTGGAAGCGTCGGCATCCGGCCGCCGCCGCGCATCTGGAACCGGTCGATGTGCTGGTCGACGGGATGCGCGGGCCGTCGTCGATCTGGTACCGGATCCGGATCAACCTGCAGCACGTGCCGGCGAAGCTGCGTCCCGAACAGGAGGAGTTGCTGGCCGACTATTCCCCGTGGGAGGGATACTCCGGTCGGCAGGGACGACGCTGAATCAGGCATGATCACTTCAGGACCGGCATCCGACTCGGGGACGGACATCGGCGCCGAACTTTGGTAAGACTAAGCTCAGGCCAATACACCCGAGGAGGAAGCGCCGTTGACGTGCTCGTGTCCGGCGCGGTGAATTCCCTATGACCATGACCAGCAGTGCAGCGCGCGCAGAAGATGCCGCCGCCGAAGTCCCGCGCTCGCCACTGGCCCGTTGGATCCGCCGACTCGCCATCCCGGTCATCGTCGGGTGGGTCCTGCTGATCGGCTTCCTCAATACCGCGATTCCGACCCTGGAGGCCGTCGGCCAAGCCCGCTCGGTGTCGATGAGTCCCGACTACGCGCCGTCGGTGATCGCGATGACGCGGATCGGGCACGTCTTCGAAGAGTTCCAATCGAACAGCTCGATCATGGTCGTGCTGGAGACCGAGGACCGCCTGCTCGGTGAACAGGACCACCTGTTCTACGACGAGATGCTCAGGCAGTTGCGCGCCGACAAGGACCACGTCGAGCACATCCAGGATTTCTGGGGCGACCCGTTGACCACCGCGGGCGCCCAGAGCGCCGACGGGCACGCCGCCTATGTGCAGGTGTATCTGGCCGGCAACATGGGCGAAGCGCTGGCCAATGAATCGGTGGAAGCCGCCCAAGCGATCATCGAGGGGCTGCAACCGCCGGACGGGCTGAACGTCTACGTCACCGGCGGCTCGGCACTGGCCGCCGACCAACAGATCGCCGGCGACCGGAGCGCCAAGGTGATCGAGATGGCGACGTTCACCGTCATCATCACCATGCTGCTGCTGACCTACCGCTCGATCGTCACGGTGCTCGTGGTGCTGGTCATGGTGGTGCTCGAGCTCTCGGCCGCCCGCGGCGCGGTGGCCTTCCTGGGCCACTACGAGATCATCGGCCTGTCCACGTTCGCCACCCAGTTGCTGGTCACACTGTGTATAGCGGTGTCAACCGACTATGCGATCTTCCTGATCGGGCGATATCAGGAAGCCCGAACCAGAGGCATGGACCGGGAGACCGCCTATTACGACATGTTCGCCGGCACGGTGCACGTGATCCTCGGTTCGGGTCTGACCATCGCCGGCGCGACATTCTGCCTGAGCTTCACCCGACTGCCCTACTTCCAGACGCTGGGCGTACCGCTGGCGGTCGGCATGGTGGTCGCCGTGCTCACCGCGCTGACGTTGGGCCCGGCAGTGGTCAGTTTGGTCACCCGATTCCGCAACATCCTGGAACCCAAACGCGCCATGCGGATTCGGCTCTGGCGCAAGATCGGCGCGCTGGTCGTCCGCTGGCCGGCGCCGGTGCTGCTGGCCACCGTCGCGCTGTCGCTGGTCGGGCTGCTGACCCTGCCCGGCTACCGCACCAACTACAACGACCGCAACTACCTGCCCGATGATCTACCGGCCAACGCCGGATATGCGGTCGCCGAAGAACATTTCGGCGTGGCCCGGATGAACCCCGAGCTGCTGATGATCGAAACCGACCGGGATCTGCGCAACTCGGCGGACTTCCTGGTGATCAACAAGATCGCCAAGGAGATCTTCCAGGTGCCCGGCGTCGGCCGGGTGCAATCCATCACCCGTCCGCAGGGCACCGCGCTGGAGAACACCACCATCCCCTACATGCTGTCCCGGCAAGGCGTCATGCAGGACATGAACCGCAAGTACCTCGAAGACCGCATGGACGACATGGTGCTGCAGGCCGCAGAGATGGAAAAGAACGTCGAGACCATGACGAAGATGCTCAAACTCATGGCCGAGATGAACACCACCATGCAGTCGATGGTCGCCAAAACCCACGACATGGCCGACGAAGTCGCCGAATTGCGGGATCACATATCCGATTTCGATGACTTCATGCGCCCCCTGCGCAATTACCTGTACTGGGAAAAGCACTGCTTCAACATCCCGTCGTGCCAGGCGATCCGGTCCATCTTCGACGGCCTGGACGGCGTCGACACCATGACCCACGCGATCCAGGACCTGCTGCCGGACATGGATCGGCTCAGCGCGCTGCTGCCGCAGATGCTCAAGCTCATGCCGACCACCATCGAGACCATGCGCACGATGAAGACCATGATGCTGACCATGTATCAGACCCAGAAGGGTCTGCAGGATCAGATGAATGCGGCCTCCGAGGGGCAGACCGCGATGGGCGAAGCCTTCAACGAGGCGCAGAACGACGACACCTTCTACGTACCACCGGAGATCTTCGACAACGAGGACTTCAAACGCGGCATGGAGGGCTTCATCTCGCCGGACGGCCGGGCAGTGCGGTTCATCATCTCGCACGAGGGTGATCCCCTGACGCCGGAAGGCATCGCCAAGATCGACGGGATCAAGCGCGCAGCCAGCGAAGCCATGAAGGGCACCCCGTTGGAAGGGTCGAGGATCTATCTGACCGGAACCGCGGCGACCTTCAAGGACATGCAGGAAGGCAACAACTACGACCTGCTGATCGCCGGCATCTCGGCGCTCGCGCTGATCTTCATCATCATGCTGTTGATCACCCGGAGTCTGATGGCCGCCGCGGTGATCGTCGGCACGGTCGCGATGTCGCTGGGGACATCATTTGGCTTGTCGGTGTTGATCTGGCAGCACCTGATCGGCATCGAGTTGCACTTCATGGTGATGGCGATGGCGGTGATCATCCTGCTTGCCGTCGGCGCCGACTACAACCTGTTGTTGGTGGCCAGGTTCAAGGAGGAGATCCACGCCGGGCTGAACACCGGCATCATCCGCGCCATGGGCGGCACCGGATCAGTGGTCACCGCAGCGGGTCTGGTGTTCGCGTTCACCATGATGTCGATGGCGATCAGCGAGATGATCGTGATCGCTCAGGTCGGCACCACGATCGGTCTGGGCCTGCTGTTCGACACCCTGGTGATCCGCTCGTTCATGACGCCGTCGATCGCGGCCCTGATGGGCAAGTGGTTCTGGTGGCCGCAACTGGTGCGCCAGCGACCGGTCCCGGAGCCCTGGCCCAAGCCGCCGGCTCCCGCCGAGGTGTAGCCCCCGGGCTAGCGCGGCTGGGCCAGGATCGCACTGCCCAGCCAGCGCCGGATGAACTGGCGCAACTGATCCGGGGTGCGCGGCGGCTCGTCGGGAACGGCGAAGAACGACAACAGGATTCGCAGCGTGAACTCGACCAACTCATGCAGGGCGGCGTCGTCGTAGCCGCAGCCGGCCCAGTCGACGTCGAACCGCGACATCATCCGCATCCCGATGTCCTGCGCCTGCAGCGAGGCCACCTCGGAGGCACTGGCATGCTGACCGGTCAGCAGGATGCCCAGATGCGGGGTAGCAGCGACGGCTTGCAGCGAGTACAGGACGGCCTCGGTCATCGCGTCGGCCGGATCGGCGATGCCGCGGACCCGCGCCGCCATACCGTCCAGGAAGTCGTCTACCGAAGCCATCGCCGCGGCGCGCATCAGTTCGTCGGCGGTCGGGAAGTAGCGGTACACGGTCTGGCGGATCACCCCGAGCGAGGCGGCGACGTCGGCGATGCTGATCTCGGTGCCGGTTCGGGCGAGCAACTCGACGGCTGCCGCCACGATGCGCTCGCGCGCCTCCTGGTCGCTGGCGGGCGGATTCCCACCCCACCCACGCCTCCGTGCCATCCGCATCCTCCGTGTGGGGGCCGGCAGCATTGACGATCCCGGCTGTGCACTGCCATCATACGGTCATACACATTGCAGCAGTTTTGTATGATTACTGATCGAAAGGCCTGGTGATGACCGATCTGCAGGTCCGCAAGATGCGGTTTGCGTTCGCCGACTACCCGGTTCCGTTCCTCTGGAATGAGGCCAACCCGGCGTTCTCCTCGATGGCGAACGCGGTGTCGTTCCTGGCCATCGGGTTCGAGAAGATGATCGGCGCGATGATCTCCGAGGCACTGCCGCTGATCACCGATCCGGCCGCCCGCGAGGAAGCGCACGCCTTCACCCGCCAGGAGGGCCAGCACTCGATGGCGCACCGGCAGCACGCCAAGGGCTTGGTCAAGGCCTATCCGGGTCTCAAGGAAACCCTCGACGAGGTGATCGGGGCGTTCGACGAGATGACCGCCAACCAGCCGCTGAAGTACCGGCTGGCCTACACCGCCGACCTCGAGGCCACCTTCACCCCGGTCTTCAAGCTCATGCTCGACAACGACGACACCCTGTTCGCGCCGGGCGATGACCGGGTGGCCTCGTTGTTCCTGTGGCACTTCGTCGAAGAGGTCGAACACCGCAGCTCGGCGCTGATCATCTACGACGCCGTGGTCGACGACCCGTGGTACCGGATGCGGCAGACGCCGTCGGTGTTCGCTCACGTGTGGGAGGTGCTGCGCCGCACCTGCGAAGGTTTCAACAAGCACGTCCCGCTCGAGGACCGCAAGATCGACGCCATGGCCATGTTCGGCATGCAGGCCCGGAAGAAGGCTCTGCTGCAACGACTTCCGTTCACCAACGCGCCGTACGACGGCCCGATCAGCAATGCGTTCGCACACATCAGCAAGCGCGAGATGCTGACCGCCTTGGCGGGCGTGGTGCGCAGTCAGATCCCCGGCCACGATCCGACCCACGAGAATCTGCCCGCACTGGCCGGTGAATGGTTCGATCGCTACGACGCCGGCGACGACGTCACCCTCTGGTACACCAAGGCGACGGCGGTGAGCCATGTCTGATCTGTGTGCCTCCACCTTTGAGGGGTTGGCCGAACGGATGGGGTTCACCTGCGCCGACATCGGCGGGGTGGTCTCGGTGCGCAGCCCGTTCGCATTGGAGAACTGGACGCTCCCGGTGCTGGAGTTGACCGTGGTGATCGGCGCGATCCTGGCGCTGATCTACGCGATCAATCGGCAACGCCGCCACGGTGATCCGACCAACCTGGTGCTGTGGTTCGGCGCGATCGCCTACCTGTTGATCATCGAGCCACCGCTGTACTTCCCGGCCGCGTTCGGCATCGAAGAACACGTCGACACCATGTTCGCGCACAACCTGTTCACCGTGGAGTTCCTGTGGGGCCGGCTGCCGCTCTACATCGTCGCGATCTACCCGATGATGGCCACGGTGGCGTTCGAGATCGTGCGCAGCCTGGGTGTGTTCCGCCGCTACGGCACCTTGGTGGGCGCGGTCGCCGTGGGCTTCGTCAACCACGCCTTCTACGAGATCTTCGACCACCTGGGTCCGCAATTGCGGTGGTGGGAGTGGACTTTGGACCACCCGATGGCGCAGCCGTTCGTCGCCTCGGTACCGCTGTCGAGCATCGTGGTGTTCGCCGCGCTGTGGCCGATGTCGTTGGCGCTGTGCGTGCAGTTCTTCATCGGCCGCCATGTGGATGCCGGTCGGAAGTTCAGCGCCGGCCAAATCGTCTGGCGCACCATCGTGGTCGGTGTGCTGGCCTCGATCGGTACCGCAGTGCTGCCGATGCCTGCCACGCTGGCAGCCGGACTTACCGGTAGCACGACGGTCGGCGGCGTGGTCTACGCCCTGGAGTTGCTGCTGCTCACCGTGGTGGCGATCCCCGTCCTGGTGCTCCAGTGGCGGCGGTTGCGTAATCCGAACGCCGACACCACCGCCGAGCAGCCGCACCACACCAACCCGTTGATGTTCGGTTACGCCACAGCCTATTTGGTGGTGATGGCCGTGCTCTGGCTCACCGCACTGCCGGCGTACTTCGCTGCCACCGACGGGTTCACCGCCAACGGGGATCCGATCGGCAGTCTCATCTACACCATCGGCTGCTTCCTGGTGGCCGGCCTGTCGGTGGCTGCGGTATACACCACGCGCCCGACGGTGGCTGCTGTCGAACCGGACCGCAGCGCGGCGCCCGCCAGCTGACGCTGTTCCGAAGGCAAGGAAAGCGACGCCGCGTCCGCTTCCTGCACCGAGTTGGGTCGTGTCAGCCTCGCCCAAGAACTGCGTTGCATCCATTCGGATACCTCCTTGGGGGTGGTTAGAAGGGTGGGTCTTCGGGGTTGGTGGGTGTGAAGTCCGGTGGTGGCGGCGGTGCCGGTGGCGCTGGTGGTGATTGGCGTTTCTTGCGGGTGGCGTTGTTGTGGGCGCGTTCGGTTTTGCGGCGTTGGGCGGCTTCGGCGGCGCGGGTGCGTCGACGCGTGGGCATCCTGAGGCCGCGGTCGCCGTGGCTGGGGGTGGTCGGCGGAGCCTGGTAGTTGGTCGGCGCCGGGGTGGTGGTGTCGAAGTCCGGCAGCGGCAGACGGCAGCCCGGAATTGTTCGGTATTGGTGGCCGGTGGGGGTGGTCCAGATGATGGTGCCGTCGGGTAGTTGGCGATCGGTCCAGTCGGTCCAGAAGGTGCGCAAG
>NZ_JCALDB010000012.1:0-182511 GCF_059812645.1 Mycobacterium sp. NGS45 | reverse complement strand
GTCCGCGCGGCCATCCTGGTGCTGCTGACCGAACGCCCCATGCACGGCTACGAGATGATCCAGGAGATCGACTCGCGCAGCCGGCAACTGTGGAAACCGAGTCCCGGTTCGGTGTACCCGACGCTGCAACTGCTCGAGGACGAAGGCCTGATCGTGGCCAGCGCAGCCGACGGCAACCGCAAGCTCTTCGAGCTCACCGAGGACGGTCGCGCGGCAGCCGAGCAGGTCGAGACCCCACCGTGGGACGCCATCGCCGAGGATGCCGACCCGGGCCATCTGAACCTGCAGGCCGCTATCGGCCAATTGTTCAGCGCGGTAACGCAATCCGCGCACGCCGCCAGCGTCGACCAGCAGCAGCGGATCGTCGAGATCCTCAACCGCGCCCGGCGTGAGGTCTACCAGATCCTCAGCGAGGACTGATTGCCTGCGGTGCGGTCATCGCGCACACCCCACCGTCGCGATAACCGCACCGCTCACACGTCGACCCAATCCAGGGTGCGCTGCACGGCTTTTCGCCATCCGGCATAGCCGGCAGCGCGCTGCTCGGCGGTCCAGGACGGCGACCAGCGCCGGTCTTCCTGCCAGTTGGCCCGCAGTTCCTGCGGGTCGTTCCAGAACCCGACCGCCAACCCGGCGGCATAGGCCGCGCCCAGCGCCGTCGTCTCGGCCACCACGGGTCGCACCACGTCGACGCCGAGCACATCGGCCTGGATCTGCATGCACAGGTCGTTGGCCGTCACGCCGCCGTCGACCTTGAGCACCTCGAGATGCACACCGGAGTCGGCTTCCATCGCGTCGGCGACGTCGCGGCTCTGATAGCAGATCGCTTCCAGCGCGGCCCGCGCCAAGTGCGCGTTGGTGTTGAACCGGGACAGCCCGACGATTGCGCCGCGGGCATCCGAACGCCAGTACGGCGCAAACAATCCGGAGAACGCGGGCACGAAGTACACCCCGCCGTTGTCCGGGACCTGCCGGGCCAGCGCCTCGCTTTGCGCTGCGCCGCTGATGATCCCGAGTTGATCGCGCAGCCACTGGATCGCCGATCCGGTCACCGCGATCGAACCCTCCAGTGCGTACACCGGTTTGGCGTCGGCGAACTGATAGCAAACCGTGGTGAGCAATCCGTTGCGCGAACGCACGATCTTCTCACCGGTGTTGAGCAGCAGGAAGTTTCCGGTTCCGTAGGTGTTCTTGGCCTCCCCCGCCGACAGGCACACCTGGCCGACCATGGCGGCCTGCTGATCGCCGAGGATCCCGGTGATCGGAATCTGGGCGGCCAGCGGCCCGGACCCTCGGGTCAGGCCGTACGGCTCCGGCGCCGACGACGGCGCGATCCTGGGCAGCATCTGGCGCGGAATCGTGAAGAACGACAACAGTTCATCGTCCCAGTCCAGGGTCTCGAGGTCCATCAGCATGGTGCGGCTGGCATTGCTGACGTCGGTGACGTGCACACCGCCGTCCGGTCCGCCGGTCAGGTTCCACACCACCCAGGCGTCCGAGGTACCGAACAGCGCGTCGCCGCACTCGGCGGCCGCCCGCACCCCGTCGACGTGGTCCAGAATCCACTGCACCTTGCCGGCGGAGAAGTAGGTGGCCGGCGGCAACCCGGCCTTGCGCCGGATCACATCACCGCGACCGTCGCGGTCCAGCGCGGACGCTATCCGATCGGTGCGGGTGTCCTGCCACACGATCGCGTTGTAGTACGGCCGTCCGGTGCGGCGATCCCACACCATTGCGGTCTCGCGCTGATTGGTGATGCCCAGCGCGGCCAGGTCCCGGGCTTGCAGGCGGGTGTTGTTCAATGCGCTGGCCAGCACCGAGCTGGTGCGGTCGGCGATCTCCACCGGGTTGTGCTCCACCCAGCCGGCCTGCGGCAGGATCTGCTCGTGCTCGAGTTGGTGCCGGCCCACCTCGCGGCCGGCATGATCGAAGATCATCGCGCGGGTACTGGTGGTGCCCTGGTCGATGGCGGCAACGAAGTCAGCCAACGGGTCTCCTCGGCGGCCTGGTCGGTGATCTGCGGGTTTTGGCTCGTCGTCCATGATGGACCACGTGAGCACCAGAACCTTCGACATTGACCGAATGCCGCGCGGCGGGTTCGACGCATCGTGTCTGGATCGGCTGCTGCGCACCGACCGGCTCGAGTACCTCGACCGCGACGACGATGATCAACGCAAACGCCAGGTAATCGACGCGCTCGAGCTCACCGGCCGGCTGTTCGGCCACCACCGCCGGTTCGCCCACCTGGCCCTGGAACTGCTCGCCGAGGTGCCCGACCCGACCATCCTGGAACTCGGCGCCGGGCACGGCGCCGTCTCGGCCATCCTGCTCGACGAGCATCCGACCGCCCGGCTCACGGTCACGGATCTGGAGCCGACGTCGGTGGCCGCGATGGCCGACGGCGACCTGGGCCGACACCCACGGGCCACGGTGCGCCGGATGGATGCCACCGCGATCGACGCCGACGACGGCAGCTTCGATCTGGTGTTGTTCGCCATGTCGTTTCACCACCTGCCACCGGCGGCCGCCGCGGCGGCGTTGGCCGAGGGCACCCGGGTCGGTCGGCAGCTGCTGATCATCGACCTGCCGCGGCCGCCGGCCCCGCTGCACCTGCTGCGGCTGGCCAGCATGGCGCCGCTGGTCCCCTGGCTGCCGTTCGTGCACGACGGGCTGATCAGCTCGCTGCGCAGCTACAGTCCGTCGGCGTTGCGATCGCTGGCGCAGCACGCCGACCCGGCGATCGAACTCGAGCTGCGGCGCGGTTGCCGGATACCGCAAGTGCTCATCGCCCGCCGCCGAACCTGACCGCCGATTAGCATCGCGGTGTGGGCGATGAAGTCCGGCAGGCCAGTTACAACCGCGCGCACCGGCAGGAATACCGACGCAAGGTGTTGTTGTGCCTGGACGTTTTCGAAACGATGCTGGCGCAGTCCAGCTTCGAGTTCGACCGGCCGCTGACCGGTATGGAGATCGAGTGCAACCTGGTCGACGAGGACTACCAACCGGCGATGTCCAACACCGAGGTCTTGGCCTCGATCGCCGATCCGGCCTATCAAACCGAATTGGGCGCCTACAACATCGAATTCAACGTTCCGCCGCGGCCGTTGCCGGGACGCTCGGCGCTGGACCTGGAAAATGAGGTGCGGGCCAGCCTGAACGCCGCTGAAACCAAGGCCACCCGCAGCGGGAAGCACATCGTGATGATCGGCATTCTGCCGACGCTGCGGCCCACCCACTTGGCGCACGACTGGATGAGCGAATCGGCCCGGTATCGCGCGCTCAACGAGTCGATCTTCACGGCCCGCGGCGAGGATATCCTGATCGACATCGACGGCCCCGAGCGGCTGACCCTGATGACCGAGACCATCGCCCCCGAATCTGCTTGCACCAGTATGCAATTGCATCTGCAGGTGGCTCCGGGCGACTTCGCCAACAATTGGAATGCCGCCCAGGTGCTGGCCGGTCCGCAGTTGGCGGTGGGGGCCAACTCACCGTTCTTCTTCGGGCACCACCTGTGGGCCGAAACCCGCATCGAGTTGTTCTCGCAGTCCACCGACACCCGGCCCGACGAACTCAAGACCCAGGGGGTGCGGCCGCGGGTCTGGTTCGGCGAACGCTGGATCACCTCGATCTTCGATTTGTTCGAAGAGAATGTGCGTTACTTCCCGTCACTGCTGCCCGAACTGTCCGAGGAAGACCCGGCGGCCGAGTTGGCCGCCGGCCGCACCCCGCAGCTGTCCGAGCTGCGCCTGCACAACGGCACGGTGTACCGGTGGAACCGCCCGGTGTACGACGTCGTCGCCGGGCGGCCGCATCTGCGGGTGGAGAACCGGGTGCTGCCGGCTGGGCCCACGGTGCTCGACATGCTGGCCAACTCGGCCTTCTACTACGGTCTGCTGCGCACGCTGTCCGAAGAGGACCGGCCGGTCTGGACCAAGATGAGCTTCCCGGCCGCCGAGTCGAACTTCTACGCCGGTGCCCGCTGGGGGATGGATGCCCAACTGTATTGGCCCGGCCTCGGACAGGTGACGCCCGATGAGTTGGTGCTGCGGGAGCTGCTGCCGCTGGCCGATGAGGGGCTGCGACGCTGGCGGGTGGCCGCCGACGTGCGGGATCGGTTCCTCGGTGTGATCGAGGGCCGGGCCAAGACCGGCCGCACCGGCGCAGCCTGGCAGGTGCAGACCGTGCAGGCCCTGCAGGAGCGCGGGCTGCCCCGACCGCAGGCGCTGGCCGAGATGCTGCGGCTGTACTGCGAACTCATGCATTCCAATCAGCCGGTGCACACCTGGGACGGTCCGCGCACCCAGAGCTGACCGACCGTCGGCGGTTGCCAGGACCAGTACCGTGGTTGCCATGGACGCTGCCGATGACGTGATGAACTGGGACGAGGCCTACCGCGAGCAGGCTCAATTCGCGGGCCCGCCGCCGTGGAACATCGGTGAGCCACAACCCGAACTGGCCCGGCTGATCGCCGACGGAAAGGTGTCCGGTGCGGTGCTCGACGCCGGCTGCGGGCACGCCGAACTCGCGTTGGCGCTCGGCGCTGCCGGCTACGACGTGGTCGGCATCGAACTGAGCCCTACCGCGGTGGCCGCGGCCCGTCAGGCCGCCGACGACCGCGGGCTGACCAACGTCACCATCGTGCAGGACGACATCACCACCTTCACCGGCTTCGACGGCACCTTCGACACCATCATCGACAGCACCCTGTTTCATTCGCTGCCGGTAACCGCCCGGGACGGCTACCAGCAGTCGGTGTACCGCGCGGCAGCCCCGGGTGCGCGCTACTACATTCTGGTGTTCGCCAGCGGGGCGTTTCCGGCCGAACTGGAGATCAAGCCCAACCAGGTCGACGAGGACGAGTTGCGGGCCGCAGTTGGAAAGTATTGGGAGATCGACGAAATCCGGCCGGCCCACATCCACGCCAACCGGGTGGAGATCCCCGGAGCGCCGACTGTCGACCACGAGTTGGACGAACAGGGCCGGGTGAAGTTTCCGGCCTTCCTGCTCAGTGCGCACAAACCGGGCTGACTTTCAGTCCGGCTCGCCGAGCACGGTGAGCGCATCGGCCAACAGCCCGAGGTCGGCGGTATCGACGTCGAGGTGCGGTGAGATTCGCAGCACCGGGGCGGTCAGCGCGAACGGCGCCCGGGCGACCTCGGCGAACGTGGTCAAGATGGCATGTTCGGCCAGCAGTTCCCGGTGCACCCGGGCGAGATCGGCACCCGGCGGCGGGCGCAGCGTGGTGATCGCGCTGGGCTCGTCGCGGTCCTCTACCACCTGCCAGCCGGCCACCTCGGCCAGCACCGCGCGGGTGGCCCGCCCGACCGCGGCCAGGCCGGCGCGCACCCGCGCCGGGCCGGCCGCCAGGTGCTCGCCCAGTGCCACCGAAAATCCCACTCGCGCAGCGATGTTCGCTTCAGCCCAGGCGAAACTCTGCAGGGTGGTCATCGGCAGCGGCCAGTTCGGCGGCGGCACCCGGCGGTTCAGCCGCTCGGCCAGCTCGGGGCGCACCGCCAGGAACCCGACCCCGCGTGGCCCGGCCAACCACTTGCGCGAGGTGGAGTAGACCGCGTCGGCCCCGACCGCGCAGTCCAGCTGGCCCAGGGCCTGGGCGGCGTCGAGCACCAATGGGATCTCGAGATCTCGGCACAGCGCGGCCATCTCGGCGATCGGTTGCACCACACCGCAGTGGCTGCCCAGACCGGTCAGGTGCACCATCGCGGGTCGCTGGGCGCGCAGCGCATCGGCGGCTGCGGCCACCCGCAGCCGGCCGTGTTGGTCGACCGGCAACGCGCTGACCTGGAAGCCGTGTGCTGCCATGACGGCCAGGTTGGGCCCGAATTCGCCGGGCAGACACACCGCGGTGCGTGGGTCCGGCCAACTGCCCAGCAGCAGGTCCAAACCGTGCTGGGCGCCCGTGGTGTACACCACGTCGGCTGCGGTCATCCCGGTCAGCGCCCCGATAGCGGTGCGTCCGGCCGCCAGCACCGGTTCGGCGGCTTGTGCCGCGACGTAGCCGCCCGCCTCGGCTTCGTGCCGGGCGTGCGCGGCGCACGCGTCCAGCACGGCGCGGCTCGACCGCGAGCAGGCCGCCGAATCAAGGTGCAGCACAACCGGTTCCGGACGCGCGGTGCGCCACGCCTGAGCCAGCTCGGCGCTCACTTGACCGCCAGGGTCAGGCCGAAGTCTCCGTCCGGGTCGGTCCACCACCGGGTGCGGGTCAACCCGGCCGCGGCCAGTTCGTCGGCCACCTGGGTCGGCGTGAACTTGCAGGACACTTCGGTGAGCAGTTCCTCGCCGTCGGCGAAGCGCACTTCCATGTCCAGATCGTCGATCGCGACGCGCTGGGGACCGCGTGCCCGCAACCACATCTCGATGCGCCGTTCTACGCTGTTCCACCGGGCGACATGCTCGAAATCCTCGACGACGAAGTCCGCGCCCAGTTCCCGGTTGATCACCCTGAGCACATTGCGGTTGAACTCGGCGGTCACCCCGGCTGCGTCGTCGTAGGCACGCACCAGCCGAACCGGATCCTTGACCAGATCGGTGCCCAGCAACAGGCCGTCGCCGGGCGCCAGGGTCTCTGCCAGCGCCGCCAGGAAGGACGTCCGCGGACCCGGCGTCAGATTGCCGATCGTCGACCCCAGAAAGGCCACCAATCGGCGTCCACCGCGCGGGATTTCGGCGAGGTGGCGTTCGAAGTCGCCGCACACGGCGTCGACCTGCAGCCCCGGATATTCCTGCTGCACGGCCTGCCCCGCACTGCGCAGCACGCTGGCGTCGACGTCGAACGGAACGAAACGCTCGAGTGCACCGCTGCGCGCCAGCGCGTCCAACAGCATCCGGGTCTTGGCCGACGTGCCGCTCCCGAGTTCGATCAGGGTGTCGGCGCCGCTGGCTTCGGCGATCTCGTCGGCCCGCCGGCCCAGGATGGCCGCCTCGGCCCGGGTCGGGTAGTACTCCGGGAGTTGGGTGATCCGGTCGAACAACTCGCTGCCGGCGGCGTCGTAGAACCATTTCGGCGGCAACGACTTCGGTGTCCGGGTCAGACCGTCGCGGACGTCGTTGCACAGTTCGCGACGCGCATGATCGGCCGGCAGATGGTTGGTCAACACCAGGCTCATGGATCTCCTCGCAGGTCGGTGATCCGCACACCGTCGGCGTCGACGTCGACCAGGTGCCGGTCGGGCACGTCGGTCCAGTCCGGATGATCGTCGTAGGGTTCGCTGGCCAACACCACCCCGTCGGGCCGGCGCAGGATCGCCAGGGTGTCACCCCAGGTGCTGGCCAGCAGCCGGGATCCGTTGCCGGCCAGGATGTTCAGTCGTGCGGCTGGGTCCCGCTCGGCCACCCAGGCGAGGGTTTCGGCCAGTGCGTCCATCCCCCGGTCGAAGATCAGCGCGGCCAGTAGCGCGCTGTCCACGGTCGATTCGGCGGCCGCGCTGACCGGCAGCACCGCACGGTCCACCACGCCGTTGTGCGACAGCAGCCACTGCCCATCGGTGAACGGCGCCGCCGCCGTGGTCTCGATCGGCATGCCGACGGTGGCCGACCGGACCGCGGCCACCACACAGCCGCTGACCAACACCGGGGCCACCGACGCGAACGACGCGTCCCCCCACAGCGGGGCCGCGCTGCGCCAACGCCGCGGCGGCGCCGGCCGGCCGGGTTGCGGACCGTCGCGGTCGGCGTGCGAGCCATCGCGGTCGGCGAAGAACCCCACGCCCCAGCCGTCGGCGTTGAGCAGGCCGTGCCGCTGTCGGCGCGGTGCGTAGGACTGCACCAGCAGACTGTGCGGTGGGTCGAGCACCAGAGTGCTCACCGGGACCGGCGCGCCCAGCCAGCCGAGATGTCGGCACATCAGACGTCCCAGGCCAACCGCAGGCCGGCGAAGATCTGTCGCCGGATCGGGTGATCCCAGTTGCGGAAACTGGGCCGCAGGATGTCGGCGCTCACCGCCCACGAACCGCCGCGCAGCACCCGGTACTCGCCGCTGGGCGCCGGCTCGAAAAACGGTGTGCTGTAGCGCTGGTAGATCATCGGGGTGAATCCGGGCCACGGCCGCAGCGGCGATGCGGTCCACTCCCAAACATCGCCCAGCATCTGCTCGGCCCCGTAGGCCGAGGCGCCCTCGGGATAGCTGCCCACCTCAGCCGGCCCGCGCGCTACCCCGGACAGGTTGGCCCGCTTGGCATCCGGGGGATCCGAGCCCCACGGATAGCGACGCCGGGTTTCGGTGCGCGGATCCCACGCGCAGGCCTTCTCCCACTCGATCTCGGTCGGCAGCCGCGCCCCGGCCCAGGCCGCGTACGCCTCGGCCTCGTAGTAGGTCACGTGCTGCACCGGCCGCGCCGGCGGGATGGGTTCGGTCCGGCCGAATCGAGTAAGGCTGCCGTCCGGGTTCCAGAACTGCGGTGCCTGCAGTCCCGCGGCGCACCGATGCGCCCAGCCCGGCTGCGACCACCACCGCGCATGCCGATACCCACCGTCGTCGATGAACTGCTGCCATTCGGCGTTGGTGACCGGCACCCGGCCGATCCGGAACCCCGGCACGTCCACCACGTGGGCAGGACGTTCGTTGTCGAGGGCATACGGTTCGGTGTCGGCGTCCACGCCCAGCACGAAGGGCCCGCCGGCGACCAGTACCGAGGTCCCGGCCAATCCCGGCCGCCCCGGCGGGGTGGGCGCGCCGGCGTCGAGCAGCGGCGGTCCGCCGCGCAGGTTCAAGGCCTGCAGCATGGTCTCGACGTGCTGGTTCTCATGGCTGATCACCAGCCCGTAGTCGAACCCCGGATCATCGTCTGCCAGGCCGGCCAAGCGGTCGAACACCTTGGCGCGCACCGTGTTCAGGTAGTCGCGGGACTGCGCCGGGGACAGCAGCGGCAGCTCGCCGCGGCCGGCCCGCGGATGCACGAACGCGTCGTAGAGGCCTTCCACCGCCGGGTCGAGCAGCCCGGGCCGGTTCGGGTCGCCGCCGCGCAACAGCCAGAGCTCTTCCTGCTGACCGATATGCGCCAAATCCCACACCAGCGGGCTCATCAGCGGGTGGTACTGCCGACGCAGTTCGTGCTCGTCGAACTCGACTAGGGCCAGGGTGCGGTCCCGGGCCCGGGCCAACTCCTCGGCGAGGGTGGCTGCCGCGCTCATCGAGACGCTCCGAGCGCACTGCGCAGCGCCGCGGCCGGGCCGGTGCGGACCACGGCGTCGGCGAAGTCATCGGCCGGGCACCGGCCGCGGTCCACCAACTCGGACAGCAGTTGCATCGAGTCGGTCAACTCCGGCGGGGCCGCGGCGGCCGCTACTCCGACGCAGTGCCGGGCGGCGTGCTGCAGGTGCGGATCGGCCAGGCCGATCCGGGCCGCGGTGTCCCACGCGGTGGCCACCTCGGCCACCGCGACGCCGGCCTGGGCGGCGGCGTCGGCGTCGTCGAGCAGTTGAGTCAGGGTGAACACGACGGCCGGCCAAAGCTGTTCCGGAACGGCGTCGAGGTAGCGGATCTCCAGCCAGCCACGCGGACGGACCGGCGGGAACAAGGTGGTCAGGTGGTAGTCCAGGTCGGCGGTGGTGGGCCGCCGGTCACCGAGCAACACCCGGCCGTCGGCCCAGTCGGCGAACGGCACCCGCTCCGGCACCGCGACGGCGGTCGGCTCGTGCACCAGCATGACCGGCGCCTTGAGTGCATACCGCGCCCAGTCGGTGGCCGGGTCCTCGTAGCCGACCCCCAACACCGGCCCGCAGCGCGCGGTGTCGAGCTGTCCCCACACCTGCTGTCGGCTGGATTTCCACCCGGTGAACCGGCCGTCCAGCAGCGGCGAGTTGGCCGCGATGGCCACCATGATGGGACCCAACGCGTGCGCCAGCCGGACCCGGGCGGACCAGCCGTCGGCCGGGCCGGCTTCCAGGTTCAGCTGCACCGACGCGGTGCCGGTCATCATGGCCGCGCCGGCCGCGGCGGTGCCGGTGGCGGCGAAGAACTGCTCCATCGCCCGGTAGCGCGCGCCCGGGTTGACCCGCTGTGCGCTGCGCAGCGGATCGGTACCGGTGAGCAGCAAGCCCAGGCCGGCCGCGTTGAAAGCCTGGGTCAGCACCGCGCGGTCGGTGCGCATGGCCGCGATGGCGGCGCACGCACCGGGCAGCGGCGGTCCGGACAGTTCCACCGCGCCGCCGGGTTCGACGGTGACCCGGCTGCCCCCGGGAAGCGCCGGAAGCCCCGCGACGACCTGCTGGATGCGCGACCAACCGGGTCGACTCATCAGGTCGTCGAGGTCGATGCAGTGCGCTTCGATCTCGATGCCGACCCGGCCCAGCGGGGTGTCGCGCAGGGCGCGCGCGCAGATCTGTTGGGCGGCGTCGGCGGAGCCGGTGAGTTCCCTGACCTCGACGTCCGCCGGCGCGGCCGGTACCGGCGGTGCTGTGACGGCGGACGTCATGAGTTGATTGCCTCGCTCCTCGGACCTGCTGTCCCGGTCATTCGTCGAGTGGCTGGTTCCATCTTCGACCACCGGACCGACAAATTCTCGTCGTGTGACACCAGGAGGCGATACCCGTTTTTCGTCGCTCTGTCGTGCGGCTACTGCCCCAGGATGTTCTGCATCGCCCCGGCCAGCACGTTGACCGCCGGGCCACCGTTGCCGAACTGGCACACCTTGGCTTGCAGCAGCGCGTTCTCGCGCAGCCGGGTCTGGGTGAAGCAGCGCCGATCGGTGCCGGCCTCCTGTTTGACCCAGGACGCGTCGGCCGGCCCGGGTGCGCCGCCGCTGAACGACCACACCTCGACGCTGCCGTCGTCCAGACGCATGGTCGCGGTCTGACCGGCGCAACCGGCCGTGCGGTCCACCACGCGGTGGTAGGCGCGGTTGGCGGCGTCGGTGCTGGCGAACACCCCGACCGCCTGCTTGACCAGGTGGGTGTCATCGGTCGGGGAGGTCTGGGCCGCGGCGCCGTTGAACGACGCCAGGTCCGGGTCGTTGAACACCTCGGGTAGTCCGATGTCGGCCCAGTTGTTGCACACCGGGACGTCCACCGAATAGCCCTGGAACGGGAAGCCGAACCTGGTTTCGGCCGTGATGGGTGCGCCCACCACGTTGGCCACCGAACCCTTGGCCAGCACGGCGTAGTTCACCACTCCCGGATCCGACGGCTTGGCCGATGCCGGGGCCGCGCCGGTCAGCAGCCCGGCGGCGGCCAACACCGCCGCGCCGGTCAGGTGGACGACGGCTTTCATCGACGAATCCTCCTCCCGCCCGGACTCCCCGGCCGCACTGCCTCGGAGCCGTTGCGAATGTCCTCGGTGCGCTGTTCGCTGCCAGCTGCGAACCGGTTCCGATCATGCCAGCCGCCGAACCCGGCTCGCGGCACGTGTTCAGGATCCGCGAGCGGTGTTCGAACTGCTCAGGGCCGCGCGGGCGGGGTGGCCGGTGAGGTAGGCGAGGGCGACGGGCTCTCGGCGCCCCGGTTCGGTTCGGTGGGCCGCTGCGTCCTGGAATCGTCCCTGGAGTCGTCGTCTCGGGAGTCATCTCCGCGCCGGAAGGGTCCGCCCGGGTGCATCATCGGTCCGCCCCGCTCGAACTTCGAGCTGTCCCGATCGTGGTGGTGGCGGTGGTGCCCGTCGCCGCTGTGGCTGCCCAGCATGAATCCGGTGCAGAAGACCACTCCGACGATGAACAGCGTGCCGGCCACGATCGCCACCCAGGCCGCGACCTGGTAGAGCCGGTTGGGTTTGTTCTCGACCACGATCGGCCGGGCCGCGGCCGGTGCGGCCTCGGGAGCCGCGGACCCGATGGGCGCCGTGGCGTCGGCGGTGTCGGGCTGCTCAGGTGTTTCACTCATGTCGCCATCATCCACGTCGGCGCCAATATGGCAGGTGAGCCGCCGTTAGGAATTGGCTGTGAAGCGGTGCCAGCGGCGCAGGTCGGCCGCGGTCGCCGGTTCCGGGTCGGCGGCCAGGGCGTTCGTCAGCGCGGTGCGCACCGCGTCGGTGTCCAACCGGGTACCGATCGCCACCAGCGCATTGTCGGTCCCGCCCCGGCGCACCGGCGTGATGTGCACCGAGGTGCCGACCACGTGCACGACGTGGCTGCGCACCCCCGAGGTGTGCCGGATGCACACCGTGCCCTTGATCCGGTACACCCCGGCGGGTGGCTGCTCGAGCAGATCGAGTAGCGCGCCCGGCCGCGCCGGGCCGGAACTGGTGACGGTCACCGAATCGGCGTGCGTGTGCGGATGCGCGGCGTGCTCGTCGGCTTCGGCCTGGGCGAACAGTTCCCGGAAGGACAACTGCCCGGTCTCCTCGGCGACGTCGGCGACGTCGTAGAGCAGGGCCGGGTCGATCCGGCCACCGACTGCGCCCACCAGGTGGGCGCGCGGGTTGGCATCGCGCACCCGGGCCTCGATGCGGGCCAGGGTGGCCTCGCGGTCGGCGTCGGCGAGCTGGTCGAGTTTGTTGACCACGATCAGCGAAGCCGCCGCGTAGCGGGCCGGCGGGATGCCGTCGCGGTCGACGGTGTCGAAGTGGGTGGCCGCGTCGATCACGTCGACCACGCCGCCCGGGCGCACCCCGGGTATCCCGGAGAATCCGATCATGCGGGCCAACGCAACCGGCTCGGCCAGCCCGCTGGCCTCCACGATTATCGCGTCCAGCCGCAGCTTGGGGTCGGCCAGCTTGGCCAACGCCTCATCGAGTGCACCGTCGGTGGGCAGACAGCAGATGCAGCCGCCGGCGATCGAGGCCGGTTCATCGATCTGGCCGGTGATCAAGCCGGCATCCACATTGAGTTCACCGAAGTCGTTGATCACCACCCCGATCCGCGACCCCGAGGTGCGCAGCACGTGGTTGAGCAGGCTGGTCTTGCCGGCGCCGAGGTAGCCGGTCAGCGCGATGACCGGGACCTGCTGACCGGCACGCCTCACCATGGCTTCAGCGGGTTGACGGCGTACTGCAGGACCCGGTAGGGCGCCCGGTCCCGGGTCACGGTGTTCCACTGGCTGACGAACACCCGTACCTCGTCCAGGGTGGAGCCGGGTGCGATGTAACCGCCGTACGGTTGGGCCAGCGTGTTGTCGTCGGGGTCGGGCAGCGCGTCGACCTGCTCGGGCCAATCCCCGGCCCGCACCACGGTGGTCACCGGGGCGCCGCCCAGTTTGGTCGGGTCGTCGGCGACCCGGATCTCCATGTTGCCGGTGCTGGCGTTGAAGTAGGACAGCACGGTCTTGCCTTCGATCTGCCGAATACTCATCTCCCCCACCCGGTCCGGCCACAGCGGAGCCGCCGGTCCGGCCCAGCCGCCGGACTCCGACCAACCTTGCCAGGCCGCACGGTCGGTGAACTTCGCCGGCGGCACCCGGTACAGCGAAACCGGTGCACTGCGGTCGAAGTCATTGGCCACGATGTAGACCCAACCGGTCACCGAGTCCGACGTCGGGATCGGGTCGTAGTAACCGCTGATCTGGGTTTGCTTGCCGTCCAGGTAGTCGGCGTCCCGCACCGAACCGGCAACAGTCGGCCAACCTGCTTGCGCCACTTCGGCTTTGACCAACCGCGAGTTCTGCGGCAGCAAGCTCTTGGTGGTGGTGATCATCAGGTAGTTCTCCCGGTTGATCTCCACGATGCCGGCCGGCAGCTGCGAGGTGCCGGCCGGTCCGGGGTCGGCGAGCAACGGTTCGAACGCGCCGGTGACGCCGGTGTAGCGCACCCCGCCCGGCGAGTTCAGCGAGCTGCGGTCGACGTGCAGCGCGACCGGCGAATACCAGCCGCCGAAACCCACACCGGGACCGGCGAAGCTGTCACCGCACACCTGCAGCAGTTCGGTGGGGAATTCCAAGAACTCGCACAGGTCGGTGGCCCCGATACCGTAATCGGCGGTGTCCGTTCCGGTTCCGGCCACCGCGCCGATCCGGACCACCTGACCGGGGGCCAGCGGCGGCAGCCCGTTCTCCGGACTGGCCGACACCGGCGCGGCCAGCGCGCAGCCCAACAGCACCGCGAGGCCCAACGGCACCGCGTGCCACACCCGGCGACCCGGACGTCGACGTCGGCGCACCGGACTACAGCGCAGCGGCGAGCAATTCGGCAATCTGAATGGTGTTGAGCGCAGCGCCCTTTCGCAGGTTGTCACCCGAGACGAACAGGGCCAGACCGCGACCGTCCGGCACGCCCGGATCCTGGCGGATCCGGCCCACCAGGGAATCGTCGGCACCGGCGGCAGCCAACGGCGTCGGCACGTCCACCAACTTCACCCCGGGGGCGCCGGCCAGGATCTCACTGGCGCGCGCGGCCGAGATCGGTTGGGCGAACTCGGCGTTGATCGACAGCGAGTGCCCGGTGAACACCGGCACCCGCACGCAGGTGCCGGACACCGCCAGTTCCGGGATGCCCAGGATCTTGCGGCTCTCGTTGCGCAGCTTCTGGTCCTCGTCGGTCTCCCCGGAGTCGTCGTCGACCAGCGCGCCGGCCAACGGCACCACGTTGAACGCGATCGGCGCGACGTACTTGTTCGGCGCCGGGAAGTCCACTGCCGCACCGTCGTGCACCAGGCCTTCGGCGCTGTCGATCACGGCGCGGGCCTGAGCGGCCAGTTCCTCGACACCGGCCAATCCGCTGCCGGAGACCGCCTGATAACTCGACACGATCAGCCGGGTCAGCCCGGCTTCGTCGTGCAGCGGTTTGAGCACCGGCATGGCGGCCATCGTGGTGCAGTTCGGGTTGGCGATGATGCCCTTGGGCAGCGAACGGATCCGACCGGCCACATCCCGGTCGAAGTTGACCTCGCTGACCACCAGCGGAACGTCGGGGTCCTTGCGCCAGGCCGAGGAGTTGTCCACCACGACCGCTCCGGCTGCGGCGAACCGCGGGGCCTGCACCTTGGACATGGTGGCCCCGGCCGAGAACAGCGCGATGTCGATGCCCGCCGGGTCAGCGGTGGCGGCATCCTCGACCTCGATCTCCTGGCCCTTGAAGCTCAGCTTCTTGCCCGCCGAGCGCTCCGAGGCGAAGAACCGGACGTTGTTGGCCGGGAAGTCGCGCTGCTCGAGCAGCGTGCGCATCACCTGGCCGACCTGACCGGTGGCTCCCACTACTGCGATGTTGACCATTGCCGTTCCCGTCGTGTCTCGCTCTTTGGTTTCGTGCTCTGCTGGTTTCGTGCGCCCTGGTGTCGTGCTCTTTGGTGCCGTGCTCGGCGCTGGTCGGCCGGCGCGCCGATCAGCGTCCGGTGCCGCCGTAGACCACGGCTTCCTCGCCGCCGCCGAGGTCGAATGCCTGATGCAACGCGGCGACGGCCTTGTCCAATTCCGTGTCCTTGATCAGCACCGAGATCCGGATCTCCGAGGTGGAGATCAGGTCGATGTTGATGCCCGCCTCGGCCAGCGCCTCACAGAAGGTGGCGGTGACGCCGGGGTGGCTGCGCATACCGGCACCGATCAGCGAGACCTTGCCGATCAGGTCGTCGTAGAGCACCCGGGTGAAGCCGATCTCATCCTGCAGCGAGGTGAGCTTGGCCACCGCACCCGGCGCGCTCTCCCGCGAGCAGGTGAAGGTGATGTCGGTCTTGCCGTCTTCCACCTTCGAGATGTTCTGCAGCACCATGTCGATGTTCACGTCGGCGTCGGCGACGGCGCGGAACACCTTGGCGGCGTAGCCGGGCACGTCGGGCACGCCGGTCACCGTCACCTTCGCCTCGCTGCGGTCGTGGGCCACACCGGTGAGGATGGCGTCTTCCATGGGGATGTCCTCCATCGATCCTTTGACGAGGGTGCCGGGTTTGTCCGAGTACGACGACCGGACATGGATCGGCAGGTTGTAGCGCTTGGCATATTCCACGCAGCGCAGCATGAGCACCTTGGCGCCGGCCGCGGCCATCTCCAGCATCTCCTCGAAGGAGACGGTCTCCAGCCGTCGGGCGTCCGACACGATCCGCGGATCGGCGGTGTACACGCCGTCGACGTCGGTGTAGATCTCGCACACGTCGGCACCGAGCGCGGCAGCGACCGCAACCGCGGTGGTGTCCGAGCCGCCGCGGCCCAGCGTGGTGACGTCCTTGGTGTCCTGACTCACGCCCTGGAACCCGGCGACCAGCACGATCTGACCCTCGTCGAGGGCCGACCGGAGTCGTCCCGGCGTCACGTCCATGATCTTGGCGTTGCCGTGGGTGCCGGTGGTGATGACGCCGGCCTGCGAACCGGTGAACGACCGTGCATTGGCGCCCAGCGATTCGATGGCCATGGCCAGCAGCGCGTTGGAGATCCGCTCGCCGGCGGTCAGCAGCATGTCGAGCTCGCGCGCGGGCGGCGACGGGCACACCTGTTGAGCCAGGTCAAGCAGGTCATCGGTGGTGTCACCCATGGCGGAGGCCACCACGACGACGTCGTGGCCGGCCTTCTTGGTCTCGACGATCCGCTCGGCGACGCGCCGAATCCGTTCGGCGTCGGACACCGAGGATCCGCCGTATTTCTGCACGACGAGCGCCACTGTCTGCCCCTTCAGCTGGGATTGGATCCCAACCAGGATAAGGGAGCCGATGACGTGCTCGTCCCTCGGCGACTGGCGGCGTGGTCTGCGTTACGGCGTGCTGAGAAACTCGAACGGCGGCGTTGGCTCGAACTCGGCGCTGGTGTCGCCTGCATAGACGGTCTTTTCGCCGTCACCGAGGCTCAGCCGGCGTGTGGGTCCGCCCGCGCTGAAGTCCAACTTGCTCAACTCGACCCAGAACGTGCTGGGCGAGAGCGCCGATTCGAAGAAGTAGCGCAGGTCCTTGTGGTCGATGACGGTGCGCCACCGGGTCGAGGAGATGTTGGGTTCGTCGGCGGTGGCGATGCCGTAGGGCACCGAGGCGTTGCGCACCACGCTGAACACCACCGCGGCGGCTTCCAGCGGATCGTCGGTCTTGGGCACCGCGTTGACGTAGAACGCGGCCCGGACGAACCGGTCGGCGGCGCGGTTGGTGCCCGGCAGCATCACGGTGCCGCCGATCTGCTGCCAGTACTCGGTGATCGCCAACTGCTTGTCGAAGGTCGGCGAATTCGTCATCACCTGGTATTCGCGGCCGTGGTGGATGGTCTGCACACCGTCGATGTACTCCACGATCGCGCTGTCGCCGGACCCGTCCGACATCGCCAGGTGCAGCGTGGCCATCCGCTGCTGGCCGGGCACCTCGGCGGTGGTCACCCGCAGCGGCGTCGCGGTCAACGCGGACACCGCCTCGGCGACCGAGCCGAAGTTGTCCAGGACGTACTGGCCCCACAGCGCCAGCGAGATTGCGTTGCCGCCGCCGGCGTCGGCCGCCGGATACTGCGATTCGGCCAGCCACAGCAGGTTGACCGCCAAACCCTTCTCGTTGAGACCGTCGGTGGTGCAGATGTCGTAACCGGTGGCCACCACGCTGCCGTACTTGGCGGTCCACTCCACCGAGTCCGGTCCGGCCTGCCCGGTTCGGGCGATGCCGCGGGGCAGCGCCCACAGGTTGGTGTTGAGTTCGTACTTCCAGTCCATCGAGCGGCCGGTGACCACCCGCTCGCCGGAACCCAGATAGACCACCCTGGTGCACATGACGGCGACCTTAGCCGCGAATCCGGCTCAAGCGGGGCAAGCCGAATCGAGTGTCCGCAGCGAAGCCGTGATCTGGTCGTTGAGCAACGACATTTGGGCCAGCACCGGGGGTGGTGCGCTGCCGGTGTCGCCGGTCGGCACCGACGGCAGTTTCGCGGTGAACTGCCCGGCCAGGTCCGCCAACTGGATCGCCTCGGCCGCCAGGTCCGGGTTGTTGACCCGCTGCGCATGCTCGGCCAGACCGTCGGCCCACTGCTGGTAGAGCCAGATCGGCATGGCCTCTTCCTCGCCGAACTCCTGGATTCGTTCGGATTGGGATTTGTTGTAGTCCAGCAGCTCCCGCACGGGTTGGCAGTCCTCCCGGGAGTATTCGCGGAACCAGGTCTGGGACAACACCAGAGCGACGACCGCGACCACGGCCACCGCGATGGCCACCCACCAGCGTCGGTCCAGGTTGCGCAAATGGTCCATCAGGCCAGCCATGCCGCCATTGTCCGTCCCGCTCGCACCGGCCGGTCCGGTGGGGTGGTTGGGGCGCCGGCCACCGTGCGCGGGCGGCCCGGCGTGTCGGGGATTGGCTCCTCGGCGGTCCGGATGCCACGGTGGTCGTATGCGTCTCCGTGCCTGTCGAGCGGCCCGCGACGCGTCCGCGCGGCTCACTGTGATCGCGCGGATGGCGTTGGCAGGTGTGGTCGCCGTCGCGCCCGGCCTGGTCGGTCTGGTTCAGGAGACCCGCATCCGGCCGGTGGCCGCGGTGCTGCCGTTGCCCGCTCTCACCGACCTGCCCTGGGCGGCAGCGGCGCCTTCGGATCCGGCTGCCGCGGCACCCAGCACGACCGGGCCGCCGGCACCGCCGCAGGTCCGGGCACCCGGTGCGGTGCACATCCCGGCGATCGCGCTGGCGGCCTATCAGAACGCGGACGCCCTGATGGCGCAGCGCCAAGCCGGCTGCGGGGTGGGCTGGAACCTGCTCGCCGGGATCGGGTACGTCGAGTCCACGCACGCCTTCGGCGGGGCCGCCGACGAGCGCGGCAATCCGGTCCGGCCGATCTTCGGTCCCACGCTCGACGGTTCACTGCCGGGCAACGAGATCATCGTGGCCGGGCACTTCGGCGGCAGCACGCAGTACGCCCGCGCGTTGGGTCCCATGCAGTTCCTGCCCAGCACCTGGCTGCTGCACGGCGCCGACGGCGACGACGACGGACGGGCCGATCCGCACAACCTGTTCGATGCCGCGCTGGCCGCGGCCGGCTACCTGTGCAGCGGCGGCATGGACCTGCGCGATGACGCACAGCTGAGAACCGCGGTGCTGCGCTACAACCATTCGATGGCCTATGTCGCCAATGTGCTGGGTTGGGCGCAGGCCTACGCCACCGGGGTGGCTCCGGTGAATCTGCCGCCGCTGATCGCACCGGCCCGCCCGCGGGTCGTCGACGCCCCCGCCGCCCCGGCCTACGAGCCCGTCGAAACCGGCAGCGCCGCAGCGGAGAAGCCCGTGCGCCAGGCGGAGGTGCAGACCAGCGCGCCCACGCCCCAGCCGCGGACCTCGACCACCCGCTCCACCGGTCCGACCACCCGCTCCACCGGCCCGAGCGGTCCCCGGACTGAAACCCGCAGCAGCACGCCGAAAGTGAAGTTCGGCAACGGCCGCACGGGTGGGGCGCGCTGATGCCGAGCCGTCAAGGCCGAGGATTGCAGTCACCAGGTGACTGCAATCCTCGGCCTAACGCGTCCTGACTGCTTACTCGCTCCCGCAGCTGCAGTTGGCGCCGCAGGTACAGTTCTCGCACTTGCAGTTCGGGTTGTCGCAGCCGTTGCTCTGCACTGCCGCGGTCTCGTTGCTGGTCATGGCTGCCAGTCTGGCCGGTCGTCGGCGGCGGCGCTGCTGCCTTGAGTCACAAACCGCAACTACTTCGGTCACCAACCGGCCTCGACGTGGATTGGCGTCGCAGTTCCGGTGTCGGCGGGGCAGCCGGCCGCCGGTAGCGAACTCGTTTGGTCCAACCGCAGGCCAGGAGTACAGTATTTGCCGTGCAGCGGGTGCTCCTTCTCGGCGGCCGCGACGGGGTCTGATCCAGACTGGCTTCCCGTCGCGGGTTTTCGCGATGCGCCGGTCTGAAAATCCCACCAAGACCATCCGGAGCCACCATCATGAGCAGCACTTCAGACATCACCTCTCCCGACGCCTTTTCGTCGGTGCGCACCATCACCACGCCGTCCGGTCCGCCCAACCCGGGTCAGCCGTCCTGGAACACCCAACGCGGTTCGAGCATGCCGGTCCACCGCTACCGCAGCTTCGCCGAAGAGGTGCCGGGCGGCAGCCCGGCGTTCGGCGCGGCCGACGTTCCGTTCGACCGCACCTGGCCGGACATCGTGATCGACCGCGCCCCGATGTGGGGTGCGGTGGACCTGCGCGACGGCAACCAGGCCCTGATCGACCCGATGAGCCCCGAACGCAAGCGGCGGATGTTCGACCTGCTGGTCAGCATGGGCTACAAGGAGATCGAGGTCGGTTTCCCGTCGGCCTCGCAGACCGACTACGACTTCGTTCGCGAGATCATCGAACAGAACGCCATCCCCGACGACGTCACCATCCAGGTGCTGACCCAGTGCCGTCCGGAGCTGATCACCCGCACCTTCGAAGCCTGCGAGGGCGCGCCGCGGGTGATCGTGCACTTCTACAACTCCACCTCGATCCTGCAGCGCCGGGTGGTGTTCCGGGCCGAGCGCGATGAAGTGCAGCAGATCGCCACCGACGGCGCCCGGCTGTGCGTCGAGGAGGCCAAGCGCTATCCGGGCACCCGGTGGCGTTTCCAGTACTCCCCGGAGTCCTACACCGGCACCGAGCTGGAGTACGCCAAGCAGGTGTGCGATGCGGTGTCGGAGGTTATCGCGCCCACGCCCGACAACCCGATGATCGTCAACCTGCCGGCCACCGTCGAGATGGCCACCCCGAACGTGTACGCCGACTCGATCGAGTGGATGAGCCGCAACCTGGCCCGCCGGGATTCCATCATCTTGAGCCTGCATCCGCACAACGACCGCGGAACCGGTGTTGCCGCAGCCGAATTGGGCTTCCAAGCCGGCGCTGACCGGATCGAGGGCTGCCTGTTCGGCAACGGCGAGCGCACCGGCAACGTGTGTCTGGTGACGCTGGGGCTGAACCTGTTCAGCCGTGGCATCGATCCGCAGATCGACTTCTCGAACATCGACGAGATCCGGCGCACCGTGGAGTACTGCAACCAGCTGCCGGTACCCGAACGGCACCCGTACGGCGGGGACCTGGTTTACACCGCGTTCTCCGGCAGCCACCAGGACGCCATCAACAAGGGTCTGGACCAGATGAAGTTCGACGCCGACGCGGTCGACGCCGACGTCGACGACATCCTGTGGCAGGTGCCGTATCTGCCGATCGACCCCAAGGACGTCGGCCGCACCTACGAAGCCGTGATCCGGGTGAACTCGCAGTCCGGCAAGGGTGGGGTGGCCTACATCATGAAGGCCGACCACGGGCTGGTGCTGCCACGGCGGCTGCAGATCGAGTTCTCCCGCGCGATCCAACAGATCACCGACGGCGAAGGCGGCGAGGTCGCGCCCAAGGAGATGTGGGATGCGTTCTACGACGAGTACCTGGCCCCGGTCACGCCGCTGGAGCGGATCCGGCAGAAGGTGGACGCCGCCGAAGTCGACGGCGGCACCGATCGGGTCAGCGCGATCGTAAAGGTCGATGGCGTGGAGCAGGAGATCGTCGGCGCCGGCAACGGTCCGTTGGCGGCGTTCGTCGACGCGTTGGGCACCATCGGTTACGACATCAACGTGCTGGACTATTCCGAGCATGCGATGGCCTCCGGTGAGGAAGCCCAGGCAGCGGCCTACGTCGAGGCGTCGATCGGCGGCACCACGGTGTGGGGCGTGGGGATCGCCACCTCGATCACGACTGCGTCACTTCGGGCCGTCGTCTCCGCGGTCAACCGCGCTGCGCGTGCTTAACTGACGGCGACGTAGAGCACTACGTCACCGTCAACTTCGAGGAGCAGTCATGGACTGGGGCTCTACCTGGGACTTCCTTTGGCACTTCCTGATCATCTTCGCTTGGATCGCCTACCTGCTGGTGCTGTTCCAGATCCTGGGCGACCTGTTCTGGCGGGACCACCAGACCTCCGGCTGGGCCAAGGCCGTGTGGGTGATCTTCCTGATCCTGTTCCCGTGGCTGACCGCGGTGATATACCTGATCGCGCGCGGGCGCGGGATGGCCGAGCGGGCACATGCCGCCGCGGTGTCGGCCAAGCAGGAGACCGACGCCTACATCCGGGAGGCGGCCGGCCGGTCACCGGCGCAGGAGATCGCCGACGCCAAGGGGTTGTTGGATGCCGGTGCGATCACCCAGGCCGAGTTCGACACGCTGAAAGCCAAGGCGCTCAGCTAGTTTCACATCCCGAACGATTCGATCCGGCGGTCCCGACGGACCGCCGGATCGGCGTTTGGCGGCTGGTCGCTCAGAACAGCGCGAACTGCTCACCGGCCACGGTCGGGTCGACGAACTCCTCGATCCCGATGCCGCCCACCACATCCGGCACGCTGGCGATGAATTCGTGGTCCGCGACCACCGGCACGCCGAGTTCCTTGGCCAGATAACCCTTGCCGTGTTCGGGCCGCCGCTCATTGCAGATCACCAGCGAGGTGTCCGGGTCGACGGTGTCGCAATAGGCCAGACCGGCATGCAGGATCCGCTCGACGAGTTCGTCGTGGGTGCGGGTGCACTCCGCCGACAGCGCCACCCGCATGCCCTGCACCAGCGGCCGGCCGTGGACGTACCGGCCGGGATTCTGGTACGCGCACGGCATCCGTGAGGCCAACATCTTCAGCGGACGCAACTCGTCATGGGTGACCCGCCCATTGGGCCAGCGGCGCCGGGTCAGCGGCCGGATCGGCAGCCAGGTATCGCGGTCGCGGGCCCGTTCCAGCGCGGGCGTCAGAACCCGGGACAGCACCAACGCGTCGTCGAACGCGTCATGCGGGCGGGTTTGGGCCACTCCCCAGTGTCGGGCCACGGTCTCCAGCCGCAGGTTGTCCAACCCGAGGTCGAGGCGCCGCGCCAACTCGACGGTGCACATCGCGGTGTCGATCGGCAGTTCGACGCCGGCCAACTCGGCCTCGTGGGCCAAGAACGAATAGTCGAAGCCGACGTTGTGGGCGACCAGGGTGCGCCCGCGCAGCACCTCGATCAGGTCCCCGGCGATCTCGGCGAACGTGGGCTGGTCCTCCAGCATCTCGGCGGTCAGCCCGTGCACGTGGGTGGGCCCCGGGTCCACACCCGGATTCAGCAGGCTGGCCACCGACTGCTCCACCTGCCCGTCGGCGTCCAGAGCGAGCAGCGCGACGCTGATCACCCGGGCCTGCGGCGGGCTGAAACCCGAGGTCTCGACGTCGACGACGACCCAACCGGCACCGGGCTCCCCGGCCGGCCGTCCCCAACTGTGCGTCATAGCGTCAGGATGGCACGCGCGACCGACAAACCCGGTGGACCACCCCGCTGTGGAGAACCGTGTCGGCCGTCACGTTCGGCTGGGTTCGGCGCGGGGCGCGGAGGCCGCGGCACCGAACTACACTGCCCGGGTGATCACCGCCCGAGGACGTGTTGCGCTGGCCGCCGGTGCGGCGGCGCGCTGGGCTTCGCGGGTGACCGGACGCGGCGCCGGCGCCATGATCGGCGGCCTGGTGTCGATGACGTTGGACCGCTCCATCCTGGGCCAGCTCGGCCGGGGGCGACGCAGCCTGATCGTGACCGGGACCAACGGCAAATCGACCACCACGCGGATGGCCGCTGCCGCGCTGCAAACCGTCGGCGAGGTCGCCACCAACGCCGAGGGCGCCAACATGGACGCCGGGCTGATCGCGGCGCTGGCCGGGGCGCGGCAGGCCCCGCTGGCGGCGCTGGAAGTCGACGAGATGCACGTGCCGCACGTCGCCGACGCGATCGACCCGGCCGTGTTCGTGCTGCTGAACCTGTCCCGCGACCAGCTGGACCGGGTCGGCGAGATCAACCACATCGAACGCACGCTGCGCGCCGGGCTGGCCCGGCACCACGGCGCGGTGGTCGTGGCCAACTGCGACGACATCCTGATCACCTCGGCCGCCTACGACTGCCCGAACGTGGTGTGGGTGGCGGCCGGCGGCGGCTGGGCCGGTGATTCGGTGAGCTGCCCGCGCAGCGGCGAGGTGATCGTGCGGGACGGCACCGACTGGTTCTCCACCGGGACCGACTTCAAACGCCCCAGCCCGCACTGGTGGTTCGACGACGACACGCTCTACGGCCCGGACGGTGTGGCGCTGCCGATGACCCTCGCGCTGCCCGGTGCGGTCAACCGTGGCAACGCCGCGCAGGCGGTGGCGGCCGCGGTGGCGCTGGGCGCCGATCCGGCGCAGGCGGTGGCAGCCGCGGCCGGCGTCGACGAGGTGGCCGGCCGCTACCGCACGGTGCGGCACGGTCAGCACACCGTGCGGATCCTGCTGGCCAAGAACCCGGCCGGGTGGCAGGAAGCGCTGTCGATGGTCGACACCGGGGCCGGCAGCGTGGTCATCTCGGTCAACGGGCAGGTTCCCGACGGCGAGGACCTGTCCTGGCTGTGGGACGTGAACTTCGAACACTTCGTCACCCATCCGGTGGTCGCCGCCGGGGAACGCGGCACCGACCTGGCGGTGCGACTGGGCTACGCGGGGGTGCAGCACACCCTGGTGCACGACACCGTCGCCGCCATCGAGTCCTGCCCGCCCGGTCACGTCGAGGTGGTTGCCAACTACACCGCGTTCCTGCAACTGAACCGGCGGCTCGGGTCATGACCGTGCAGATCGGGCTGGTGCTGCCCGACGTGATGGGCACCTACGGCGACAGCGGCAACGCGGTGGTGCTGCGGCAGCGGCTGCGGCTGCGCGGCATCGACGCCGAGATCGTCGAGATCACGCTGGCCGACCCGGTGCCGGATTCATTGGACCTCTACACCCTCGGCGGCGCCGAGGACTACGCCCAGCGGTTGGCCACCAAGCATCTGCTGCGCCATCCGGGGCTGCAGCGCGCGGCCGGGCGGGGCGCACCGGTGCTGGCGATCTGCGCGGCCATCCAGGTGCTCGGACACTGGTATGAAACCTCGGCCGGTGAGCGGGTCGACGGCGTCGGGCTGCTGGATGTGACCACCTCCCCGCAGGCCGAGCGAACCATCGGCGAAGTGGCCGCCACCCCGGTCGTCGACGGGCTGACCCAGCCGCTGACCGGCTTCGAAAACCACCGGGGCGGAACGGTTCTGGGCCCGGACGCCAAGCCGCTGGCGCGGGTCACCAAGGGTGCGGGCAACCGGCTCGGCGACGGCTACGACGGGGCCGTGCAGGGCAGCGTGGTCGCGACCTACCTGCATGGCTGCTGCCTGGCGCGCAACCCGGAACTCGCCGATCACCTGTTGGCTCAGGTGGTCGGGCCGCTGGCGCCGCTGGAACTGCCCGAGGTCGAGCAGTTGCGCCGGGAACGGCTGGCCGCCCCACGCCGCGTCTAAGTCTTTCCCGCCAGGATCAGGCCATCGCGCGGCGGCCGGCCAGCGCCCGTCCCAGGGTCAGCTCGTCGGCGAACTCGAGGTCACCGCCCATCGGCAGACCCGAGGCGATCCGGCTCACGGTCAGCCCCGGGATGTCGCGAAGCATCCGCACCAGGTAGGTCGCGGTGGCTTCGCCCTCGGTGTTCGGGTCGGTGGCGATGATCACCTCGGCCACGTCGACGCCGTCGACCCGCTCCCCGATCCGGTTGAGCAGCTCGCGAATCCGCAACTGCTCGGGCCCGATCCCGGACAGCGGATCCAGCGCACCGCCGAGCACGTGGTACCGGCCACGGAACTCGCGGGTGCGCTCAACGGCCTGCACGTCCTTGGGTTCTTCGACGACGCACACCAGGGAGGCGTCGCGGCGCGGATCGTTGCAGATCCGGCAGCGCTCGTCGTCGGAGACGTTGCCGCACACCGCGCAGAACGTCACCCCGTCGCGCACCCGGTTGAGCGCGGCCACCAGTCGGTCGATGTCTGGCGGCTCCACGCTCAACAGGTGGAACGCGATGCGCTGCGCGCTCTTGGGTCCGATACCCGGCAGCTTGCCCAGCTCGTCGATCAGATCCTGGACGGGGCCTTCAAACACTCAGACGCCTCAGTAGCCGGGCATGCCCAGCGCCTGGCCCATCCCGCCGGCCAGCGGGCCGAGCCGGGACTGCGCCAAGGCGGTGACCTGGTTGGCGGCGTCGGCCAGCGCGCCGACGATCAGGTCCTGCAGGGTTTCGACGTCGTCGGGATCGACCACCTTCGGATCGATCGAGACCCCCACCACTTCCCCGCTGCCCTTGACGGTGACCTGCACCAGGCCGCCACCGGCTTGGCCGTGCACTTCGCTGCTGGCCAGGTTGGCCTGCGCCTCCATCAGCTTCTGCTGCATCTGCTGGGCTTGGGCCAGCAGCTGTGACATGTCGGGCATGCCTCCGTCGGGTTGCATGACAGTCCCCTTGCGTATTGGTCTCGACTTGGTTGCGCATCCACAATGTGCACGCTTCAGTCCTTCAACCCTAGCTGCGCTCACGCTACGGTGACGCCGTGCCCATACCAGCTTGCCTGCGTGTCGGCGCGCCTCTGTTCGCCGGCGCGCTGGTCGCCGCTTCCCTGCTGACCTCCCCGGCCGCCCCGGCCGCGCCCAACCTGTCCGGCAAGATCGTCTTCCTCGACCCCGGCCATCAGGCCAGCATGGAAGGGCTGGACCGGCAGGTTCCGACCGGCCGCGGCGGCACCAAGCCGTGCCAGGCCAGCGGTACCTCCACCGACGACGGCTACCCGGAGCACACCTTCACCTGGGAGACCACCCTGCTGGTGCGGCAGATTCTGCACAATCAGGGCATCCGCACGGCCATGACCCGCGGCGACGACACCGGGCCGGGACCGTGTGTGGACGAACGCGCGGCGATGGCCAACTCGGTGCAACCGAACGCGATCGTGTCGATCCACGCCGACGGCGGCCCGCCCTCCGGCCGCGGTTTCCACATCTTGTACTCCAGCCCGGCGCTCAACCAGGCGCAGTCCGGCCCGTCGATCGCGTTCGCCCAGACCATGCGGCAGCAACTGCTGGCCTCGGGCATCCCGGCGGCCAACTACATCGGTTCCGACGGTTTAGACCCGCGCTCGGACATCGCCGGGCTGAACCTGGCCCAGTACCCGTCGATCCTGGTCGAGTGCGGCAACATGAAGAACCCGGCCGACTCCGCGCTGATGAAGACTCCGCAGGGTCGGCAGAAGTACGCCCAGGCGATCGCCCGCGGCGTGCTGGCCTATCTGGGCTCGACGTAGTCGCTCGCCGAGCGGCTCGTCGACGGCGCCTGGCTCAGCCTTCGAGGTGGTTCTTGAGGTTGCCCAGCACCTCGTCCTGAATCTTGCGCAAGCCCAACGGCGCAAAGGTCTTCTCGAAGAAACCCTTGATCCCGCTGCCACCGGTCCAGCTGGTCTTGACCGTGACGGTCGCGCCGGTACCGGCCGGCGCCACCGTCCAGTTGGTGATCATCGAGGAGTTGGCGTCCTTCTCGATGACGGTCTTGCCGGCGATGTCGACCGAGTTCTGGACGTCGCGCACCCGCGATTTGGTGGCCTGCAGTTTCCACTTCACCACGGTGCCGGCGCCCACTCCGCCCTGCAGCACTTGGTATTCGCTGTAGTGGTCGGTCAGGATCTTGGGCCGGACTTCCTGGTAATTGGCGACCGCCGCGAGCACCGCGTCGGGCTCGGCATTGATCAGGACCGTGCTGGACGCGCTGACCTGTCCCATCAGGAAAGACTCCTCATTCTGTGCTGAAGGTACGGCGAGCCTTCTCACCGAGCGGTCGCATCGACCGCGTTTGACGACTAGCGTATATGCGTGTCCGTTCCAGCGACCGACGCACTCGCACAGCACGCCCACGGCGTGCAAAGACTGCTGGCAAGTTACCGCTCGATTCCGCCGTCGGCCACCGTCCGGCTGGCCAAGCCGACCTCAAATCTGTTCCGCGCCCGCGCCAAACGCGACGCCCCCGGCCTGGACACCTCCGGTTTGACCGGGGTGTTGCAGGTCGACGCCGACGCTCGCACCGCCGACGTCGCGGGTATGTGCACCTACGAGGACCTGGTGGCCGCCACGTTGCCGCACGGCCTGTGCCCGCTGGTGGTGCCGCAGCTCAAGACCATCACGCTCGGCGGTGCGGTCACCGGGTTGGGTATCGAGTCGGCCTCGTTCCGCAACGGCCTGCCGCACGAGTCGGTGCTGGAGATGGACATCCTCACCGGCACCGGCGAGATCCTCACCGCGTCCCCGCGCGACCACGTCGACCTGTTCCGATCCTTCCCGAACTCCTATGGCACCCTGGGCTATTCGGTCCGCATCAAGATCGAGCTGGAGCCGGTCAAACCGTTCGTGGCGCTCAACCACCTGCGCTTCCACGCACTGGCCGACCTGATCGAAGCGATGGACCGGATCATCGAGACCGGTGGCCATGACGGTGAACCCGTGGACTACCTCGACGGTGTGGTGTTCAGCGCCGACGAGTCCTACCTGTGCCTGGGCCGCCAGACTGCCACCAGTGGCGCGGTCAGCGATTACACCGGACAAGACATCTACTACCGGTCGATCCAGCACGATCAGGGCGAGAAGCACGACCGGTTGACCATCCACGACTACCTGTGGCGGTGGGACACCGACTGGTTCTGGTGCTCGCGCGCGTTTGGGGCGCAGCATCCGCGGATCCGCCGGTTCTGGCCACGTCGACTGCGACGCAGCAGCTTCTACTGGAAGCTGATCGGTTACGACCAGCGCTTCGGTATCGCCGACCGGATCGAACAGCGCAACGGCCGGCCGGCGCGGGAACGCGTGGTCCAGGACATCGAGGTGCCCTTGGAGCGGTGTGCGGAATTCCTGGACTGGTTCTTGACCAACATCCCGATCGAGCCGATCTGGTTGTGCCCGCTGCGACTTCGCGACCGCAAGGGTTGGCCGCTGTACCCGATCCAGCCCGACCACACCTACGTCAACGTCGGGTTCTGGTCCTCGGTGCCGGTCGGCCCCACCCCGGGCCACACCAACCGGCTGATCGAAGCCAAGGTCAGCCAACTCGACGGGCACAAGTCTTTGTACTCCGAATCCTTCTACACCCCAGACGAATTCGAAGAACTCTACGGCGGCGAGGCCTACAAGACAGCCAAGAAAACCTACGATCCCGACTCACGTCTGCTCGATCTCTACGCGAAGGCGGTGCAACGGCGATGACCACGTACAAGTCCCATCCCACGACCAGCAAGCCCGGTCGACTCCGCCTGGCCGAGATCTTGGAGGTGTTCACCGCCGGCAGCCAGCAGCCGTTGAAGTTCACTGCCTACGACGGCAGTTCGGCCGGCCCGCCGGACGCCACCCTCGGCTTCGAACTGCTGACCCCGCGCGGCACCACCTACCTGGCGACGGCGCCGGGCGAACTGGGTCTGGTGCGCGCCTACGTCTCCGGCGACCTGAATCTGCTCGGTGTGCATCCAGGTGACCCCTACGAGTTGCTGCGCGCCCTGGCCACCGGGATGAAACTGCAACTTCCCTCGCCCCGGACGCTGGCCAACATCGTCCGCTCGATCGGCCTGGAGCGGCTCAAGCCGATCGCTCCGCCACCGCAGGAAGCCCTGCCGCGCTGGCGCCGGATCGCAGAAGGACTGCGGCACAGCAAATCCCGGGATGCCGAAGCCATCCACCACCACTACGACGTGTCCAATGCGTTCTACGAATGGGTGCTCGGCCCGTCGATGACCTACACCTGTGCGTGCTATCCGGACCCGGACGCCACGCTGGAAGAGGCCCAGGACAACAAGTACCGGTTGGTGTTCGAGAAGCTGAACCTGTCCGCCGGTGACCGACTGCTCGACGTGGGCTGCGGCTGGGGCGGCATGGTGCGCTACGCCGCGCGGCGCGGTGTCCGGGTGATCGGCGTGACGCTGTCGGCCGAGCAGGCCAGCTGGGCCCAGCGCGCCATCGCCGAGCAGGACCTCGGTGAACTCGCCGAAGTGCGGCACGGCGACTACCGCGACATCAGCGAAACCGGTTTCGATGCGGTGTCCTCGATCGGGCTCACCGAACACATTGGGGTGCAAAACTATCCGGCCTACTTCGGTTTCCTGAAGTCGAAACTGCGCACCGGCGGACTGTTGTTGAACCACTGCATCACCCGGCCGGACAACAAGTCGACGGCCACCGCCGGCGGCTTCATCGACCGGTACGTCTTCCCGGACGGCGAACTGACCGGGTCGGGCCGGATCATCACCGAGGTCCAGAACGTCGGCCTGGAGGTGCTGCACGAGGAGAACCTGCGCCAGCACTACGCACTGACGTTGCGGGACTGGTGCGCCAACCTGGTCGAGCACTGGGACCAGGCGGTCGCCGAGGTCGGACCGGCCACGGCCAAGATCTGGGGGCTCTACATGGCCGGCTCACGGCTGGGGTTCGAGACCAACATCGTGCAGTTGCACCAGGTCCTGGCGGTCAAGCTAGGCAACCTCGGCGACGACGGCGACCTGCCGCTGCGGCCCTGGTGGTCTGTGTGATTTCGGTGCGTTTGGGTGCGCTCAGCGCCCCTGCGCGCACCGAAATCGCTTGGCTAGCCGTCGATTTTGCGGGCGCCGAGCTCGTTCTGCAGTAGCTCGAGCGCCACTTCCTCCGGGTCTCGACGCGGACCCGGATCGGCTTCCTCGGACGCCGCCTCGGCCATCAGCCGGTCCTCTTCGGCGCGCTGCGCGGCCACCCGGGCCTGTTCGGCGCGTTCGGCGGCCAGCTGCGGATCTTCGGCCGGTCCCGACGACGACGTCGGCGCGGCCGGGGCCGCACCGGGAGCCCCGTGTTCACACCGCACCCGCCAGTTCACGCCGAGGGCATCCTTGAGCGCCTCCGAGATCACCTCGGCGTTGCGCTGCTCGGAGAGCCGACGGGCCAGGGGCGCCGATTCGTGGATCAGGTGCAGCGTGTTGTCCTCGACGGCGCGCACGGTGGCGCCGGTCAACATCACCTCGGTGGTGCGGCTGCGCAATCGCACCTTTTCCCGCACCGTGGTCCACATGCTGCGGACCGCGGCCGCGTCGGGCTGTCCGGCCGCCGGGGCCGGCGCGGGTGCTGCAGGTGCGGCGGGCGCGGGCGGCGGTGGCGGTGCGGCCGGCTCCGGGGCCACCGCAGCGGGCCGAACCGGGGCCGCGGGCGGTTCCCACCTGGGTCGGGCCGGCGGGGCGGGTGGCGTCGGGGTGGGCTCCGGGGCCGGTTCCGGCGCGGCGGGCTCAGCGGGCCGCGCGGCGGGCGCAGCGGGCTCGGCAGGCCGCGCGACGGGCGGGACGGGCTCGGCGGGCGCAGCGGGCCGCGCGGCGGGCTCAACGGGCTCGGCAGGCGCGGCGGGTTGAGCAGCCGGCGGCACAGCGGGCGCCTCCGACGGTGCAGCCTGCGCGGGAGCGACAGCCGGCACAGCCTGAGCAGGTGCCGCCTCGGACCGTCGGGTGAATTGCTTGGCCGCGGCGGGTCCACCGGCACCGCCGGCGCCCGGAATCGACATGTCCAGCCGGGTTTCGATGCGTTCGACGCGTTGCAGCAGTGCGGCTTCGGTGTCGCTGGCCGACGGCAGCAGCAACCGCGCGCACACCACCTCGAGCAGCAGGCGCGGTGCGGTGGCACCGCGCATCTCGCCGAGCCCGGCGTGCACCACCTCGGCGTACCGGGTCAAGGTGGCGGTGCCGATCCGGCCGGCCTGATCGCGCATCTTGTCCAGTTCGTCCTCGGGCGCGTCCACCACACCGCGTGCGGCGGCATCCGGGACCGCTTGCAACACGATCAGGTCGCGGATCCGCTCCAGCAGGTCGGTGGCGAACCGGCGCGGATCATGCCCGGCGTCGATCACCGATTCGATGGCACCGAACAGCGCCGCCGCGTCACCGGCGGCCAGCGCCTCGATGGCGTCGTCGATCAGCGCGAGGTCGGTGGCGCCGAGCAGCGCCAGTGCTCGCTGATACCCGACGTGGTTGTCCTCGGCGCCGGCCAGCAACTGGTCCAGCACCGACAGGGTGTCCCGCGGCGAACCACCGCCGGCGCGAATCACCAAGGGGTACACCGCATCATCGACGTTGACGTCTTCGGACGCGATGATCTTCTCGATCAGGGTGCGCATGGTGCGCGGTGGCAGCAGCCGGAACGGATAGTGATGGGTACGCGACCGGATGGTCGGCAGCACCTTCTCCGGCTCGGTGGTGGCGAACACGAAGATCAGATGCTCGGGCGGTTCCTCGACGATCTTGAGCAGCGCGTTGAAGCCCGCAGTGGTGACCATGTGCGCTTCGTCGATGATGAAGATCCGGTACCGGGACTGGGCCGGCGCGTAGAACGCGCGGTCACGCAGTTCGCGGGTGTCGTCGACGCCGCCGTGACTGGCCGCGTCGAGTTCGACGACGTCGACGTTGCCGGGTCCGTTCGGGGCCAGCGCCACACAGGAGTCGCAGGTCCCGCACGGGTCGGCGGTCGGTCCCTGTGCACAGTTCAGCGAGCGGGCCAGGATGCGCGCCGAGGAGGTCTTTCCGCAACCACGTGGGCCGGAGAACAGATAGGCGTGGTTGATCCGACCGGCCGCCAGGGCCGTGCACAGCGGCGCGGTGACGTGCTCTTGCCCCACTACTTCGGCGAAAGACGCCGGTCGGTACTTGCGGTAGAGAGCCACGGAAGCAGGCTACCCACTCCGCCTGACACGTGCGGACGCCGTCACTGCCGTTCCAGCAGCGACTCGGTGGCAGCCAGCAGGGTGCAGGTGGCCAGCCCGTCGATGGCGTCGCGCAGATCGGGCAGCGACGGGAACGACGGCGCGATCCGGATGTTCTGGTCCTGTGGATCCTTGCGATACGGGAACGACGCCCCGGCCTCGGTCACCGCGATGCCGGCCTCCTTCGCCAACGCCACCGTGCGCCGCGCGGTCCCGGGCAGCACGTCCATGCTGACGAAGTAGCCGCCCTTGGGATCGGTCCAGGACGCCACCTTCGAGGCACCGAGCCGATCTTCGAGCAGCTCGCCCACCAGGGCGAACTTCGGGGCCAGCAGCTCTTGGTGGCGCTGCATGTGCAACCGCACACCGTCGGCGTCGCCGAAGAAGTTCAGGTGCCGCAACTGGTTGACCTTGTCCGGTCCGATCGTCTTCTTGCCGACGTACTGCAGATACCAGGCGATGTTGCCCAGCGAGCCGCCGAAGAAGCTGACGCCGGCACCGGCGAAGGTGACCTTCGAGGTCGAGGCGAACACGTACGGCCGGTTCGGGTTGCCGGCCGCGGCGGCCAGGCCCAGCACGTCGACCTGTTGCGGGAACTCGCGGGTCAACGTGTGCACCATGTAGGCGTTGTCCCAGAACAGGCGGAAATCACTTGCCGCCGTGCGCATTTGGACCAGCCGGCGAACCGTCTCCCAGGAGTAGGTGGTGCCGGTCGGGTTGGCGAACACCGGTACGCACCACATGCCCTTGATCGCCGGATCGGCCGCCACCAACTCTTCGATCAGGTCGACGTCGGGGCCCTCGTCGAGCATCGGCACCGGGATCATCTCGATGCCCACGGTCTCGGTGATCGCGAAGTGCCGGTCATAGCCGGGCGACGGACACAAGAACTTCACCCCGGTGCCGTCGTGCAGATCGGCGATCCACGGCCGGGTGGAGTCCACCCCGCCGTGCAGCAGCGAGAACACCACGCAGTCGTGCATCATCTCCAGGCTGGCGTTGTTGCCGGCGATCAAGTTCTGCACCGGGATGCCGAGCAACTCACCGAAGATCTGCCGCAGTGCGGGTAGTCCGTGCAGCCCGCCGTAGTTGCGGGTGTCGGTGCCGTCCGGGTCGCGCCAGGCATCCGGGGCAGTTCCCGGCAGCGCCAACAGACCATTGGACAGGTCGAGTTGCTCGGGGGACGGCTTACCGCGGGTCAGGTCCAGCTTGAGGTTCTTGGCCTGCAGATCGGCATAGTTGCGCAACTGCTGCTCATGCTCAGCCTGCAGTTCCGCGCGGCCCAGGGAGAAGAACGACACGTCAGGGCCTTTCACCAGCCGCTTTCAGAAGAATTGGGGGACCCCGCGCACCCGCTAGAGCCCGTTGACCCTTGCTGCCTTCCGGCCCTGGGGGAGTTCACAGGGTAGACGCCGCGCGGGGTCCACGGGCGAGTGTATCCCCGATGGGTTCGGGGCAGCGATTCTGGCCTCCCCGGCATCCTCGGTTACCATTGCCGACGGAGGATTCGCCTAGTGGCCTATGGCGCTCGCCTGGAACGCGGGTTGGGTTAATAGCCCTCGCGGGTTCAAATCCCGCATCCTCCGCACTCGGTCTGGGGTGCCGGTCCCGGTGGCGCACACGCCAGCGAAGCGGACCGGCACCCCAGAACCACATACATCCCCTGCGAAGGAGCGGCATGCGGCGTGGCATCGCAACCACCTGGCACGCGCTGTCCGTCCTGATCGTCTCGGTGCTGTTCTTCGTCTTCGTGCTGCCGCGCTGGGGCGAACTGTCCGGTGCCTACGGGTCAGCCGTGGGCAGCAGCATGCGGGTGGTCACCGGTGCGCTGCTGCTGCTGACCGCCCTGCCGGTGTGGTTCAACCTGCGCCTGGCCCGGCGCCCAGACTCCGGCACCCCGCGACTGGCCCTGACGCTGCGGGTCTGTTCGGTGCTCGGCCAGTTGCTGGCCGGCGTGGTGATCACCGGTGTCGCGGTCGCTGAGATCTGGTTGCCGCTCGATGAGTACGGCCACTGGCTGTTCGCGATCTACGCCGGCGCCGCGGTGCTGGCGCTGATCGGTGCGGCCGCGTTCTACCTGGCCTTCGCCGCCGAGTTGCCGCCGCCGCCGCCCAAGCCGATCGATCCGGGCGCCTACCTGCCGCGCGCGGACGGCGCGTCCGAGGACGACGGCGATGATGACGCCGACGACACCGAGGTCGCCGAGACCTCCGCCGACGACGACGACGGCGATCACGAGATCACCGAATCCTCGGCCGCTGAGCCATTCGCCGCCGAGCCGGACCGCGAGCCCGCACAGGTGGGGTTGCGCAACCGCCGGGGCAAACGCAGCTGAACCGGCCCGGGCTGTAACGCAGATCACCCACCCCACCCCTGACCTGCCGGTTCCGGCAAGATGGTCGGGTAACGAAAGCATCTGCTGGGCCGAGAGGCAGGTAATGAACGCGAACCGAAGTCGTCGCCGCGCGCCACGCTGGCTACCGAGCCTGCTCGCGGCCGCCCTGCTGGCTTTGGCCACGGCGACGCCCGCGCACGCCGCGCCGCTGGATGCCGACACCGTGGTCGACCGGGTCGAACCCGGCCTGGTGCAGATCAGCACGATCGTGGACTTCCAGGGTGTGGTCGGCAACGGCGCGGGCATCGTGCTGACCCCGGACGGCGAGATCCTGACCAACCATCACGTGGTGCAGGGCGCCAACTCGATTCGGGTGGCCGTCCCGGCCGTCGGGCAGGTCTTCGACGCCGACCCGATCGGCTACGACCGCGGCAACGACGTCGCGCTGCTGCGGTTACGCGGAGCGGCCGGGCTGCCGGTGGCGCCGCTGGGTAATTCCGACACCGTCGCCGTCGGCGACCCGGTGATCACGCTGGGCAACGCCAACGGCACCGGGCAACCGTTCACCCACGAGCAGGGCACCGTGGTGGCCCTGGACCAGAGCATCAGCGCCGAGGACGGTCTGACCGGCAGTTCGCATGAACTCGACGGGCTGATCGAGTCCTCGACCAACCTGCGCTCCGGCGACTCGGGCGGCGCGCTGGCCAACTCCGCCGGGCAAGTGATCGGCATGAACGCCGCAGCCACCTTGAACTTCCGCATCGACGGTGAGTCGGTGCCGGCCGGCCAGGGCTACGCGGTACCGATCAACCAGGCCCTGGTGATCGCCGACCAGATCCGGGCCGGCGCGGCCTCACCCAGCGTGCACATCGGCCCGTCGGCCATGCTCGGCGTCGGCATCAACGCCGCCGCCCCGAGCGGCAGCCGAGGGCTGCCGATCCGGACCATCCTGCCCGGCGGCCCGGCCGACCAGGCCGGACTGCGGGTCGGCGACGTCATCGTCGCGATCGACGGCACGCCGATCAACTCGGCCAACGCGCTGACCTCGCTGCTGGATCAGCGCTATCCCGGCGACGTCATCGACGTCACATTCACCGACCGGTTCGGGCAGAGCTACGCCGCCAAGGTGACGCTGGTGCCCGGCCCGGTCAGCTGACGTCGTCGCTCCCGGCCGGGCAACGATGCCCGCAAACGGGAGAGGCCGGGTCCCTCCCCTCCGGAGACCCGGCCTACCCCCGACATTCGCTAGTGGCTTTGGGCGAGTGCACCGCACAGCCGGGTGTCCACGCCGTAGGTCAACCGCTGAACGGCGAACCCAGCGGCGCCACAGGCCGCGGTGATGGTTGCCGCCGAATTGGCCTCGGCGTCAAACACTCCGTACAGCACATCGTCGGCCGGCACCGCCACCAGTAGCAGCAACTTCATGCCGTCGAGGTCGCCCAGTTGCCGCTCGATCTCGTCGACAGATACCTGCCCCAGGTCGGGTCGATACCATTCGGCCAGGTAGCAGCACCGTTGGGTAGCCGGCACCGATGTGAGCACGGACCTGACCGTAAGGGCGTCCGCACCGGCAAAGCATCAGGGATTCCCCTACAACTTAGGGTTTGCCCACCCCGTACCATCGAGTATGCAGCGGCCGGCAGAGCCGGCCAGCACGCATTTTGCTGACTGCCGGACATGGGGTTACGCACGGGGGTTCAGGGGCATGCCGGACAGGGTGGTTCGCGCGGCGACGACGCGTGCCGTCCTGAGCTTGCTCGACGCTGCCCGGAGCAAGCCGGCCGGCCTGGGCCTCGAAGGCGAAGCCGGTATCGGCAAGACCACGGTGCTGCTCGACGCCATGGCGCGGGCGCGCGCCGACGGGTTTCTGGTGCTCGGCGCGGCCGCCAGCCCGACCGAGTCGCTGTTGGCCTTCGCGGTGGTCTCCGATCTGCTGCGCGACGTCGATGCGGAGGTGCTGGCGAGCCTGCCGGAGGTGCAGCGGGTCGCACTGGACCGGGTGCTGCTGCGTCACACCGATCCCGGCCTCGACACCGACTATCGGGTGACCGGGGCCGCTCTGCTCGCGGTGATCGAGAGCTGCGCACGCTCCACCCCGGTTCTGATCGCCCTCGACGACATCCAGTGGCTCGACGAGTCCAGTCGCATCGTCCTGACCTTCGCGTTGCGTCGCCTGCAGGGCCCGGTCGCGGTGCTGGCCACCGAACGCTGCGAGCCCGGCCGGGCCTCGGGCTGGCTGAACCTGGGTACACCGAATGCGGTGCGCCGCCACCGGGTGGGCCCGATGAGCTTGGGCGCGCTGCACGCGATCCTCACCGCCGAGTTGGGGCGCTCGTTTCCGCGACCGCTGATGGCGCGGATCGCCCGGTCCTCCGGCGGCAACCCCTTCTACGCACTCGAGTTGGGCCGGTCCCTGTCCGACGGCGACCTCGGCCGCGAACCCGCGCTGCCGGCCTCGCTGTCGGAGTTGGTGCGCAACCGCGTCGAACAGCTGGACCCGGGCGTGCGCCGGGTGTTGCTGGCCGCCGCGGTCGCGGTCAACCCAACCCTCGACCTGGTGTCCAAGGTGCTGGATCAACCGGTTGAGCAGGTGGCCGAAGCGCTGGACACCGCCGAGCGGCACGAGGTGGTGACGGTCTCCCGAGCCCGGATCCGTTTCGCCCACCCGCTGTTGTCCGAGGGCATCTACCAGGCCGCCACCGCCAGTGAACGTCGGCAATTGCACCGGGCCTACGCCGAGGTCAAGACCCAACCCGAGCTGAAGGCCCGACATCTGGCGCTGGCTTCCACCGGGCCGGACCCCACCACCATCGCGGCGCTGGACGCCGCCGCGCTGGACGCCCGGAGTCGGGGCGCCCCGGCTGCGGCCGCCGAATTGCTGGAATTGGCAATCGGATTGGGCGATGATTCGCCGGTCCGTACGCTGATGCTGGCCGACCACCACATTCGCGCCGGGGCGCACCAACGCGCCACCGAGTTGCTGACGCCGTTGTCGTCGAGTCTGCGGCCCGGGACCCTGCGCGCCATGGTGCGGATGGCTTTGGGCGCCATGTACATCTACGGCGACAGCTACCTGGAGGCCGCAGAACTACTGCAAGCGGCGTTGGCCGACGCAGAGGGGTTGGACGCGCTGAAAGTCCAGATCCTGCTGCCGCTGTCGTTCGCCGAGGGCAATGCCGCGAGGTTCGATGCGGCCATCGACCACGCCCGGACCGCAGTGCAACTCGCCGAGTCACAGGGTGCGCCCGCGCTGCTGAGCCAGGCCCTGGCCAACTGGGCGATCGTGTCGGGCAGTTACGGGCTGGGCTTCGACCAGGAGGCGCTGCAGCGCGCCCTGGAATACGAGGACGTCGCCGCCGAGACGCCAATTCCGTTCCGCGCCCGGGCCAATGAAGTCCTGGTGTTGACCTGGACCGGACGGCTGTCCGAAGCCACAGCCAAGATGGCGCGGGTACGGCAACGCTGTGCCGACCGCGGCGCGGAGAGCGACATGATCTTCGTGTCCGGGCATTCCACCATGATCGCGGTGTGGCGCGGCCACTTCGCCGAAGCCTTGCGCCTGGCGGACGAATGTATCGAGCGCGCCGAACAGCTCGGCGGCGAACACACCCGCATCATCGGCTACACCGTGCGCGGGTACGTCCATGCGCACCTGGGGAACGAGGCCGAGACCCGCGCCGACGTGGCCACCGCGCTGACCGCCGCGGCCCGGTGCGGCTCCCAGCGGATGACCGAGGTGCCCGCCAAGACCCTTGGCCTGCTGGAGGTTTCACTGCGCGACTACCAGGCGGCCGCCGATGTGCTGGAACCGGTGATCACCACCTTCAACGCGCACCCGTTCACCGAGATGATGACCGCATTCTTCATCCCGGTGCGGTCGAAGCGTTGACCACACTGGGCCGCAGCGCCGAAGCCCGGCCGTTGCTGGCAGCATTGGAAGCAGACTTGGCCCGCCTGGGCGGCCCCTGGCGGCACGCGGTGACGGCGCGTTGCCGGGCCATGATCCTGGCCGCCGAAGGCGAACTCGACGCCGCCCTGCGCTCAGCCGAGCAGGCTCTCGCGCTACAGCGCGAACTGGAACTGCCGTTCGAGACCGCGCGGACCAAACTGCTGCTGGGGCAGCTGCAGCACCGGGCACGCCGGCGCGGAGCCGCCGACACGCTGCGCCGCGCCGCGGAGATGTTCGAACAACTCGGTGCGGCGTTGTGGGAGCAGCGGGCGCGCACCGAACTGGACCGGGTCACCATCCGCTGGAGTCGTGGTGAACTCACCGCGGCCGAGCAGCGGGTGGCCGAACTGGTGGTCAGCGGGATGACCAACAAGGAAGTGGCCGCCACATTGTTCGTCAGCCCGAAGACCGTCGAAGCCACCCTGAGCCGGGTTTACCGCAAGCTCGGCATCCGTGGCCGCACCGCGCTGGCGGCCAGTCTCGGCGCCGCCGAAACCGGACCCCGGGACTAGCGACCAGCGCTATTTGGGATTGCCGTCCTCGTCCCAGTGCGCCGCCACCTTCTTGCTGGGCTGCACGCGTGGCGGCTCACCGGGCATCTTCGGATAGTTCGGCGGATACGGCAGGTCCCCGAGCCCGCGTTCCTCATCGGCGGCGGCCAGGTCCAGCAGCGGCTGCAGTGACTGCCGGTTCGTGTCGATGTCGGCCCACGGATCCTCACGTTCGGCGATCAGGTCCGGCACCGTCAGCATGGTGAAGTCATCGGGGTCGGCGTCGGGCAGATCCGACCAGGCCAGCGGCATCGACACGGTGGCGATCTGGGTGCGTCGCACCGAATACGGTGAGGCCATGGTGCGGTCCCGGGCGTTCTGGTTGTAGTCGACGAAGATCCGCTGACCGCGTTCCTCCTTCCACCACGACGCGGTCACCAACTCCGGGGCTCGCCGTTCCAGTTCGCGGGCCAGCGCAATGCCGGCCCGGCGCACCGCGATGAAGTCCCAGTCGGTGCTGATCCGCAGGTAGACGTGGATGCCGCGGCCGCCGGAGGTTTTCGGGTAGCCGACCAGACCGAGATCGTCGAGCAGCGGTTCGAGCACGTCGACGGCCACCCGGCGGGCCTCGGCGAAACCGGTGCCGGGCTGCGGGTCCAGGTCGATGCGCAGCTCGTCGGGATGCTCGGTGTCCGGGCAGCGCACCGGCCACGGATGCAACGTGACGGTGCCCATCTGGGCGGCCCACACCACCGCGGCGGGATGGTCCACCAGCAACGCGTCCGCGGTGCGCCCGGACGGGAACGTGATCTGGCAGGTGTGCAGGTACTCGGGCCGCTTCTGCGGCATCCGCTTCTGATAGACCTCTTCGCCGTCGATCCCGTCCGGGAACCGCTGCAGGTGCGTCGGGCGATCCCGCAGTTGTGCCAACATCGGACCGGGTGCGACCGTGCGGTAGTAGTCGATCAGCTTGCCCTTGGTGCCGTCGGCGCCCAGCTTCGGAAAGAACGGCTTGTCCGGGCTGGTGACTCGGACCTTGATTCCCTCGACGTCGATTTCGGTTGCCGGACTTGCCATTAGCGCGTCTCCAGACGTGGTGGGCGTGATCGCCAGGGTAGACCATCGGAGTTGCTGCGCGCAGCCGGTTCCGCGGCGCCCCTTGCGCGGCGCGGCACAATGGGAGGATGCAGCTCCCCGTGATGCCACCGGTCTCCCCGATGCTGGCCAAGCCGGTGGCATCGATCCCGCCGGATCTGATCTACGAACCGAAATGGGACGGGTTCCGCTCGATCTGTTTTCGGGATCACGACGACGTCGAGTTGGGCAGCCGCAACGAGCGGCCGCTGACCCGCTACTTCCCCGAGCTGGTGGCGGCGATGCGCAGCGAGTTGCCACCACGCTGCGCGATCGACGGTGAGATCGTCATCGCGACCGAGCACGGCCTGGATTTCGAAGCGCTGCAACAGCGCATCCACCCGGCGGTATCCCGGGTGCGGTTGCTGGCCGAACAGACCCCGGCGTCGTTCATCGCGTTCGACCTGCTCTGCCTCGGTGATGAGGACTTCACCGGCCGGCCGTTCAGTGAGCGGCGGGCCGCGCTGGAGCGGGCGCTGGCCGACGCCCGGGCGCCGGTGCACATCACGCCGGCCACCACCGATGCCGCGTTGGCGCTGCGCTGGTTCGACGAGTTCGAAGGCGCGGGCTTGGACGGGCTGATCGCCAAACCGCCGTCGATCAGCTACCAGCCGGACAAGCGGGTGATGTTCAAGGTGAAACATGAACGCACCGCCGACTGCGTGGTGGCCGGCTACCGGGTGCACAAGTCGGCAGACGATGCCATCGGTTCGCTGCTGCTCGGCTTGTACGCCGACGACTGCACCCTGGCGTCGGTCGGCGTGATCGGCGCCTTCCCGATGGCCAAACGCCGCGCGCTGTTCACCGAATTACAGCCGCTGGTAGTCGGTTTCGACGAGCACCCGTGGAACTGGGCCGCACACCAGGCCGGTGAACGCACCCCGCAGCGCAATCAGGGTTCGCGGTGGAACGCCGGTAAGGACCTGTCGTTCGTGCCGCTGCGGCCCGAACGGGTGGTCGAGGTGCGCTACGACCACATGGAAGGTGAAAGGTTCCGGCACACGGCGCAATTCAACCGGTGGCGGCCGGACCGGGATCCGCGCAGCTGCACCTACGCACAGTTGGAGCAGCCGACCAGTGCGCGACTCGGTGACATCGTTGAAGGCCTGGGCGACTGACCACCGCCCGCGTTGATTCAGCGCCCAGGTAGGCGTTGTGCGAGTAGCGGCCTACCAGGATTCTGGATCAACGTGGATCGGTGTAGATCCACGGTTCGCGGGGCAGCCGGGCCGGATCGAATTCGGTCAGCATGCCGTCCAGGGTGTGGCTGCTGTACCCCAGCGAGTCCGCGATCTGTTCCAACGCGGCCGCAACGCCGATCTCGCCCAGCGTGACCGCGCCGTCGCGTTTGGCCAGTCGCTTGCCGTCGCCGTTGAGCACCAACGGCACATGCGCGTACTCCGGTATCGGGTAGCCGAGCAGACTCGCCAGGTAGGCCTGCCGCGGGGACGACGACAGCAGGTCGTCGCCGCGGACCACCTGGTCCACACCGGTGGCGGCGTCGTCGACCACGACCGCCAGGTTGTAGGCGGGTACGCCGTCGCCGCGGCGCAGCACCAGATCGTCCACCACCCCGGTGTAGCTGCCGTGCAGCAGGTCGGTGACGGTGTACTCGTAGGTCGCTGAGCGCAGCCGCAGGGCCGGCGGCCGACCGGCCGCGCGGCGTCGCGCGCGTTCGTCGTCGCTCAGCTCCCGGCAGGTACCGGGATAGGCTCCCTCCGGGGCGTGTGGCGCGCGCGGTGCGGACTGGATTTCCTTTCTGCTGCAATAGCATTCATAGGTCAGTCCGCGCGCCGACAGTTCGTCGATCACGGTGTCGTAGCGGGTGGCGTGCGCACTCTGGTACTGCGTCGGTGCGTCTGCGGTGATGCCGAGCTCAGCCAGGTCGGCCAGTTGGCGGGCCGCGATGTCGGCGGAGGTGCGGTCGTCGAGGTCTTCCACCCGCAGCAGGAACCGGCGCCCGCTGCGCCGGGCGAACAGCCAGGCCAGCACCGCGGTGCGCAGATTGCCGATGTGCAGATCGGCCGACGGGCTGGGCGCGAACCGGCCTGCGCCGCTGGAATCAGGCATCTGCTCGAACCTAACCGACGGCCAATTCCTGCAGCCCCCAGGGCGAGCCGTAGTCCACCAGTAGCTCCAGGAACGGTTCGGCCGGGAAGGCTTCCGGGCCCAGCACGCCGGTGCCGGACCAGGTTTGGCGCGCCAGCAGTTCCAACGCGATGACCGGGTTGATCGCGGTCTGCCACAACACGCACTGGTGGCCGTATTCGCGCATCGACCACTGGTTGTCGACCACGTGATACAGGTAGGTCGAGCGCGGCCGGCCGTCCTTGCCGGTTCCGGTGACCCAGACACCGGCGCAGGTCTTGCCGTGCAGCCGTGGCCCCAACCCGGCCGGATCGGGCAGGCAGGCCGCCACCAGGTCGCGCGGACTGACCAGCACCGTGCCGTCGGGTCCGGGCACCGGCAGCGGTTCGGTGCGGTCCAAACCCAATTTGTGCAGGGTCTGCAGCGCGCCGATGAACTCCGAGCCCAGCCCATACTTGAACGTCACCCGACGACAATCCAGCCAACGTGGAATCAGCAGCACTTCTTCGTGTTCCACGTTGACGCATTCCACCGGACCGATACCTTCCGGGAAGTCGAACACCTCGGGCTCGCTGAACGGTTCGGTGACGAACCAGCCGCGATCGGCTTCCCAGATCACCGGCGGGTTGAGGCACTCTTCGATGGTGGTCCAGATCGAGAACGACGGCGCGAAGTCGTAGCCGTCCACGGTGAGGTTCGCGCCGTCGCGCACCGCGAATTCGGTGATGTCGCTGAACAGTTGGTCGGCGGCATAGCGGGCGAAGACGTCGGACAGCCCGGGCTCGACGCCCATACCCAGCAGCGCCAGTCGCCCGCCGGCAGCCCATTGGTCGGCCAGCGCGAACTGCTCGTCGCCCAGCTTGACGTGGGTCTGCCGGTAGGGGTGGACGGGGTGCGGTCGGGACAGACTCATCGCCATATCCAGGTAATCCGCGCCGCCGGCCAACGCACCGGTGAAGATCGGCAGCACGAACCTCGGGTCCACCGCGTTGAGTACATGGGTAATACCTTGCGCGGCAATGAGTTCAGCCACAGCATCGGCTGAACCGGCGTCGAGGTGGGCGGCCGAGAACCGGCCGTCCTGCACGGCACCGGCCGCGCGGGTGGCGCGGGTCAGGTCGTGGTCGCACACCAGCACGTGCTCGAAGAAGTCGCGGCGCGCCGCGATCGCGCAGAACGCCGAACCCACACCCCCGGCACCGATCAGCAGGATTCGCATGCGTCGATGATGCGGCTAGGCGCGGACCGGGAGGGCGGTCATGCCACGCAGGGTGACGTTGGGTTTGTAACTGGGCGCACCGTCGAGGCGGGCATTCGGGAAGCGAGCAGCCAACGCCGACAACGCGATCGAGGCCTCCAACCGGGCCAGTGGTGCGCCCAGACAGAAGTGCGGGCCCAGACCGAAGGCCAGGTGCCGGATCGCGCCACGGTTCGGGTCGAACTGCTCCGGGTTCTGGTACATCGCCGGATCCCGTTGCGCGCCGGCGAGCAGCAGCATCATGATCTCGCCCTTGGGCACCTGCGTGTCGTTGATCTGCATGTCCTCGGCCGCCGACCGGCTGACCAGTTGCACCGGCGGGTCATAGCGCAGCGTTTCCTCGATGATCGCCGACACCCGGGACGGGTCGGTGCTCAACGCCGCCCAGTATTCGGGGGCGCGCAGCATGGCCAGTACCGCATTGGCGATCAAGTTCACCGTGGTCTCGTGCCCGGCGATCAGCAGCAGGTTGCAGGTCGCGACGATCTCCTCGGCGCTGAGTTGATCACCGTCCTCCTCGGCCGCGATCAGCTCGGAGATCAGGTCCTGGCGCGGCTGTGCGCGCCGCTGCTCGACCAGATCCCGCAGGTAGCCGCGCAGCCAGTGCCCGGCCTGCATGCGTTCGTCGATGCCCTCGGAGGTCTCACCGGTGACGGTGCTGAACGGGTCGAGCGCCTGGGCCAGCAGCGCCGAGGCCCGGCTGAACTGCGGTTCGTCTTCCAGCGGTACGCCGAGCAGCCGGCAGATCACCGCGACCGGCAGCGGGTAGGCCAGGGCGGACACCACGTCGAAACCGGCCGGGTCGATCTCGGCCAGCAGTTCGTCGACCAACGCGACGATTTCGGGTTCGAGCGCCTTGACCACCTTGGGCGCGAACGCCTTTTGCGCCAGCTTGCGCAGCCGGGTGTGGTCGGGCGGGTCCAGGAACAAGAACCCGGGCGGCCCGAACGGCCGCACCGTCTGGCCGGCCTCGACGGCGCGCTGCGCCGCCGTCGACTTCAGCCGGTCGTTGGACGACGACGGGTGCCGCAGCACCGCATCACAGTCGGCGTAACCCGAGAACACCACCAGATTCATCTCCGGTAGCGCCACCGGCCCCAGGCCACGAATCTGGTTGTAGAGCGGATACGGGTTGGATCGCAGGTCCGGATCGAACATCCGCTGCAGCAGCTCGCCAGGCGCGGCCACCTCCGGTGCACCAGTCATGGTCACATTGTGCCTGCGCCGCGCGGCGTGCAGGTCAGCTGCGCACCGTGCTGCCGTAGTAGCGGCCCAGCACCTCTTGGCGCAGATCGTCGAAGCGGCCGGCCTGGATCGCGGCACGCATGTCATCGACCAACCGGATCACGAAGCGCTCGTTGTGGATCGTGCACAGCGTCGAGGCCAGCATCTCCTTGGCCTTGAACAAGTGGTGCACATAGGCCCGGGTGTAGTGCGCGCAGGTGTAGCAGTCGCATTCGGGATCGATCGGGGTGAAGTCCCGTTTGTACCGGGCGCCGGTGATGTTGTAGCGACCGTCCATCGAGTACACCGCGGCGTTGCGGGCCACCCGGGACGGCGAGACGCAGTCGAAGGTGTCCGCACCGGCGGCGACGGCGGCGAACAGGTCGTCGGGTTCGGAGATGCCCAGCAGATGCCGCGGTTTGTCGTCGGGCAGTTCGTCGATCACCCAGCCGACGATGGTGGCCAGGTTCTGTTTCTCCAGCGCGCCGCCGATCCCGTAGCCGGCGAATCCGGCGCCGTCGTCGTCGCGGATGCCGACCAGGCCGCGCGCCGATTCCCGGCGCAGGTCCTCGTACTGGGCGCCCTGAACCACACCAAACAACGCCTGCGCGGGTTTGTCCGGGCGGGACCGGGTCAGCCGGCGATGCTCGGCCACGCAGCGCACCGCCCAGGCCTGCGTGCGGCGCACCGAGGACTCCTGGTAGCTGCGGGTGTTGACCAGCGTGGTCAGTTCGTCGAACGCGAAGATGATGTCGGCGCCGAGGTGGTGCTGGATGTCCATCGACACCTCGGGGGTGAACCGGTGCGTGGAGCCGTCCAGGTGCGAGGTGAAGGTGACGCCGTCGTCGTCGACCCGGGCCAGCCGTTCCTTGCCGGCCGCGATGATGTCGTCGGCCTGCACCCGGTTGGCGTCCATCGCCAACACTTTGCGGAACCCGGCCCCCAGCGAGAGCACCTGGAACCCGCCGCTGTCGGTGAACGTCGGCCCGGGCCAGTTCATGAACGCACCCAGACCGCCGGCCTCGTCCACCACGTCGGGTCCCGGCTGCAGGTACAGGTGGTAAGCGTTGGCCAGAACTGCTTGCGCGCCAAGGGCAGCCACCGTTTCCGGCAGCACCGCCTTGACGGTGGCCTTGGTGCCGACCGGGATGAACGCCGGGGTCTCGATGTCGCCGTGCGGGGTGCGGATTATCCCGGTGCGTCCAAGCTGACCGGGCAGGTCAGCGCCCGGTGTGAAGAAGTCGACCACGTCAGGAATTCAACCCGATGCCGAACCTGCGCCGCCGGGCGCCGTCGGTACGCAGCACCGGCCAGCCCTCGGCCGCAGCGACGGCAGCCAACTTCGGCCGCGGGTTCACCGGCCGCGGATTGCCGACGGCCCGCAGCAGCGCCTCGTCCTCGTAGCCGTCGGCGTAGAAGTAGCTCTGCGCCAGATCCACCCCCTCGGCACTGCTGAACGACGTCACCGCGTCGGCTTTGCGGGCACCCCAGATGATGGGTGCGACGACGCCGCCGGTCAGATGTCCGCGGTGGTCGAGCTCGAAGTGGTTGCAGATCAGGTGTGCGATGTCCAGGGCGCGGGCGACCGGTTGCGCGTGGATGCTGAGCGCCGACGAACTGAGCACCACGGTGTGACCCGCTTCCTGGTGGGCGCGGACCAGGCTGACCATCGGCGGGCGCATCCGGGGCCTGACCTTGTCCCGGAACAGTTCCTCACACAGCGCTTCGAGTTCGAGCAGCGAGGCCCCGCGTAGATAACCGGCCGCCCGCACCAGCAACCGATCGAATTCGACCCAGCCCAGCCGGTAGCTGACGGCCGCCTCGGCGATGCCGGTCAGCTCGCCGAACTTGGCCTGACGGTTGCGGATTCGGTGCCGCGCGTGCGCGACCGGGGTGAAACCGTCGACCAGGGTGCCGTCCAGATCGAAGAATGCTCCCACGTCAGAGCCCGTTGGACCCGCGGCGATGTCGACGAGCGGATCAGTCATCGATAACTCGATCCCACCGCACCGAGTCTAGAGATGCCGCCCGACATCCGGTCAGTTCGGCCAGCGGGTTGCGGCGACCGGCCATACTCGAGCCATGCACCGTGCACTCATCATCGGCGCCGCCGCCGTCGCCGTCCTCGCTGCCTGCTCATCAAACGATCATGACTCGGCCGATCACCACGCCGATTCGCCCGCACCGGCCGACGCGTCGACCCCGGCGGCCCCGCCGGCCGGTGAAGACACCGCGGCCGCACCCGCACCCACCGGAACCGACCACATCAAGTTCGGGGACCGCGAGATCAGCGAAGTCAGCAACGTGACCTGCCAGGGTGACGGCACGCTGGTCACCATCTCTGTCGAATCGGATCCCAAGACCACGATCGTCGTCACCGACGGCGACGCCCCGTCGGTGCAGTCGATCAGCATCGGTGAGGCCGGTTCCGACCAACCGTCGCTGGTCTACATCGAGGGGCTCTCCGACACCCCGCAGGCCGCGCGGACCGGCAACACCTACACCCTGACCGGCACCGGGACCGGCACCACCGCCGAGGATCCGGTCAACCCGGTGCCGATGCCGTTCGACATCGCGGTGACCTGCCCGTAACCGCGGTCGACGCCGACCAATCGCACCAATCCCGGCCGGGTCCCCAGCCGCGCCGATAGATTCATGGTGTGCGGATTCAGATGTTGACGTGCGCTGCGGCGCTGCTGGCGGTGACGGCTGGGTGTTCGTCGGACTCCGAAGAGTCCGAGCCGCAACCCGGGACCTTGGTCTCGGGTACTGCGGTGATCACTGTCGACGACAAGCACCTCGGCGAGTTCCATTCGGTGCACTGCCACACCACCGGGGCATTGACCACGATCACCACCGGCGACGAGGAAGCCGGCGTCACCGCGTTGGTGTCGAACGCCGAGGGGTTGGCCGCCGAATCGGTGTCGCTGCGCAACCTCGGGTCGTTCACCGGCAGCTACAACCGTGGGTTGGGCGGCGAGGCTGAGGTGCGGATGACCGGCAAGACCTACGCCATCACCGGCGTCGCCGACGGATTCGCCACCGACAATCCCAGTTTCCGCACCACCGCCACCTTCGACATCAAGGTGGCCTGCTGAATACACCTGAGTTTGGGTAATTCTGCCCGCCGCCGCGCGTGCGCGCACGATACTGCCCTTCAGGTCTGTCAGCCTTGGCGGATCATCCACAGGCGAAGGAGATAGATGTGAAGCGTGCACTCGTTGTCGCCATCGGCGGTGCAGCCCTGGTGGTGGGTGGGCTGGCCGGCTGTTCCGACGATAAATCGGCATCAGAGCAGATCACTTCGGCAACCGAAGAGGCCAAGGATGCGGTGACGTCAGCCACCGACGCCGCCAAGGACGCCATCGACGGCAACCGGGTCAGCATCGACGGCGAAGACCAGGCCATCGAGGGCGACGTGGTGTGCACCAACATGGGCGGCAAGATCCAGATCGCGATCGGCAACGCCACCCAGGGCATCGGGGCGCAGGTCAGTGAGGGCGACAGCCCCACCGTGCACCAGGTCGGTCTGGGCAACGTCGACGGCACCGCGCTGGGGTACACCGAGGGCGCGCCCGGCGGGGAAGCCACCGCCACCAAGGACGGCGACACCTACACCATCACCGGCACCGCGACCGGCGTCGACCTGGCCAACCCGACGCAGCCGCTGACCAAGCCGTTCGAGATCAAGGTCACCTGCCCGGCCTGATCCCAGCCAGAAGATACGGCGACGCACTCGACCGAGTGCGTCGCCGTCTTTCGTTCCCGGTGCCGGTCGGCTCAGGACACCGGCAACTGCTCGAGCAGACGGTCCAGGAACGGCAACTGGCCGGCCAGCAGTTTGACCCGGGCCTGCTCGACCGGCAGCCACTCGACCCGATCGACCTCCGGGAACTCGGCGCGCTTGCCCGAGCGCGGCGGCCACTCCATCTCGAAGACGTTGCTGCGGGCCGCGGACACGTCCAGGTCGGCAGCGACGGCGAAGGCCGTCACCAGCTTTCCGCCGGCTTGCCGGACCTGCCCCAGCTCGAGCCGGTCGCCGTCGGGCACCTCGAGGCCGAGTTCCTCGCGGAACTCGCGGCGGGCCGCGAGCCACGGATCTTCGTCGGCGGCGTACTCACCCTTGGGGATGGACCACGCCCCGGCGTCCTTGCGCGCCCAGAACGGGCCGCCCGGGTGCGCGATCAGGACTTCGACGCCGGTGGGTGCGCGACGGAACAACAACACCCCGGCGCTGAGTTTGGCCACTGCTCAGCTGCCGACGGCGCGTTCGAGGTCGGCCAGCGAATCCTCCAGGTGCCCCAGCAGACGCTGCAGGTGCGGCACGCTGCGGCGGCAGCCGGTGAGCCCGAAGTCGAGCTGGTCGCCGTTGCTGACCAGGGTGATGTTGAGCGCCTGACCGTCCAGCACAATCGACAGCGGATAGTTGCCGTCCAACCGGGCGCCCTTGAAGTACATCGGTTGCCGTGGCCCGGGCACGTTCGAGATCACGATGTTGAATGGCGGCGGGGTGCCACCGACGAAGCCGGGCACCCCACCCAGGGCCAGCGGCGCGATCATTATCGCCGACAGCGCCAACGCCTGCAGCTTGGGCAACTCGGAGAACACCTGCTTGTTGCCGCGCATCGACTCGCTGATGATGCCGAGGCGCACCTCGGCATCCTCGACGTCGGTGGCCAGGTTGCACAGGATCGCGCCGACCTGATTGCCGCCGGCGTGCGCGTCGGCTTCCGAACGCATACTCACCGGCACCATGGCGATCAGCGGGGTTTCCGGCAGCGCGTCCCGCTCGATCAGGTAGGCCCGCAACGCGCCCGCGCACATCGCCAAGATGACGTCGTTGATCGTGCTGGCCGAGGCCTGCTTGACCCGTTTGATCCGGTCCAGCGGCCAGGATTGCGCGGCGACCCGGCGGGCCCCGCCGATCTTGACATTGAACATGGTCTTGGGCGCTTGGAACGGCAGGGTGAGCTGCTGTTCGAGCAACGCCTTACGGGCCAGCAGCAGCGTCGACGGCGCCAACCCGACCATCGACCCGGCGGTGCCGGTCGCGGTCTGCCACAACCGCTGGGCGGCCGAGCTGCTGGGCGCCGAACGGGTGCGTTTCTTGGGCGGCAGCGCCCACGGCACCCGCACCTCGGTGTCGGCGGGGTCGGTGGACAGCGACCGTTCGGTCAGTTTGAGCGCCGAAATCCCGTCGATCAGGGAGTGGTGCATCTTCGAGTACACCGCGAACCGGCCGTCGTCGAGTCCCTCGATCAGATGCATCTCCCACAGCGGGCGGTGCCGGTCGAGCAGGGTTCCGTGCAGCCGGGAGGTCAGCTCCAGCAGGTCGCGCACCCGGCCCGGCCGCGGCAGCGCAGAGCGACGCAGGTGGTAGTCGACGTCGATGTCGTCGTCGATGCTCCAGCCGATGTTGGCGATACCGCCCAGCACGGTGGCCGGGTGCTTGCGGAAGGTGGGTTGGATGTCGGTGACGGCGACGACGTCGTCGTAGAGTTCGCGCACGAAGTCCGCGCCGGCGTCGGCGGGCGGCTGGTAGAGCTGTAGCCCGCCCACGTGCATCGGATGCTCGCGGCTCTCACCGGCGAGGAAGATCAAATCGGTGGGCGAAATCAACTCCATGCGCTCTTCATACCCGCAGGCCCGGCTTCCCGCCGCAAAGCCGCTTCTTTGCGCGCTACCGCTGCGGCGCGCGGCGTCGGTTTTCCGGGTTCTCGACGTCCTCAGCAGAACCGTTCGCGGTAGCCGCCCAGACGCTTGGCGACCTCATCGACGTCGAGGCCCAGCGCGACCGGGTCGTAGTCGACCCCGCCGTGCCGGCCGCGCGGGTGCTCGGCGAGGAAGGCCCGCATGGCCCGGCGTACCTCGTCGTCAAACGGTTGGCCGGCCAGCTCGTAGATGCGACGCAGGGTGCCTTCCTCGTCGGACATGAAATCGTCGAACCGGATGTCGATGGACTGGTCGGCCGGCAGCGCATCGCGGTCGGTCAGGCATCCGTTCAGCAGATCTTCGGCGCGGCCCAGCCAGTAGCGGGTCAGCTTGACCGGGTCGGGCCGGGCAGCGGCCATCCGGGCGGCGTAGCTGATCATCGTGGTCATCGAGGCCACGACGTCGACCGGGTCGCGGTGGGTCACGACGAACGTGGCGTCCGGGAAGGTCTTCGCCAGCAGCGGAAACTGCTCGAGGTGCTGCGGGGACTTCAGCACCCACCGGGAGCCGCCGCGCAGGTATTGCAGCGCCTGCAGGCTGCGTTTCAGGTACGCATAGGACGGTGTCTGGTCATGCGTCTTGTAGTGCTCGGCGAAACTTGGTACGTAGTAGGTGGTTTCGAACAGCATGCCGGAGATGTCGTTGGCCAACAGCTGGATCTCCTCGTGCGCGTGCTCGACGGTCATGTCGTGCATGCGTTTGAATTCCGGCATGGTGGCTTCGATCAGCGCCAGCCCGGCTGCGCAGCGCTGCCGGCGCGGCTCGGGGTCTTGCTCATCGGGCGCCGGGAACGGTTCCAGGCTCTCCCAGTAGGGCAGGTGCCGCAGCGCCGGGTCGGCCGCCAGCAGGTTGTGCAGGTGGGTGGTGCCGGTGCGGGGTAGCCCGCAGATGATGATCGGCCGGTCGATGGTTTCGTCTTCGATCTCCGGGTGTTCGATCAGCAAGGCCTGCAGCCGAAATCGGTTGACCAGGTTGCCGACCAGCTGTTCGAACACCACCGCGACGCCGGTGTCGGACAGGCCGGCCTCCTCGCGCAGCGCGGTGCACAGCACGTCCAGGCGTTCGCCGAAGCACGGGTCCTCGGCGTCGGTGAGGCCGGTGCGTTCGGTCGCTGCGGCCAGCAGCGCAGCCGGGGTCAGTTCGAGTTGGGATCCGTAGCCGGCCAACCCGTCGCGCAGGGCTTGGGATTCGGGCGGATAACTCGGATTGGCCAAGTCCTGCAGGCGGATTGACGCCGGGCGCGCGCTCACTGCGCACCTGCTTCGGCGATGCCGACGACCCGGCAGGTCGGTTGTTGTGGGGTGGCGTCCGGCAGGAACCAGCGCAACCAGATCAGCCCGGCGCCGCGGCCGGCGGTCGACACCCAGTTCGGGTGACCCGGATCGGTGTCGCTGATCACGATCCGCCAGGAACCGTCCGGCTGGTAGCGCACCTGGGAACCGTTGATGGTGACCCGCTCATAGGTGTAGTCGTAGGTGTGCAGGAACGGGTTCCACAGGCACAGGTTCCAGAACGCGCACGGCGGGGAGGTGCCCTCGACGATCAGGGCCTGGCCCGGTTCCAGCGCGTAGGCGCCCATGGCGTAGGCGGCGTCGGCGGCCGACCAACCGTAGGCATGTTCGGGTACCGGGAACGGTTCCAGGATCTGGTTGGGTGGGTCGATCCGGGTGGGCAGGAACGAAACCTGTTCACGTAGCCAGAGTTTGGCGGCGTTCAGGCGTTTGGTCAGATCGGCGCTGCTGTCGGCGCGGCGGGCCGGCCGGTCCACGGCCTCGATCTTCCAGTGCGGCCGGCGGGCGGTGACCGGATCGTCGAGATAGTCACGGGTCAAGGCGAACTCGGCGTCCGGCGTCAATTCCAGCCAGCTGCCGCTTCCGGGGTTGGTGGGGCCGAGGGTGAATTCGAAGTTGCCGTCGGCGTCGAAGTCCAGGGTGCGGTCGTTGACGGTGCCGACGATCCGGTTGCTGTACGCGCCGCCGCCGGGGCCGCCGTAGACCGTCATGGACAGATAGACCGCGTCGCCGCGGTTTCCGCTAATCTTGTAGGTGCGGGCCGGATCCACCGGTGCCAGCTGATAGTAGGCATCCGAATTGTCGCCGCCCCATTTCAGGTAGGGGCTGATCAGGTCGACCAGGATCGGGTTGTCGGCGTCACCCCACACGTAGGCGTCGGTGGCCACCCGCAGCAGGCTCAGCGCCAGCCGGTAGCCGTCGAGCAGGTCGGGCTCGGCCAGCGGCGGATCGGTGGTGAGCAGTTTGCGTTCGACGGCCCGCACCTCGTCCAGCAGTTCGTTGAACGCTTGGGACAGTGGAGTGGTCTCGGTCATGACGGGGTGCCCTTTCGTCGGGTGTTGCGACCGGCGCCGTCGAGCACCAGGGCGCACAGTCGGTCGGTGACGTCGTCGTGGTCGTCCTCACCGCGTTGGGCGAGATAGAAAGCGGTGCCGATCAGGGTCTGGTAGAGCATCTCGACGTCGACGTCGGCGCGCACTGCCCGCTGCGCGATGCCGGCACGCACCAGTTCGGCGAAACCGGAGGCGGTGCGCTCGTCGAGCAGCTGCTGGGTCCGGATGCTCAATTCCGGGTCGCGGTGGCGTTCGGCCAGGATCCCCAGCGCCGCGGCCTCGACGACCGGGTCACTCCAGAACTGCAGCGCTGCCTGTACGAACTTGCGCAGCGCGGAGTCGAAATCGCCTGATGGATCAGGGAGTTCGACGTGCTGCGCGGCACCGAACGCGGCGTCGAACACGATGTGCGCCTTGGACGGCCAGCGCCGGTACACCGTCGGGCGACTGACACCCGCTTCCCGCGCGATCTGTTCGATGGACAACTGTTCGTAGCCGTCGCGTTCCAGCAGCCGTCGGGTGGCGGCCATGATCGCGTGCTGCGCGCGCGGGTCCCGCGGGCGGCCACGCTCGATGCCGGACACGGAGCATATCGTTACAGGTTGTAACGATATTGCGCAGGCTTTCTGCTGAAACGGTGCCCTCTAGGGCCCGCCACGAAAAAGCCCACCACCTGAGAGAACAGGCGATGGGCTTTATGGCGGTGGCGGAGGGATTTGAACCCTCGGACGGGGGTTACCCGTCACACGCTTTCGAGGCGTGCTCCTTAGGCCGCTCGGACACGCCACCGTGTGGCAGCTTACCGGGGACTGGCTTCTGGCCATAATTGCCGGGCTGGGGTGGACGGACCGCCCGGGTCGTGAGCCATGACTTGTGAACGTCTTCACTCGGGAAATGCGTCCTCAAGTCACGGTTCACGAGAGACCAGGGACGAAAGGCGAATGCCAGTGTTCAAGAAGGTGCTCACCGTAGGCGCAGTACTCACCGGCATCGCCGCCGCTGTGCTGACCTTCCTACCCTGGATCAACCTGGACGAGATCGGCCTCACGCTGAAGTGGACCGGACTTGGTTGGGCTGTCGGCCCGCACGCCGCGCACTACAACTCGGTGCTGGAAGGCGCCACCAATTCAGCACCTGGCTGGATCGTCTTGCTCACCTCGATTGCAGCTGCCGTGGCGGCGGCGGTCGGCCTGCGGTGGCGTCTCGGCAGCGTGGTTGCGGTGGTCTTCTCGGCGATCGGCTTCGTCACCGCGCTGATCTGCGTCGCGTACCCGGGGTTCGTGCTGGGCGGGTTCAAGGAACTGGCCGGTGCAGCATCCGTCCCGGACCGCATGTTCGTCGACAACTCGATTCTGGTCACGTTAGCCGTGCTGACCGGTGTTCAACTGGTGATCACCCTGCTTATCGCCGTCCGATCGACCCGCCCGGTTCGTGAACCGTGAATTGTTAACGCCTCCACTCGGGAAATGCGTTCACAATTAACGGTTCACGACGGAGGTGGGCCTGGTTTCCGGGGCTACGACGGAGGTGGGCCTGGTTTCTGCGGTTCTCGACGGAGGTGGGCCCGGCTCAGCGCTGGCGGGCGAAGAAGTCCTCGAGCAGCCCTGCGCACTCCTCGGCCAGCACCCCGCCGACCACCTGCGGGCGGTGGTTGAGCCGACGGTCCCGCACCACGTCCCACAGCGAACCCACCGCACCGGTCTTGGGTTCCCACGCCCCGAATACCACCCGCGCCACCCGAGCCAACACCAGCGCACCCGCACACATCGTGCACGGCTCGACGGTCACGGCCAGCGTCGCGCCCTCCAGCCGCCAGCCGTCCCCGTACACCCGCGCGGCCTCGCGCAGGGCCAGGATCTCGGCGTGTGCGGTCGGATCACCCAGGGCTTCTCGCGCGTTGGCGGCCCGGGCCAGCTCCACCCCGTCGGGGTCGACCACTACGGCCCCGATCGGCACATCCCGCGGACCCACCGAGCCGGCAACCGAAAGCGCAGCGCGGATCAGCGCCTCATCGTCAGGCCGGCTCACCGATCGAGCTTGTCGAGTACCGTCGCGAGTTCGTCGCCGAAACCCATCTCCCCGGCGATCCGGACGATCTGCTCGTCGGCGTAGAGCTCGTCGTCGCCGAGGATCACCTGCAGCACGTCCTCGTGCAGACCCAGGTCGGACAGCACTCCCAGGTCGCCCTCCTCGAACGGGTCGGCATCCTCGAGCTCATCGTCATCGATGTCGGCGTCCAGATGCTCGAGTGCTTCGGCGGCGATGTCGTAGTCCAGGGCCGCTGTCGCGTCCGACAGCAACAACCTGGTCCCCGACGGTGCCGGCCGCACGATCAGGAAGAACTCGTCGTCGATGTCGAGCAGCCCGAAGACCGCGCCGGCGCTGCGCAACTCACGCAGCTCGGTCTCGGCGGCCGCCAGGCTGCGCAACGCGGCACGCCGCAACGCCGTGCAGCGCCACTTGCCGTCCTCACGCACCACCGCCACACCGAAACCGTCGAACGCCTCGGCGTCGGACGCGGAGGCCCGCTGTACTCCCATGGCCGCATACGGTAGTCCCCGATATGCCCCGTTGACCAGGTAATTGGATGGCGCCCGATGCAGATGTGCCAACCTTGGACCGTGACACGAAGACCGGTGTGCGTGCTGGGCTTGGGGCTGATCGGGGGTTCGCTGCTGCGGGCCGCCGTCGCCGCAGGCCGGGAGGCGTTCGGCTACAACCGTTCGGTCGACGGCGCCCAGTCCGCCAGCGCCGACGGTTTCGACGCGTCCACCGATCTGACCGCGGTGTTGCAGCGCGCCGCGCAGACCCAGGCGCTGATCGTGCTGGCCGTTCCGATGTTCGCGCTGCCCGCTCTGCTGGAGCGGATCGCGGCCACCGCGCCGGACAATCCGCTGACCGACGTGGTCAGCGTGAAAGGCGCGGTGCGCGACGCCGTGCAGGCCGCGGGCCTGCTGCCGCGGTTCGTCGGCGGGCACCCGATGACCGGCACCGCGCATTCGGGTTGGGCGGCCGGCGATGCCCGGCTGTTCTCCCGGGCGCCCTGGGTGCTGATGGTCGACGACCACGTCGACCCACACATCTGGTTCGACGTGATGACGCTGGCCCTGGAGTGCGGTTCGTTCGTGGTGCCGGCGGTCTCTGACGAGCACGACGCCGCCGCAGCCGCCATCTCGCACCTGCCGCATCTGGTCGCCGAGGCGATGGCGATCACCGCCGGCGAAGTGCCGTTGGCGTTCGCGCTGGCGGCGGGGTCGTTCCGGGACGGCACCCGGGTGGCCGCCACCGCGCCCGAGTTGGTGCGGGCGATGTGCGAGGCCAACAGCACCGACCTGCTGATCATGTTGGATCGCACGCTGGAACTGCTCACCGCGGCGCGGCGCACCCTGGTCGACGACGGCAATGTGGCCGATCTGGTCGACGAGGGGCACGCGGCGCGCACCCGCTACGACAGCTTCTCCCGGCCGGAGATCTTGACGGTGCGGATCGGCGAAACGGACTGGCGCGCCGAGCTGGCCGCCGCCGGGCGGGCCGGCGGCGTGATCAGATCCGCGTTGCCAGGCCCGGATAGTTGAGGATGAACCCGTCGGCGTCCACGGTGATCGTGGTGTCGGCCACCGGCGACTGCAGCTTGATGCCGCCGGCCGTGCTGGCGTAGCCGATCGTGACCGGCTCGACCACCAGGTCCGGCAACCGCACGTAGACGACCGGCAGCATCACCGAATCGGTGCGGTGGTACAGCTCGGTGCGCCGGATCGGCAGCGCGTTGAAGAACGGGCTGAACACCACGTCGACGTCCAACGCGCCGTCGTAGGCGGCCCGCGAGGTCTGCCCGCCGCCGGCCTGCACCAACCACATGTTCTCTTCGTCCCGGGCGATCGAGAGTTGACGTTCCCGGTCGGCCGCGGTCAGCGACATCGACAACCGTTTGGTGGCCCCGGATTCGTCGGTGACCAGGTCATAGGAGGCGCTGAACGCCGGGGCGTCCGGGGTGGCGGCCGACACGATCCGGCCGTGCGCCTTGATCCGGTTGCCGGACAACTGCACCCGCACCGACTCCATCCGCGGCAAGTCATGTCCCCGCCAGGTCAGGACCGCGGGCCACTCGTTGCTGGTCGGAGCTTTGGCTGCACTCACGGGTCTACCGTAAGCGACGCGCTCGTGGCCTCGCAGTCCGGTTGGGTAGATCGGCGGCCAGCGCCACTTCGTCGTCGAGCAGCGGTTGCGGCAACCTGCGTCCCGAGCCGGGCAGCCGGCCGGTGCCGGGAGCCGACAACCACACCGCGTAGGCCAGTACCGCGTCCAGCAGCAGCGCCAACAGGGTCACCAGCAGCGCGCCGACCAGCGCGATGTGGAACTGACGCACTTTGATGCCGTCGATCAGGTAGCGGCCCAGCCCGCCCAGGCTGGCGTAGGCGGCCACGGTCGCAGTCGCCACGATCTGCAGCGTCGCGGTGCGCAACCCACCCAGGATCAGCGGCGCCGCGTTGGGCGTCTCGACCCGGATCAGGATCCGGGTTTCGGTCATGCCCATGGCGCGGGCCGCGTCGACCACGCCCCGGTCGACGTTGGCGATCCCGGAGTAGGTGCCGGCCAGCAGCGGTGGGATGCCCAGCAGCATCAGCGCCACGGTCGGCGGGATCAGACCCAGGCCCCAGAGCAGCACGCCGAGCAGCAGCACCCCGAGGGTGGGCAGCGCGCGCAGCGCGTTGACCCCGGTGACGACCAGCAGCGTGCCGCGACCGGTGTGCCCGATCAGCATGCCCAGCGGGATCGCGATCAACGCCGAGCAGGCCAGCGCCAGCACGGTGTACTGCAGGTGCTCGAGGATCCGTGCGGTCAGCCCGGCCGGGCCGGCCCAGTTGGCGGCGGTGAAGATGTAGGACAGCGCCTGCTGCAGGAAGTTCATGCCGCCGCCCCGAACCGGCCGATCAGGCCCGCGGGTTGGCCGGCCCGCGCCCACGGTGTCAACACTCGGCCGGCCAGCATGATCAGCAGGTCCACCACGATCGCCAGCACGAAGATCGCGATGATGCCGGCGATGATCTGACTGCTCTTGTCGGCCTGGTAGCCCTCGGTGAACCAGGTACCCAGCCCGCCGATCCCGATCACCGAACCCACCGCCACCATCGAGATGTTCGTCACGGCCACCACCCGAAGACTCGCGATCAGCACCGGAAGCGCCAGCGGCAGTTCGACTTTGAGCATCCGGACCAGTGGGCGATAGCCGACCGCGGTGGCCGCGTCGCGCACCGCGGCCGGCACCGCGTCCAGCGCCTCGGGGACCGCGCGCACCAGCAGTGCGACGGTGTAGAGGGTGAGCGCGACGATCACGTTGGCTTCGTCGAGGATCCGGGTCGGGATGATCAGCGGCAGCACCACGAACAACGCCAGCGACGGGATGGTGAACACGATGCTGGCGGTCACCGTGCTGATCCGGCGCCAGAACGTGCTGCGCTGCACCCAGGCCCCCAGCGGCACCGCGATCAGCAACCCCACCACGATCGGGATCAGCGACAGCCGCAGGTGGATCACGGTCAACGCCCATGCGCTGTCCAGATGGGTCAGCAGGTAGCGCATCAACTGCTCCGCGGACGCGCGTCGCGTTGCCGGTCCAGCGCGGCCAGCACGTCTTCAGCGCGAATCCCGCCCAGCACGCGGCCGTCGTCGTCGACCGCGACACCCAACCCGGACGGAGAACTCAGCGCGGCATCCAGCGCCACCCGCAGCGACCCGCCGGGCCGGAACAGCGACCCGCCGGCGATGCTGGAGTCATACCGGGACCGGCCGTCGCGATGCAGCGCCAGCCCGGCGGCGTCGATCCAGCCGTACGGGCTGCCGTCCGGGTCGATCAGCAGCGCCCACTGGCCCGCTTCGAGCTGCATGGCGTCCAGTTCGGTCTCGGTGACCCATCGGATTTCGTGCAGCGGCAGATCGGTGCCGCCGAAGAACTGCAGCCCGCGGTAGCCACGGTCGGCGCCGACGAACCCGGCGACGAAGTCGTCGGCCGGGTTGGACAGCAGCCGCGCCGGTGGGTCGTATTGGCGCAGCACCCCGCCGGGGCCGAACACCGCGACCAGGTCGGCGAGTTTGACCGCCTCGTCGATGTCGTGCGTGACGAACACGATGGTCTTGTGCAGTTCGGCTTGCAGTCGCAGGATCTCGGCTTGCAGTTCGTCACGTACCACCGGGTCGACCGCGCTGAACGGCTCGTCCATCAGCAGGATCGGCGGGTCGGCCGCCAAGGCCCGGGCCACCCCGACGCGTTGCTGTTGCCCTCCGGACAGTTGCGCCGGATAGCGGTGCGCCAGTTTGGGATCCAGACCCACCCGTTCCAGTACGCCGTAGGCGGCCTTGCGGGCCGCTCGTCGGGACTGGCCGCGCAGCACCGGGACCGTCGCGACGTTGTCGATCACCCGCTGATGCGGCATCAGCCCGGCGCTTTGGATCACGTAACCGATGCCCAGCCGCAGCTTGACCGGATCCACCTCGGCGACGTCGCGGCCGTCGACCGTCAGGCGCCCGGCGCTGGGGTCGATCATCCGGTTGATCATCCGCATCGAGGTGGTCTTGCCGCAGCCGGACGGGCCGACGAACGCGGCCAACTTGCCTTCCGGAACTTCCAGCGTCAATTGGTCGACGGCCACCGTGCCATCGTCGTAGCGCTTGCTGACGTCGTCGAAGCAGATCATCTAGCCGCCGATCGGTTTGTCGAAGCCGTTGTCCTGCACCCACTTCCGCGCTGCCTCGTCCGGGTCCACGCCGTCGTTGCCGGACACCGCGGTGTTCAGCGCGATCAGGTCCTCGGTGCTCAACGTTGCCGACACCGCGTCCAGCACGGTCTTGATGGCCTGCGAACGCTTCTGCGAGCTCAGCACCGGAACCACGTTGGCGGCCGGGAAGTTGCGCTTCGGGTCGGCCAGCACCACCAGATCGTTCTGCGCGATCGCCGGTGAGGTGCTGAAGATGTTGGCCGCGGTGACCCGGCCGTCGACCAGGGCGCGCACGGTGGCCGGGCCGCCGCCGTCGCTGATCGCGATGAAGTTGTGCGGCGCGATGTGCAGCCCGTAGTTGGCCGCCAGCCCGGGCAGTCCCTCGGTGCGGCTGGCGAACTCCGAGGGCGCACCGAGCTTGACCTCGGCCGAATGTGCGGCCAGATCGGCGATGCTGGTCAGGTTCCAGTTGCGTGCGGTCTCGGCGGTGACCGCGACGGTGTCGATGTCCTCGGCCGGCGACGGCGTGAGCATCGTCAGATCACCCGGCAGCGCCCGATGCAGCGCGAGTTCGACGTCGTCGGGTTGGGTCGCCTCGGCCGCCGGATCGAAGTAGTTGAGCAGATTGCCGGTGTATTCCGGCACCAGGTCGATCGAGTGATCTTGCAGTGCCGGGATGTAGGTTTCCCGGCTGCCGATGCCGAATTGCCGGCCGACGGTGAAGCCGTTGGCCTCCAGGGCCTGCGCGTAGATCTCGGCGATGATCTTCGATTCCGGGAAGTCCGCGGACCCGACGACCACGGTCTTCAGATCACCCGAGATGGTGCCGCCGCCGAGCGGATTGGAACTGCCGCAGGCGGCGGCAGCCAGCGCGACCGCCGCGCACACGGCCAGCAGCAGCCGCCGCGCATGACTGCGTGGCCTGGTCATCTGTCGACCCTAACCGGGCCTGCGGCCGCGCACCCGGATTCGCTGCGGCGTGCTGGTAAACCGCATATTCCGAGGTATCCGGATGCCGACGCTCCGCGTGGGTGATTGCGTCGGCGCCGGAAACGGCGCAGATTGGGATCATGAGCAGCGAACCATCCGTGCCCGCACCGTCCGATCCCCCGGCCGATCACCCGACATCCCACGCGCAGGACCCCGACATCGGCTTGACCCGAGCCGGCGCGCTGTGGACCGCGCTGATCCTCGGTTTCCTGCTTCTCATCGTGCTGCTGATCTTCATCCTGCAGAACTGGCACCCGGCCCGGATCGCCTTCCTGAGCTGGGAGCAGGAACTGCCGGTGGGGATTGCGCTGCTGTTCGCGGCTGTGGCCGGTGGTCTGCTCACCGTCGCGGTCGGCGCGGTCCGGATGGTCCAGTTGCGCCGGGCCGCCAAGCGGTCGGCGAAAGCCCTGCGCTGACTCGTCCGGTCCGGCAATCCTACGGAGTGATCTGGCGCTGGTTGCGCGGCAGCAAGTCCCACACGTGCTCACTGCCGTTGACGCTCACCACGCTGGCCGCGCCGGTGCGCGAGAACAGTACCCGGGTCACCGACGCGTAGTCGATCGGAAACGACAGCAACCGCTCGGTGCCGAGGATCTGATGTAGCACCACGTTGATCACCCCACCGTGGCTGAACGTCGCCACGGTCTGGTCGTGCGGGGTGTCCGCCACGATGTCGGCCAACGCCGCCTGGATCCGGGCGCGGAAGGCGTATTCATCCACGCCGGCCGGCAGCCGGCCCTGCGACATCCGGGACCAGTCCTCGGGCCGCTCGGCGCGCAGGTCCTCCAGCGGGACGTAGCCGGCCATCTCCCGGTCGTACTCGGCGAGGCGTTCGTCGACGTCGACGTCGAGGCCGAGGGCGGCGGCCACCGGTGCCGCGGTCTGCACGGCGCGCCGCTGCGGGCTGCTGATCAGCCGGGCCAGCGGAAACCGTTCCAGCGCCTCGGGCAGCCGACGTGCCTGTTCCCAGCCCTGCGGGGCCAATTCCGGGTCTGATCCCGCCCCGTGCGCGCTGCGGTGCGGCAGCGCATGCCGGATCAGCAGCAGTTGCATGGTGTGGTTCCTCTCGGCTGACGTCGGACTCATCGGCGCGGTTGCCCGTGTAACGATAGGTGCCATGCGGGGAGCGGTATGACCACGGGCGAGACCATGGGGGACTCCGAGGTCGAGCGGATCCTGGCCGCCGCCGTGCGGGTGATGGAGCGGGTGGCCCCCGAAGCCCCGCGGGTCAGCGACATCGTGGCCGAGGCCGGATCGTCGAACAAGGCGTTCTACCGGCACTTCGGCGGTAAGGACGATCTGATCCTGGCGGTGATGAAACGCGGTGTGACGCTGCTGGCCGTGCAGCTCGAACACCAGATGGCCGTCGAGTCCGATCCGGCCGGCAAGATTGCGCGCTGGATCGAGGGGGTGTTGGCCCAGGTCGCCGACCCCGAGTTGATCAGCACCAACCGCGCCGCCACCGGGCAGATGTCAGCAGCGGTGTACCGCCACGTGCTGGATACCGACATCATGGAACCGCTGCGCAACCTGCTGGTCGAACCCATTGCCGCGCTGGGCCGTTCGGCCACTGACGCCGATCTGGTGTTCCTGTGTGCGACCGGAACCATGCGCCGTTATCACGGTTCCGGGGAGCGGCCACAGGCCGCCGACGTCGAACATCTGGTGCAGTTCTGTCTGCGCGGAATCGGTCAACTGCCGGTCGTCACGGCGTGACGATGTCGAACGACGGGTCCGGTTGATCCAGCACGCCGATCAAGGCCTGCAGCAGCGCCGGGTCGCCGGACATGCGCGGCGCCGCTCCGGTGCTGTCGCCGAGCATCAGCGCCACCAATTGACCCCGATCATCGAGTTCGAGCGAGACTCCCGCTGTGTCCGGATCGACGGGCGCCTGGCGATAGACCAACACCCCGTTGCGCAGCGTCAGGCGGTAGTTGGCGGCCAGGTCCGCGAAGCTGACGTCGATGGCCAGGTCCAGATCCCAGGCTCGCGGCCCGTTCACCCTGATCGCCAGGCTGTCGAAGATCTGCTCCGGGGTCAGTTGGTGCAGCATCGAGGCCGACGCCACCTGGGTGGGAGTGCCGAAGTTGCCGTCGCGCAGTTCCGTGGCGCCGGACAGGAAGAAGTTGCGCCAGGTGGCGCACTCCGATCCGAATGCCAGCTGACGCAGGGTTGCCGCGTACAACTCCCGCGCTGGCACATGTTTTTCATCGGTGAACATCACGTGATCCAACAGCGTTGCTGCCCAACGGAAGTCACCGTCGTGGTAGGCCTGCTGGGCGAGCGCGACGACGGCGTCCGGGCCGCCCATCGCGGCGACGTAGCGCGGCCCGATCGCCTCCGGCGGGTGCGGCCACAGCCGGGCCGGGTTGCCGTCGAACCAACCCATGTAGCGCTGGTAGATCGCCTTGACGTTGTGGCTGACCGAACCGTAGTAGCCGCGCGCGTGCCAGGCCTGATCCAGCGCCGGCGGTAACCGGAACTCTTCGGCGATCTCGATGCCGGTCTGGCCCTGGTTGAGCAGACGCAGGGTCTGATCATGCAGGTAGGCGTACAGATCGCGCTGCAAGGACAGAAATTCCACGATGCGCGCCCGGCCCCAGGTGGGCCAGTGGTGCGAGGCGAACAGCACGTCGGTGCGGTCGGCGAAGGTGTCGATGGCTTCGGTCAGATACCCGGACCAGGCGTGCGGGTCACGCACCAGCGCGCCGCGCAGGGTGAGCAGGTTGTGCAGATTGTGGGTGGCGTTCTCGGCCATGCACAGCGCCCGGAACCGCGGGAAGTAGAAATGCATCTCGGCCGGCGCTTCGGTGCCCGGCGCCATCTGGAACTCGATCTCGACGCCGTCGATCACATGCGTTTCTCCGGTGGTGGTGATGTCGATGGTCGGGACGATGATGGCGACTTCGCCCACCGATGGTGTCTGCCCCAGTCCGCAGCCCACTTGGTCGGCGGGTCCGCGGTCCAGCAGTGCGCCGTACATGTAGGCCGCGCGGCGCGCCATCGCGGTGCCGGCGTAGACGTTCTCCTGCACGGCGTGCTCGACGAATCCGGCCGGCGCCAGCACCGCGACCCGCCCGGCGTCGACGTCGGCCTGCGTGGTCACCCCGAGCACGCCGCCGAAGTGGTCGACGTGGCTGTGCGTGTAGATGACCGCGACCACCGGCCGATCGCCGCGATGCGCGCGGTACAGGCCCAGGGCGGCCGCGGCGGTCTCGGTGCACACCAGCGGGTCGATGACGATGATCCCGGTGTCACCCTCGATGACGGTCATGTTCGAGAGGTCCAGTCCGCGAATCTGATACACGCCGTCGACCACCTGGTACAGGCCTTGTTTGGCGCACAGCATGCTCTGCCGCCACAGACTAGGGTGCACGGTCGCCGGGGCGTCTCCGGTCAGGAACGCGTACGCGTCGTTGTCCCACACCACCTTTCCGTCGGCGGCGGTGACCACACATGGCGACAGCGCACCGACGAAACCACGATCGGCGTCCTCGAAGTCGGCGGTATCGGCGAACGGCAACTCCGCGGCTGCCCGGGCATGCGCGGCGGTGACGGCAGGCGACGGTGCGTTTGAGTCCATCCGTCCATCTTCGCCCCGACCACTGCGGCCGGGCGCCGAATCGCGCTATCCGATCAGGTGGTAGACCGTCAGGTCGTCGATGGTGGTGAAGGTGAAGTTGGCCTGCACCCAGTCGCTGATCTGGGTGCCGACGTTGTCCGGGCCGCCGGTCGGGCCGCCCGGGCCGCGACCACCGAAGCTGACGAAGTACTGGATCTGGCCGTCGGCGACGTACTTCTGGAACTGCTGCAGGGTGGGTGCCGGGTCACCGCCCATGAAGCCGCCGATCGCCAGCACCGGTTTGCCTGTGCTCAAGGCCAGGCTGCCGGCCAGCGGTGAGCCCACAGTCGCTGCCGCCCAACGGGTCTCGGAGTCTCGGATCAGCTGCTGAACCTGCTCATTGGACCTGCCGAAGGCGTCCGGGCCGGGGCCGGCGGGCTGGCCGTCTGCGCTGCGCGGCGGACCCGAGGTGGGGATCGGACCACCGTGGCTGTGCAGCACGGTCTCCACGGTGTAGGCCGCGGTCGGCGCCAGGCCGAACAGCAGACCCGCGCCGGCCAGCACCGCGGTGTAGCGGCCGAGTTGCTGCGCGCCGACGATCAGCACCGCGGCCACCGTGATCGCACCGATCAGCACCGTCGGGCCGAGCCAGGGCAACCAGTGCGGGGTGCGCTGCAGCAGCACGTAGTTCCACACCCCGGTACCGGCCAGCATCAGACCGAGCACCAGGCGCGCGCCGCCAAACGCCTTGCCGCGCCAGGCTTCCCGCACCGCAATCGCCGCGGTGGCGGCCACCCCGGGCGCCAGCGCCACCGTGTAGTAGGGGTGCATGATGCCCTTCATGTAGCTGAACACCAGCGCCGTGCTGACCAGCCAACCGCCCCACACCAGCAGGGCCGCCCGGGTGTGATCGGTGCGCGGCGCGCGCCGGGTGAACCACAGCCCGGCCAGCAAGCCGATCAGTGCGGCGGGCAGCAGCCAGGACACCTCGGTACCCATCGACTCGCCGAACATCCGGAACATGCCGGGATCACCGCCGAACATCGCGCCGCCGGGTCCACCCGGCCCGGCGCCGCCGGAGCCGTGGGTGGGGTTGCCGTTGCCGCCGAGCACCCGGCCCAGACCGTTGTAGCCCAGCGTGAGCTGCAGCAGCGTGTTGTCGGTGGAGCCGCCGATGTAGGGCCGGGAGTCGGCGGGCCACAGGTCGACCAGCGCGATGAACGCAGCACTGGAGACCACCATGGCGACCACGCCGACCAGCAGTGCCCGCAGCCGCACCCAGACGCTGCCCGGCATCGCGACCAACACCGCCAAGCCCAACGTCGGGATCACCACGAACGCCTGCATCAGCTTGGCCAGGAATGCGAACCCGAGTGCCACGCCGGCCAGCGCCATCCAGCGGGTGGCATGGCGATCGCTGGTGATCGCGCGGATCACGCAGTAGGCCGCGGCCACCAGCAGCAGCACCAGCAGCGCGTCGGGGTTGTTGTACCGGAACATCAAGGCGACCACCGGGGTCAGCGCCATCGCGGTGCCGGCCACCAGAGCCGCACCGGGACCGTTGGTGCGGCGCACCGCGGCGAACAGCAACCAGACCGCGGTCACCCCCATCAGTACCTGCGGCACCAGCATGCTGGCCGTGCTGAACCCGAACAGCCGACCGGACAGCGCCATCGCCCACAGCGCGGCCGGCGGCTTGTCCACGGTGATCACGTTGCCCGGGTCCAACGAGCCGAACAGCAGCGCCTTCCAGTCCTGCGTGCCGGATTGCACTGCGACGGCGTAGAACTCGTTGGCCCAGCCCAGGGCATTCAGATTCCACAGGTAGAGCACGGCGGTCAGCGTCAGCAGCCCCAGCAGGCCCGGGCGCTCCCAGCGCGGCGCATCGCCGGTGCCCAGCAACAGTCGCCGCCAGCCCGAACGTGGGGCGGCTGCCGGGGCCGCATCCGGCGCGGCGTCGTCGGTCGCGGTGTCGGTGTCGTTGTCGGCGGTCATCACCGTCATCGTGCTTGGTTCCTGACCTCGCGGCGTCGACGGAGTCGCTGCGGATGGAACACCCAGCCGCGCAGCAGCACGAACCGCAGCACGGTGGCCATCAGGTTGGCAGCCACCAGCACGACGAGTTCGACCACCCGTGCCGGCTCGCCGGTGGCGTGCAACAGGGCCAGTGCGGCACTGGTCAGCGACAGCCCGATGCCGAACACCACCAGACCTTCGACGTGGTGGCGCACCGCACCGCCGCGGCCCCGCACCCCGAACGTGAAGCGCCGGTTGGCGGCTGTGTTGGCGATCGCGGTGGCCAGCAGCGCCACCAGGTTTGCGCCTTGGGCACCCAACCCGGCCCGCAGCGCCAGATAGAGCACCAGGTAGGCGACCGTGCTGCAGATCCCGACGGTCGCGAAGAACACGCCTTGGCGCAGCAGCGACCGCGGCGCCGCCGCCCGGGTGCTGGAGCCGAACTGCGCGGCGATCGCGGCCACCGGGATGTCGCCGGTCGCGAAGCCCTTGGCCAGCCGGGCCACGCCCTTGAGGTCGGCGACCGCGGTGGCCACGATGTCGACCCGGCTGTCCGGGTCGTCGACCCAGTCCACCGGCACCTCGTGGATGCGCAGCCCGGTGCGTTCGGCCAGCACCAACAGTTCGGTGTCGAAGAACCAGCCGGTGTCCTCGACATGCGGCAGCAGCGCCCGGGCGGCGTCGGCGTGGATCGCCTTGAACCCGCACTGGGCGTCGGAGAAGCGCGCCGACAGCGTCGAGCGCAGGATCAGGTTGTAGCAGCGCGAGATGATCTCGCGTTTGGGTCCGCGCACCACCCGGGCGCCGCGGGACAGCCTGCTGCCGATCGCGACGTCGGAGTGCCCGGAGATCAACGGCGCGACCAGCGGCAGTAGCGCGGCCAGGTCGGTGGACAGGTCGACGTCCATGTGGGCCAGCACCGGCGCATCCGAATCCGACCACACCTGGTGCAGCGCGGCGCCGCGGCCCTTGCGCTCCAACCGGCAGTAGCGCACCTCGTCGAGTTCGCCGGCCAGCGCGGCGCCGATCCGCGGGGTGCCGTCGACGCTGGCGTTGTCGGCGATCGTGATCCGGAAGCTGAACGGGCACTGCGCGCGCAGGTAGTCATGCAGCCGGCGCACCGAATCGGCCAGCGCGACCTGCTCGTTGTAGACCGGGACGACGACGTCGAGCACCGGCACGCCGCGTTCGGCGGCGACCTGGACCGCATTGCGGCGGGCGGTGCGGGTGGACCGTGCGGCAGGTTCGATGACCCGGGTTGTCGCGTCGTCGCGGTCCACTGCGCTCGTCATGACTTCGATCCTGGGCGACCGGCGTGGGTCGAGAGTTGGTGCTTGCTATGCGTCGGCTGTGAATCAGGACAGGTCGTAGACCGAGACGCCGTCGATGCTGGTCACCGGGAAATTGCCGGCCACCCATTGTGCGATCCGTTCGGCCGCATCGCTGCCGCCGTGCTCGGCGGGCTTCGGCCCCGGCATCGACCCGCCGACGAAGTAGTGGATGCGCCGGTGCGCCACCAGGTCCTGGAACTGCGCCAGCGTGGGTGCCGGATCGGTGCCGTTGAAACCGCCGACCGCCAGCACCGGTGCCCCGGTGGCCAGCTGGTAGCCGGCGGCGTTGTTGGAGCCGACAGCCGCGGCCGCCCAGGTGTATCGATCCGCGTCGGCGCCGACGACGGCAACCAGCGCGGGCCCGGGCTGCGACAGCGACAAGAAACCGGGCGGCCCGCCGAACCCCGAACTCGGGCCGGCCGACGGGATGGCACCGCTGTGCGGCGTGGCCGCGGTGGCCACCGAGAACGCGGCCGGGCCGGTCAGCAGGACCGCGACGGCGACCCCGGCCACCACGCGCACCGCGCGATCCGGCAACCGGTGGTTGACCAACAGCAGCACCGCGGCGGCCAGCGCGGCGATCAGCAGCACCGGGCGCAGCCACGGCAACCACTCCGAATACCGCTGCAGCAGTTGGTAGCTCACGACACCGGTGAGCGCGACCGCACCGGCCAGGGTGAGCGCTGCACGCGGATCGGCCCGCCGGTCCCACAGCAGCGCGCCGCCGATGCCCACGCAGCCGGCCACCGCCGGCGCCAACGCCACCGTGTAGTACGGGTGCACGATGCCGTTCATGTAGCTGAACACCGCCGCGGTGCCCAGCAGCCAGCCACCCCACACCAGCAGTGCGGCCCGAACCGGGTCGGTGCGTGGTGCCCGCCGGGTGATGATCAGCCCCGCGACCAACCCGATCACCGCGGCCGGCAACAGCCAGCCGATTTGGTTGCCCATCTCCCCGCCCAGCAGGCGGGCCCAGCCGACGTCGAAGTTGAGGTTGCCCAGCCCGCCGGTCTCGGCGCCGGTGAGTCGGCCCACGCCGTTGTAGCCCAGCGCCAGCTCGATGACCGAATTGTGTTGTGAACCACCGATGTACGGGCGGGAATCAGCGGGCCACAGTGCCACCAGCAGCAGATACCAGCCGGCCGAAACCAGCAGCGCCGCCGCCCCCGCCGTCAGCCGCAGCAGGCGGACTCGGCGCGCCATGTCCGCGCACACCAGGAATACCACGGCCAGCACCGGTGCCACCAGGAAGGCTTGTAGCATCTTGGCCAGAAAACCCACGCCCAGCGCCAGGCCGGCGGCCGGCATCCAGCACGGGCTGCTGCCGCGTTCGATCGCGCGCAGCGTGCAGTAGCCGGCCAGCACCATGCTCAACACCAGCAACGCGTCCGGGTTGTTGAACCGGAACATCAGCGCAGCGGCCGGCGTCGACGCCAGTACCGCACCGGCCAGCAGCGCGGCCCGCGGACCGCAGCTGCGCCGCACCGCGGCGTAGAGCACCCCGACCGCGGCGACGCCCATCAGCGCCTGCGGCACCAGCATGCTCCACGGGTTGAACCCGAACAGCCGCACCGACAAACCCATGACCCACAGCGCGCCCGGGGTCTTGTCGACCGTGATCGCGTTGGCCGCGTCACTGGAACCGAACAGCCATGCCGTCCAGTTCTGCGATCCGGCCTGCACGGCAGCCGCGTAGAAGCCGTTGGCCCAGCCACTTTCGCCCAGGTTCCACAAATAGAGCACCCCCGTCGTGCACAGCAGCGCAACGACGGCGATCAGCTCGCGGCGGCTGCGCCGAACTTCGGGCGGGGTGTGGACTTGCCCGGCGGTGGGCACGGGGCAGGTCACGGTCACCGATCCAGCCTGCCCGATCAGCGTGGCCCCGACATGAGCGACGGCTATGCGCCGGCTGTGAACGGCAGCCGAACCACGAATTCGGTGTCCCCGGGCCGGCTTTGCACGTCGATGCTGCCGCCATGGGCCCGTACCACGGCCGCCACGATCGCCAACCCCAGTCCGGTGCTGCCGGCGTTTCTGGATCGCGAGGTATCGCCGCGCGCGAAGCGTTCGAACACCTCCGACTGCAACTCGGTCGGGATGCCGGGACCGTCGTCGGCGACCCGCAGCACCGCGGCATCGGGTTCCGGGGTCAGCGACACCGTCACGGTGGTGCCCGGCGGTGTGTGCACCCGGGCGTTGGCCAGCAGGTTGGTCAGCACCTGGTGCAGTCGGGCGGTGTCGCCGGTCACGGTGACCGGTTCCTCGGGCAGATCCAGGTTCCACTCATGATCTGCGCCGGCCACGTGCGCATCGCTGACCGCATCGATCGCCAACTGCGACAGGTCAACTGGCTCCTGTTCGAGCGGACGTCCGGAATCCAGCCGGGCCAGCAGCAGCAGGTCTTCGACCAGACTGGAGAGCCGCTTGGCTTCCGAGGACACCCGACCCATGGCGTGCGCGACTTCGTCGGGCAGCTCACTGCGGTGCCGCTGCACCAGTTCGGAATAGCCGCGGATCGCGGTCAGCGGGGTACGCAGTTCATGGCTGGCGTCGGCGACAAACTGGCGGACCCGGGTCTCGCTGGCCTGCCGGGTCGACAGCGCGGCCGCGATGTGGTCGAGCATCCGGTTCAGCGCCGAACCCATCTGTCCCACTTCGGTGTTCGGGTTGGTGTCCGGCTCGGACACCCGGACCGGCAGCTCGACCTCGCCGCGGTCCAACGGCAGGTTCGCGACCTCGCGGGCGGTGGCCGCGACCCGGGTCAGCGGCGTCAACGCGCGACGGGTGATCATCGCCCCGACCGTCGAGGCGATCAACACCGTGGCGACCGCGACCACCACGAAGATCAGCAGCACCCGCAGCATGGTGGCGTTGACGTCGGACATCGGCATCGCGGTGACGATGACGTCGCCGCCGCGGTCCTGCGCGGCGATCGCCCGGTAACTGCCCAACTCATCGAGGTCGACGGCGACCGGGCGGGCGCCGGGCTCCAGTGCGGTGAGCGTCTCGACGGCCGGGTCGGGCAGCGCAGCCCGGTCGCCGGCGCTGGTGAGCAGACCGGCCTCCAGTCGGCCGCCGCGGTGCACGACGACGGCGATCAACCCGACCGGTTGCCCGGGCGCGTCCAGGAAGTCCGGACCCGGGCCGGGCCGGCGGTAGGGCCGGCCGGTGCCGTCCGGGCCGATCGGCGGTGGCGGGAAGCTGGACAGCACCGTCGAGCGGTGCGAGATCTCGGTCAGGCTCTGGTCGAGTTGGGCCACCAGGTATTGCCGCAAGGCGACTTCGGTGACCGCGCCGATGCCGATGCAGACCAGCACCAGCAGCAGGATCTGGCCCACCATCAGCCGGGTGCTCAACGACCAGTTGCCGGGAGCGCGGCGGCTGCGCCGAATCTCGGTGTCAGCCTGCGGGTTTGAGGACATACCCGGCCCCCCGCAGGGTGTGGATCATCGGTGTTCTGCCGTTGTCGATCTTCTTGCGCAAATAGGAGATGTAGAGCTCGACGATGTTGGACCGGCCACCGAAGTCGTAGCTCCACACCCGGTCGAGGATCTGCGCTTTGGACAGCACCCGCTTGGGGTTGCGCATCATGAACCGCAGCAACTCGAACTCGGTGGAGGTCAACGTGATCGGCTCCCCGGCGCGGGTCACCTCGTGGCTGTCCTCGTCGAGCACCAGATCCCCCACCACGATCTGCGCGCCGCTGTCCTCGGTGGTGACCCCGGTGCGGCGCAGCAGCGCACGCAACCGCAGCACCACCTCTTCGATGCTGAACGGTTTGGTGACGTAGTCATCGCCGCCGGCGGTCAGACCGGCGATCCGGTCTTCGACGGCGTCCTTGGCGGTCAGCAGCAGCACCGGCAGCGCCGGGTTGTCCTCCCGGAGTCGGCGCAGCACGTCCAGGCCGCTCATGTCCGGCAGCATCACGTCGAGCACGACGACGTCGGGGCGCGCGCTGCGGGCCGCGGCAATCGCCGACGCGCCGTCACCGGCGGTGGTGATCTCCCAGCCCTCGTAGCGCAGCGCCATCGACACCATCTCGGCGAGCACGGCTTCGTCGTCGACCACCAGGATGCTGATCGGACTTCCGTCGGCACGCCGCATGACCACGCGTTGCGCAGGGGAAGACGTCATGACTCCCAGTCTTCGAAATTTCGATGGGCCGACCCTGTGTCGATTCTATGCGCCGGCTGTGAAGATCAGAGCGGGTTGTGCGCCACATCGCCTGCTGGGCTGTTACACAGCCGGCACACAGCTGCGCGCGCCACCGTGGTGGCATGCAGACCGAGGTTTCCTCGCCCGTCTGGGGCGAAACCACCGACGAGCAACCGCAGTGGTCGATGCGCAAGACGCTGGGCGCGGTCGGGATCGCAGTGCTGTTGGCGGCCGGCGGCGCCGCGGTGATCTACGCCGTCGACGGCGGTGCGACCGCGCAGGGCGGCTTCGATGCGCCCGGCGGTGGGCCCGGCGGCCCAGGTGGGCCCGGCCCGAGTTTCGGGCGCGACGCCCAAACGCCGACCGCGCTGCACGGACAGTTCGTGGTCACCGACGAAGACGGCGGGTTCACCACCCAGTTGACCCAGACCGGGACCGTCACCGAGGTGACGGACACGTCGATCACTGCGCGCAGCGCCGACGGGTTTGTCGCGACCTACACCATCACCGCCGACACCCGGCAGACCCGCGAACCGGCGCAGGCCGGCGACACCGCCACCATCCGCGGCGTGCTGACCGACGGGGTCAGCACCGCGACCGCGATCTCACCGCAGCGCTGACGACCCGGGCGCGGTCCCTGTAGCAACGTCGGTGCGGCATGCCAGCATGGGGCCATGACCGTCGTCTTGGTGCATGGCAATCCGGAAACCGACGCGATCTGGGACCCGCTGGTGGCAGCCCTCGGGCGCAGCGACGTGGTCCGGCTCTCACCACCGGGTTTCGGTGCACCGCTGCCCGCGGACTTCGAGCCAACCCACACCGGCTACCGGGACTGGCTGGCCGGCGAGTTGGGGCGCTTCGACGCACCGGTCGACCTGGTGGGCCACGACTGGGGTGGCGGACACGTCGTCAATGTGGTGCTGCAGCAGCCCGAGCTGGTGCGCAGCTGGGCCACCGACGTGATCGGATTGTTCGACCCGGACTACACCTGGCACGACATGGCCAAGGTGTGGCAGACCCCCGGCGCGGGTGAGGAACTGATCGACTCGATGATCGGCGGCCCGGTCGAGCAGCGCGCCGAAACGCTTGTCGCGTTAGGTTTTCCACCCGAAACCGCAGCCGTCGTCGCCGTCGGGCAGACCCCCGAGATGGGACGCGCCATCCTCACCCTGTACCGGTCGGCTCCGGAAACCACATTGGCCGAGGTCGCCGCGTTGCTGCCGGCGGCCGCCGCCCGACCGGGTTTGGCGCTGCTCGCGACCGACGATCCCTACCTGGGTGAGCAGTCCACGATCCGGCGCGCCGCGCAGCGGGCCGGGGCCCGGGTCGAGGTGCTCGACGGACTGGGACACTGGTGGATGCTGCAGGATCCGCAGCGCAGCGCCCAGGCACTGACCCGGTTCTGGGCGTCCTTGACCTGAGCGGTCCGCGGCCACAGTAGGTTTGCCTGGCATGGAGTTCTATGAGGCCATCGAGATCGTGGGCAAGGTCATCGACGGGGTCGGGGTCGCCGTCATCGCGGTGGGTGCGGTGGTGGCCGCCGGCGTCGCGGTCGGGCGGATGCTGCGCAAGACACCGCACACCTATCGGCTGTTCCGCGGTCAACTCGGCCGGGCCATCCTGCTCGGCCTGGAACTGCTGGTGGCCGCCGACATCATCCGGACCGTGGCGATCACCCCGACCATGGAGAGCATCGGCGTGCTGGCCGGCATCGTGCTGATCCGGACTTTCCTGAGTTGGTCGCTGGAACTCGAGATCAGCGGCTTCTGGCCGTGGCAGCACAAACGCCCCGAGGAATCCACTGCGCCGGCGGCCGCGGTATCCGACACCACAGACCAGACCGGACCAACCAACCGGTAGGTTGTCAGTCGTGGACGATCTGGACAAAGTCTCGGAGTGGATGTCGGCGCGTGGCCTGGCTGAGGGTCCGTTGGAGAACGTCACCCCGATCGGCGGTGGCACCCAGAACATCATGGTGCGCTTCGAGCGCGATGGGCGCCCGTTCGTCTTCCGGCGCGGCCCGCAGCACCTGCGGCCGATCAGCAACAAGGTGATCTTGCGCGAGACGCAGGTGTTGGGCGCGCTGGCCGGCACCGACGTCCCGCACGCCGGACTGATCGCGGTGTGCGACGACCCCGAGGTCCTCGGCGACGCGGTGTTCTACCTGATGGAACCCATCGACGGCTTCAACGCCGGGGAAGCCCTGCCGGAACCGCATGCCACCGATGAGTCGATCCAGTTCCAGATGGGGTTGTCGATGGCCGACGCGCTGGCCAAGCTGGGCGCCGTCGACCACATCGCGGTGGGTCTGGAGAAGTACGGCAAGCCGGACGGTTTCCTGGAGCGGCAGGTGCCGCGCTGGCTGTCCGAGCTGGAATCGTATTCCGGCTTCGAGGGTTACGCCGGGCCGCAGATCGGTGACGTCGACGGCGTCGCGCAGTGGCTCTCCGAACGCTGCCCGCAGTCCTGGACGCCGGGCATCATGCACGGCGACTACCACGGCGCCAACGTGATGTTCGCCAAGACCGGACCCGAAGTCGTCGCGATCGTCGACTGGGAGATGAGCACCATCGGCGACCCGCTGCTGGACCTGGGCTGGATGCTGGCCACCTGGCGTTATCCCGGGCAGGACACCGTGCTGGGCCAGGCCCTGATGGACGCCCCCGGCCTGTGCACACCCGATGACCTGGTCAACCGGTACGCCCAGCACACCAACCGGGACCTGACCCACATCAAGTGGTACGCCGTGATGGCCTGCTTCAAGCTCGGGATCATCTTGGAGGGCAGTCACGCCCGAGCCGCGGCCGGCCTGGCGCCGGTCGAGATCGGTGATCACCTGCACACCGCGACCCTGCGACTGTTCGAACGGGCTGAGACCCTGATTGGAGAGGCATGATCGACTTCGAGGTTCCCGCCAGCGTGACCGCTCTGCGCGACCAGATCCGCGCGTTCGTCACCGAGCAGGTGGTCCCATTCGAGACCGATCCCCGACTGACCCGGCACGGCCCCACCGAGGAGCTGCGCACCGAGCTGGTGGACCTGGCCCGCAAGGCCGGACTGTTGACCTTCCAGGCGCCGCACCGGTTCGGCGGCCGCGAGCCCAGCCACCTCGAGCAGGCCGTGCTGTTCGAGGCGGCCGGCTGGTCCACGCTGGGGCCCGTCGCGTTGAACTGCGCAGCCCCCGATGAGGGCAACATGTTCCTGCTCGGCAAGATCGCCAACGACGAACAGGTCGAGAAGTTCCTGGTCCCGGTGATCGAGGGCAAGCAGCGTTCGGTGTTCGCGATGACCGAACCCGGCGGCGCCGGTTCGGATCCCAACCAGTTGGCCACCGAGGCCGTGTTCGACGGCAACGAGTACGTGATCAACGGCCTGAAGTGGCTGATCACCGGCGCCAACGGCGCCCGCACCTGGATCATCATGGCCCGGGTGGCGCCGAATTCCCATGGCGCCGATGGTCCGACGCTGTTCTTGTGCGACGGCAATACGCCGGGCATCGAACTCGAGCGAGTGATGAACACGATGGACCGCAACTACGTCGAAGGGCACGGCGTGGTGCGGTTCAACGACCTGCGGCTGCCGGCCTCGGCCGTGCTCGGCGAGGTGGGTCAGGCGCTGCGTTACGCCCAGCTGCGGCTGGCTCCGGCGCGTTTGACGCACTGCATGCGCTGGCTGGGTGCAGCTTCACGCGCGCAGTCGATCGCGATCGAACATGCCCGCACCCGAACCGGTTTCGGCAAGACGCTGTCCGAACACCAGGGCGTGAGCTTCATGATCGCCGACAACGAGATCGCTCTGCAGCAGTGCCGGCTGGCGATCTGGTGGGCCTGCTGGACGTTGGACTCCGGCGCCAAGGGCCGGCACGAAAGCTCGATGGTCAAGGCCTATGTCTCCGAGGAACTGTTCAAGGTGGCCGACCGCTGCGTCCAAATCCTGGGCGGCATGGGCATTTCCGATGAGACGCCGGTCGCGATGATCTTCTCCGACATGCGCGCCTTCCGGCTCTACGACGGGCCGACCGAGGTGCACAAGCATGCCATCGCCCGCCAGGTGCTGCGCAACCCGTCCTGATCGCTGCTGCTCGCCAAAAGTACTGACAAGTAAGGAAGAACATTGAGCGTGCTGGATTCGTTCAAGCTCGACGACAAGGTTGTCATCGTCACCGGAGCCTCCTCGGGGCTGGGTGTTTCGTTCGCGCAGGCCTTCGCCGAAGCCGGCGCCGACGTCGTCCTGGCCGCCCGCCGGGTGGAGAAGTTGGCCGACACCGCGGCGCTGGTGCAGGCCGCCGGTCGGCGGGCACTGAGTGTGCAGACCGACGTCGCCGATCCCGAACAGTGCCAAGCGCTGGTGGACGCCGCGATGAAAGAGTTCGGCCACGTCGACGTGTTGGTCAACAACGCCGGCATCGGCACCGCGGTGCCCTCGACGCGGGAAACCCCCGAAGAGTTCCGCAAGGTGATCGACATCAACCTGGAGGGCTCCTACTGGATGGCGCAGGCCTGCGGCCGGGTGATGCAGCCCGGCAGTTCGATCATCAACATCTCCAGCATCCTGGGCATCACCACCGCGGGCTTGCCGCAGGCGGCCTACGCCGCATCCAAGGCCGGTGTCATCGGCCTGACCCGCGACCTGGCTGCGCAGTGGGGCGGGCGCAAGGGAATTCGGGTCAACGCGTTGGCGCCGGGCTTCTTCTTGTCGGAGATGACCGACGAGTACAAGCCTGGCTACCTGGATTCGCAGATGCCGCGCGTGGTGCTGGGCCGCACCGGCGACCCCGCCGAGTTGGCGGCCAGCGCGGTCTGGCTGGCCTCGAAGGCCGGCGGGTACGTGGTGGGTCAGACCATCGCGGTCGACGGTGGCCTGACCATCAACTGAGTCGGTGCGCCGCTGATGCTAGGCCGGCGGCAACTGCGGACCCTGCCAGGTGGACAGGCAGCCGCCATGTTCCAGCTCGAGGGTCAGCCCGTCGCCGGGTAGATCGGTGCCCGGATAACGGAGTTGGCTGATCTGGGCGCGGACCGTGCCGAGTTCGTCGTCGATCACCGAGCCGGCACCGAGTTCGACGCGGTGCCGCACCAGCGGTGCCGCCCCGACATCGACGCTCAGCGCGCCGGACCAGAATCCTTGGTGTTCTCCGGTGCGCCCGATCTGCACGCGTTCCCGGATCCAGATGTTGGCGTCCTCGTCGAGTTGGATCCGGGTGCTGCTCAGGTGCCGGGCTGCGGCCGCCACGATCATCGGTTCCGGATCGACGTCGAGCTCACCGGCCACCTCGAAACTCCACTCGGCGTTCGATTCTCGGGTGTCCGGCCCGGGCAGTGCGATGGCCGCGGCCACCGAGCGCACCCGCAGCGTCGCACCGCGCTCGACCACGATCCGCACCGTGCTGCTGTCACCGCCCAGCGGAGTCGCGGCCGCAGACACCAAATGCACGGTATTCGGGCCGGTTTGGCGCACCGCGATCGCGCCTCGCCCGTCGACCCGTGGGGCCCGGTCGACCGAGGCGACGATCAGGACTTCGGAGTGCATCAGGACGCGAGTTGTTCGCGCACCCAGGACAGCACCGGCGTCGCCGCCGGATCCTCGACCAGGGACACGAACACCGCGGGGCGGTCGTGGCGCACCTTACCGGCGTCGCGGCGCATGACGTCGAGATCCGCGCCGACCAGCGCAGCCAGATCAGTCTTGTTGATCACCAACAGGTCTGAGAATGTCACGCCGGGTCCGCCCTTGCGGGGCACCTTGTCGCCGCCGGCCACGTCGATCACGAAGATCTGCACGTCGACCAGACCGGTGGAGAACATCGCGGTCAGGTTGTCGCCACCGGACTCCACCAGGATCAGGTCCAGTGCCGGATTGCCGGCGACCAGGTCGTCGATGGCATCCAGGTTGGCGGTGATGTCATCGCGGATCGCGGTGTGCGGGCAGCCGCCGGTCTGTACGGCAGCAATCCGCTCGTCGGGCAGCACGGCGTGCCGGCGCAGGAAGTCGGCGTCCTCGGTGGTGTAGATGTCGTTGGTCAGCACGGCCAGCGACAGTTCGTCACGCAGCTGTCGGCACAGCGCGGCGACCAACGCGGTCTTGCCGGACCCGACCGGTCCGCCGACCCCGATGCGCAGCGCTTCGCCGGGCGTGCGGATGCGTTTGGCCGACGGGCCCTGCACCTCGGCGTCAATGAAATGTGGTGGCATGCTGATCCTTTCCCCTGTTGCCCGACCCACGGGACGGCAGGTGGTTCACGAGACGAACAATGGTCGGTCCCGCTCGACGTGGCGTTGCGCCAGCACATCCAGCAGCGGGTCGGACAGGTCGGCGAGCTCTGCGCAGGCGCGTGCCGCGGTGTCCTCACACAACCCCGCGAGCTCGAAGGTGATCGCCGCGACGTCGGCGGGATCGAGTGCGAGCAGGCGCTGCGCCGCGGTGGCGCTGCCGGTCATGCTGGTGTACACCAACGAGATCGCGGTCTGCTGCGCGGACAGCCCGGCAACCCGGCCGACCACCCCGGACACCACCGGCAGGTGCGGGCTGCGGCCCAGGTCATCCCAAACACTCTCGGCACCGGGGCTGCCCGCGTCCGGCCAGACTCGTCGTGCCAGCCGCAGCAGTCCGCGGCCCTGCACCCTCGAGGCCTGCCGCGCGGCCGGAGCCGGTGTGCGGGCATCGGTTTCGCGGTCGGCCTGGTTCGGCGTCAACCGGCCGTCGGCGACCGCGGCCGCCAAGGATGCGGTCACCAGGGCTTGGGTGCGGATCCGTCGACGCAGGTAGGCCCGCAGCGTGTCCAGGTCGCCGACCAACCCGCAGGTGATCGCTTCCTCCATGCCGCCGGAATGCACGTGGCCACCGGCCGGTAATCGGGAGTCGGCCAGCCCAAGCAGCGTCACCAGTGTCATCAGAACAGGAAATACAGTTGTGCCATCGGCAGTTCGGTGGCCGGTTGCTCCTGCCACACCTGGCCGTCGATCCGCACCGTGAAGGTGTCCGGATCGACCTCGATGTCCGGCCGTGCGTCATTGTGCGGCATGTCGGCCTTGCCGATCCGGCGGGTGTCCTTCACCGCGACCAGCGATCGGTTGACCCGCAGTCGTTGCGGCAGACCGTCGTCGAGCGCGGCCGGCGCCACGAAATGCACCGACGTGGCGGCCGCGGCGGCTGGGGCCGCGCCGAATGCGGGTCGCGGCAGCACCGGCTGCGGCGACGGGATCGAGGCGTTGGCGTCACCCATCGCGGCCCAGGCGATCATGCCGCCCTTGAGCACCGCGTGCGGCCGTACCCCGAAGAAGCGGGGATCCCACAGCACCAGGTCGGCGAGCTTGCCCACTTCGACCGAGCCGACTTCGTCGTCCAGACCATGCGCAACGGCCGGGCAGATGGTGTACTTAGCTACATATCTGCGGGCCCGCAGGTTGTCGGCCGCGCCGTCGCCGGGCAGCGCGCCGCGGCGACGTTTCATCACGTGCGCGGTCTGCCAGGTGCGGATCACCACCTCGCCGACCCGGCCCATCGCCTGGGCGTCGCTGCCGATCATCGAGATGGCACCGATGTCATGCAGTAGGTCTTCGGCGGCGATGGTGGACGGCCGGATCCGGCTTTCAGCGAACGCCAAATCCTCTGGGACGCTGGGCTTGAGGTGGTGGCACACCATCAGCATGTCCAGGTGTTCGTCGAGCGTGTTGACGGTGTGCGGCCGGGTCGGGTTGGTGGAGCTGGGCAGCACGTGCGGTTGGCCCGCGATGGTGATGATGTCCGGCGCGTGGCCGCCGCCAGCACCCTCGGTGTGGTAGGCGTGGATCGAACGACCGGCGATCGCAGCTACGGTGTCCTCGACGAACCCGGCTTCATTGAGGGTGTCGGTGTGCAGGGCAACCTGCACACCGGAGGCGTCGGCGACCCGCAGGCAGGCGTCAATCGCCGCAGGCGTCGAGCCCCAGTCCTCATGCAGTTTGAAACCCGAAGCGCCGCCACGTAGTTGCTCCCACATGGATTCGGCGCTGACGGTGTTGCCCTTGCCCAGCAGCGCGATGTTCATCGGCCAGCCGTCCAACGCTTCCAACATGCGGGCCAGGTGCCAGGCGCCGGGGCTGACCGTGGTGGCCTTGCTGCCCTCGGCCGGTCCGGTACCGCCGCCGATCATGGTGGTGATGCCCGAACCGAGTGCCTCCTCCATGATCTGCGGGCAGATGAAGTGCACGTGACAGTCGATACCGCCCGCGGTGAGGATCCGGCCGTTGCCGGCGATCACCTCGGTCGAGGGGCCGACCACCAGGCCGGGGTGCACCCCGTCCATGATGTCGGGGTTGCCGGCCTTGCCGATCGCCGAGATTCGGCCGTCCCGAATACCGATGTCGGCCTTGATGATCCCCCAGTGATCCAGAATCACCGCACCGGTGATCACGGTGTCGGGTGCACCCTCGGCGCGGGTCGCCCGGCCCTGGCCCATCGACTCGCGCAGCACCTTGCCGCCGCCGAAAACGGCCTCGTCGCCGGCCCGGCCCGGTCCGCCGCTGCGGTCCTCGGTGATCTCGATCAGCAGGTCGGTGTCGGCCAGCCGGATCCGGTCACCGGTGGTCGGTCCGTACAGCGCGGCGTAGCGTTCCCGCGACAGCGAGGTCATGATGCGTCCAACCGGCCGGGCGGATTCAGGCTCAGCCCGTACACCGCGCGGTCCCCGCCCATCGGAACCAGCAGAACCCATTGGGCCACACCGGGTTCGAATCGCACCGCGGTGCCGGCCGGCACGTCGAGGCGATGGCCGTGGGCGGCGGTGCGGTCGAAGTCCAGTGCCGCGTTGGCCTGCGGCAGGTGCACGTGGCTGCCGACCTGCACCGGGCGGTCGACGGTGTTGACGATCGGCAGCTCCAGCCGCGGTGCACCGTCGTTGATGCTGATCTCGTCGGCCGCGAACAGGATCTCGCCCGGCCTACTCATGAGATCGGGTGGTGCACGGTCACCAGTTTCGTGCCGTCCGGGAAGGTGGCTTCCACCTGGACCTCCGGGACCAAGTCGGGCACGCCGTCCATCACGTCGTGCACACCGAGCACCTCGCGTCCGCTGGACATCAACTCGGCGACGGTGCGGCCGTCTCGGGCACCCTCGAGCAGGTGGTCGGTGATGATCGCGACCGCCTCGGGCTGGTTGAGCCGCAGCCCACGCGCCTGCCGTCGACGGGCCAACTCCGCGGCATAGGAGATCAGCAGACGGTCCTGTTCATGCGGAGTCAGACGCATGGGCGTGATCCTGCCACGTCGAGCCGCACCGGGATTCGGCTCGGCTGGGCGGGCATGCTCGGCGTCATCACTGCCTTCCTTGCGCGGCCATGGTCGGGGTGAAGGTAGCCAGTTGCTGTTGCAGGGATGTGACGGCGGTGTTTCACCCATGCAGCGCACCGAAGCTGGCCGCGCCGGGGGCTTTGCTTGCTGCCCTGGTCGGCACCCGTCGGCGCCGCGTACCGTCGAGGTATGTCCTCGGTACCTCGACGCAACCTCAACGAGGCGGTGACCAAGTTCTGGAGCTTCGCCTCGCCCGCCTACGATTTGGCCGCCCTGCAGTGGTTTTACCGCCCCGCCCAAGACGAGGTGATCGAGGTGTTGCGCGCCCAGGGCTGCACCCGAGTGGTCGACGTGGCCTGCGGCACCGGCATTCTGGCCGACCGGATCCAGCGGGAACTGGCGCCGGACGAGGTGTACGGCGTCGACATGTCCGAGGGCATGCTGGCCAAGGCGAAGGCCCGCTCCGCTGAGGTGCACTGGCTGAGCGCGCCGGCCGAAGAGTTGCCGTTCGAGGACGGCGCGTTGGACGCGGTGGTGACCACCTCGGCGTTTCACTTCTTCGATCAGCCCGCCGCGTTGCGCGAGTTCCACCGCGTGCTGGCCCCCGGCGGCGTCGTCGCGGTGACCACGATCAGCCCGCTGGCGGTGTTCCCGTTTTCCGCGGTGCTCGACCATCGCCTCGCACCTGCACACAACCCCACCGCCGAGCAGATGCGGGAACTGTTCACCGACGCCGGGTTCAGCGTCGATGAACAGCACCGCGTGCGGCGACCGCTGTGGACCCAACTGGTGTCGGATCTGCTCACCGTCGGGATCAAGCCCGCGTAGTTCAGCGGTGCGGCATCAGCGCATCGGCCGGTGCGGCGTCAGCGCATCGGGCGGGATCTGACCGAACTTGCCGGACTGGAAGTCCTCGAGCGCCTGGATCACGTCGGCCTTGGTGTTCATCACGAACGGTCCGTAGTGGAACACGGGCTCTCGAATCGGTTGGCCGCCCAACAGCAGAACCTCCATGGCGGGTCGGTGGGAATCCTGTGTGCCGTCGGCCTTGACGGTGATTCGGTCACCGGGACCCAGGACAGCCAGCTGGCCTCCTTCGATGGGCTGCCCGACGGGGCCGATGCTGCCGCGACCGGACAGCACATATACCAGCGCGTTGAACTCCCGGTTCCAGGGCAGGCTGAGCCGAGCGCCGGGCTGGATGGTGCTGTGCGCCAGGGTGATCGGCGTGAACGTCGAACCCGGCCCGGAGTGCCCGTCGATGTCGCCGGCGATCACGCGGACCAGCGCCCCACCGTCCTCAGACGACAGCAGCTTGACCTCGCCGCCCTCGATGGCCTGGTACTTCGGTTGGGCGAACTTGTGCTCGCGGGGCAGGTTGACCCACAGCTGGATGCCGTGGAACATGCCACCACTGTCCACCAGTTCGGCCGGCGGGGTTTCGATGTGCAGGATGCCGGAGCCGGCGGTCATCCACTGCGTGGCGCCGTCGGTGATCAGACCGCCACCGCCGTGTGAATCCTGGTGGGCGAAGCGGCCGTCGATCATGTAGGTGACGGTCTCGAAGCCGCGATGCGGGTGCCAGTCGGTGCCGCGCGGTTCACCGGGCTGGTATTCGACCTCGCCCATCTGGTCCATGTGCACGAACGGGTCGAGTGCGGCAGCGCTGACCCCGGCGAATGCCCGCACGACCGGGAAGCCTTCACCCTCGTAGCCGCGCGGGCCGGTGGTGATCGAGCGCACCGGACGGTCGGTGTCGGTCGGCTGGGGCGATGGGATGCGGGGCAAAGTCAAGGTGTCGGCGGTGATGGCGGGCATGGGTACCTCCTATGGGAGTCAGTACCCGGTATAACCGGACTACGGTCCGATTCATTCCCTGGGTGTGCTGCCGCTGACCCGCCGCTGAACGCCCAGTTGCGACCGAAGTACCCGTCCCCGCTCGGCGGCCCTGCTTTAGCCCGCGCTTTGGCCCGCGCCCAGTTATGCCGAGGATCCTTGCCGAATAGTGGCTGCAATCCTCGGCACAAGTACCGCCGAGCAAGCGTCCCACCCGGCTCAATCGCCGTGGCCGCGACGATCGCACCTTATGCCGAGGATCCTTGCCGAATACTGACTGCAATCCTCGGCACAACTGCCTCAGGCCGCTTGGTCCAGCGGGCCGAACTCGCAGTCCGGCCCGCACCGTCGGCCGGGCGCGTCGATCCCCTGCCGCCGCAGCACCTGGGCGATCTTGGCTGCGGTCTGGCATGGCCGGTCGAAGACCTGCCCGTAAGTAAGCCGAAGGGTCGACCGGCCGTCGACGGCAGCATCGAGGTCCCGTTCGAAATCCGCATCCCGCCGAGTCGCCGAATCGTGGTAGAGCCGGCCATCGAGTTCCACCACGAGCCCGTCGCCGTACTGGGCATCGCGGTAGCAGACGCCGACTGAAGACGCAGACTTCTGCTGTCGCCGCGCCCGAGGTAGTCCGTGCGACCGCTCGACGCGAACCAGATAGCCATGTTCGAGCACCGAACAGGTGCCCTCGGCGATGTCGACCAACACCGACCGCAGCCACCGGCGACGAGGCAACCGTTTCCGGGAGTCGAGGGCCTGCAATAGCCGCTGTGCGGTCGTCCGCCGCGATTGGCACGCGTTGGCCAATGTCGCAATGACATCGAGGTCTGCTGCTGCACGGGCCGCGACGTCGAGGACGGCTTCCTCGTAGCGCATCCGTGGCGGGCCGACATTCCACAGCACCCGCTCCGACAGGTGGTCGAGGTGATGAATGCGAACTCCCGGCGGCTCGGCCAACATGGCGCGCTGCCGTGCGACCGCAACATGGATCAGTGCCGAGTCTTCGCTCATGGCCGATTCGAAGCACAGCGCCGCCGGAGCCGCGTAAAGCACTGCTGCCCAGGCCCGTTGCCGCCAGGTCAGCGGACCGGTGTGATCGACGTAGACACCGCTGTGCACACGGGCCCACTCGTTGCGGCGGAGCAACCGCCGGATCTGATGATCGGCCAGGCCCGCAGCCAGGGCCTGCTGACGCGAGATCACGCCGTCCTGCTGTCGAAGCACGTCGCCGACGACCACGCTTCAATACTCATGGCCAACGGCAGCCACCGCCTGCACGGTCCGACGAGTCTGTGGATAACCGTCAACGCCGAGGATCCTCGCCACATACTGACTGAAATCCTCGGCGTAACTGGTTAATGCTGGAAATCCGGAAGCAGCAAGGCCGCCCACCGCTCGTACGAAGTGCGCCCGAAGGGATTCGAACCCCTAACCTTCTGATCCGTAGTCAGATGCTCTATCCGTTGAGCTACGGGCGCTGGACATATTCAGTTGTGTGGCGGAGGCGAGAGGATTTGAACCTCCGGTCCCCTGTAAGGGGGACAACTCATTAGCAGTGAGTCCCATTCGGCCGCTCTGGCACGCCTCCTCGAACTTGGTAGAGGTTACCGGATCCTCGTCGAAGCACCGGAACCGCCGAGGGCACAGCGTACAGGCACTCACTTATGCTGACCAAATGAGTACCCGGCTGCGCCCGCTGATGGCCGATCTGCCGGCCTACACGCCCGGCAAGACAGTGCCCGGCGCGATCAAACTGGCCAGCAATGAAACCGTCGACGGGCCGCTGCCCAGTGTGCGCACCGCCATCGAGAAGGCCACCGACACCCTCAACCGCTACCCGGACAACGGCTACGCCGAGCTCAAGGGACACCTGGCCAAGCACGTCGGTGTCACGCCCGAGCACATCGCGGCCGGCTGCGGCTCGGTCAGTCTGTGCCAACAGCTGATCCAGGTCACCGCGTCGGTCGGCGACGAGGTGATGTTCGGCTGGCGCGCCTTCGAGGTGTACCCGCTGCAGGTGCGGGTGGCCGGCGCCACCCCGGTGCCGATTCCACTGAAAGACCACGCCCACGACCTGGACGCCATGCTGGCCGCGATCACCGACCGCACCCGGCTGATCTTCGTGTGCAACCCGAACAACCCGACCTCCACGGTGGTGCCGCCGGCCGAGTTGGCCCGCTTCGTCGAGGCGGTGCCGCCGCACATCGTGGTGGCCATCGACGAGGCCTACGTCGAATACATCCGCGACGACCTGCTGCCGGACAGTCTCGGGCTGGCCGCGCGGCACCCCAACGTCGTCGTGCTGCGCACGTTCTCCAAGGCCTACGGGCTGGCCGGCGCGCGGGTCGGCTACGCGGTCGGCGATCCGGAGCTGATCACCGCGCTCGGCAAGGTCTACGTGCCGTTCACCGTCAGCGCGCTGGCCCAGGCTGCGGCGATCGCCTCGCTGGGCGCGGCCGATGAACTGCTGGCCCGCACCGACGCCGTGGTTGCCGACCGCCGCCGGGTCAGCGCCGCGCTGCGCGACGCGGGCTACAAACTGCCGGACTCGCAGGCCAACTTCGTCTGGCTGCCGCTGGGCCCCGAACGCACCGCCGACTTCGTCGAGCAGGCTGCCGAGCAGGCCCGGATTCTGGTCCGCCCGTACGGCACCGACGGCGTCCGGGTGACCATCGGAGCCCCGGCCGAAAACGACGCCTTCCTGGCATTCGCCCGATCCTGGATCTGAATTTCGGGCCGCGGCCGCCCATGCGTTAGGTTCAACCACCGTGCCAACGACCGACCTGCGCGCCCGCTTCGACGAACTGCGGCAACGCACCACCCCGCTGACCGACGCCGAGCTCGACGAGTTCTGGGCGCAACTGACCCCGACCAGCATCGAGGACATGCTCGGCGAATGGCGCGGCGGCGAATTCGTCACCGGCCACCGCGCCAACGGCATGCTGGAGAAGGGCCGCTGGCACGGCAAGGCGTTCTACTCGGCCGCCGACGCCAAGCCGCTGGTCTGCCTGGACGAGGACGGCAACAAGTTCTCCAACGCCGAATGGATGAAGGGCGAAGCCAGCCTGTGGCTCGAGCAGTTCCGCGGTGAGTTGGTGGCGACCATGGTCTACGACGGCGTCCCGATCCACGACCACTTCAAGCTGGTCGACGCCGACACCGTGATGGGCATCATGAACGGCAAGGCCGGCCTGGACTTCACCAGCGGCACCCCGCGGCACTTCTACTTCTGGTTGGAGCGGGAGTAACCGGACCGACTAACCTCGACGGTTATGGCTGACAGCTACGAGTCCCTTTCTGTCGAGATCAAGGACCACATCGCGCAGGTAACCCTGCTCGGACCGGGCAAGGGCAACGCCATGGGCCCGGCGTTCTGGGCCGAACTTCCGGTCGCGTTCGAGACGCTCGACGCCGACCCCGAGGTCCGCGCGATCGTGTTGACCGGGTCCGGTAAGCACTTCAGCTACGGCCTGGACCTGGCCGCCTCCGGCAGCACGCTGGCGCCGATGATGGCCGAAGGCGCGATGGCCCGCCCGCGCGCGGACTTCCACCGCCACCTGCGCGGCATGCAGCAGTCGATCACCGCCGTGGCCGACTGCCGCACCCCGGTGATCGCCGCGGTGCACGGCTGGTGCATCGGCGGCGGCGTCGACCTGATCAGCGCCGTCGACATCCGGTATGCGTCGGCCGATGCGAAGTTCTCGGTGCGCGAGGTCAAGCTGGCAATCGTCGCCGACGTCGGCAGCCTGGCCCGGCTCCCGCTGATCCTGTCCGAGGGTCACCTGCGCGAGTTGGCGCTCACCGGCAAGGACATCGACGCCGCCCGCGCCGAGAAGATCGGCCTGGTCAACGACGTGTTCGACGACGCCGAGGCCTGTCTGGCCGCCGCGCACGCGACGGCCGCCGAGATCGCCGCCAATCCGCCGCTGACCGTGCAGGGCATCAAGGATGTGCTCGACGAGCAGCGCACCGCCCAGGTGTCGGCCAGCCTGCGCTATGTGGCGGCCTGGAACTCGGCGTTCCTGCCCAGCAAGGATCTGTCCGAGGGCATCACCGCGATGTTCGAGAAGCGCCCGCCGAACTTCCAGGGCGAGTGAGCGCGTCGGCCATCTCGCGGTAGCCCTCCCGCACGCTGGGGAATCGCGGCTGCCACTGCGTGGCGGTCCGGAACCGCGCGTTGTCGACGCGCAGCGAACTGGTCATCGGCGCGGTGCGCGCGCCGAGCAGCAGCGCCAGCCGGCCCGGCCCGACCAGCCACGGCTTGGCGCCGGCCGCGGTCGCCAGGATCCGCACGTGTTCGCGCTTGGTGACCGGTTCGTCGTCGACGACGTTGTAGACCCCGGCTGGGCAGTCCAGCGCCGCGACCACCGCGTCGGCGGCGTCGGCCAGGTGGATCGAGGAGATGTAGCCTTCCGGTCGCCCGGCCAGGAAGCCGAGGTGCCGTCGCGCTGCGGCGAAGAATTGCTCACTGTGCGCTGCACCCCGGCCGTAGAACAGACCGAAGCGCAAAACCACTGCGACAGAGCCTGATTCGGTGAACCGGCGGGCGTTGGCTTCGGCTGCGTGGTTGCCCTCGGCGATCGGGAAGTGGTCCACCGGGCTCGCCTCGTCGAGCCACTGATCCCCGCCGTCGTGATACGTCATCACGATCGACTCCTGGACCAACCGCCCTACCCCGGCTTGCAGCGCCGCATCGACGACGGTGGCCGAACCCTCGGTGCGGATGCGGTGGCAGTCGCGCCACGCCGAGGCGAAGACATAGCGGTGCGAGGCCGGCAACGCCGACGCCAGGTTGACCACCGCGTCGTGACCGGCGAACGCCGCGGCCAGGGCGTCGCGGTCGAACAGCGACACCGCCACCGGGGCCGCGCCCTGGCTGCGCAGTCGTTCGGCGGCGGCCTGGCTGCGCGCCAGCGCTGTGACCTGGTGCCCGGCCGCGATCAGGGCGGGCACCGCATACCCGCCGATGGCCCCGGTCCCGCCCGTGACGAACACTCGCATCGCTGTTCCTCCTTCGTCAGGTTGAACGCTAGTCCGGTACTGGTCGCCGATTAAGCTCCACTTCGGTGAAGAAATCGGGTACCAATCCTGCGGCGGCCGGTTTCGGCCCGGAACTGCTGCTGCCCTTGGATCGCGAGGACCCGGTACCGCTGTACCGCCAACTCGCCGACAGCCTGCGCGACGCCATCCGCGCCGGCCGGCTGGCACCGGATACCCGGATGCCGTCCACCCGCACCCTGGCCAACGATCTCGGGGTGTCGCGGCGACTGGTCGTCGAGGGTTATGAGCAACTGGCCGCCGAAGGGTTCCTGGTGGCGCGCCGCGGCTCGGGCACGGTGGTGGCCCGGGTTGATACACCGGCCCCGCTGGAAGCAGCGGCAGCACCCGCCACCCCGGCGGTCTACGACGTCGACTTCCTGCCGGGCACACCGGATCTCAGCACCGTGCCGACGCACGCCTGGGTACAGGCGCTGCGCCGGGGCCTGGCCGCGACCCCGGTCCGCGACTTCGGCTACGTCGACCCGCAGGGTCTGCCGGCGAGCCGCCGGGCGATCGCCGACTACTTGCGCCGCACCCGCGGCGTGCTGGCCGGCGCCGACGACGTCATCGTGTGCTCGGGGGTCACCCAGGCGATCGCGCTGCTCGCCCCGCACATTGCCGATGCCCCGGTTGCCGTGGAGGATCCGGGGTTCTGGCTGCACCCGCGCATCCTGCGCCGGCACCGGATCGACCCGCTGCCGGTACCGGTGGACGAGTACGGCCTGGACGTCGGCGCGCTGGCCCGCACTGCCGCGCGCACCGTGGTCTGCACCCCGGCCCACCAGTCGGTGCTCGGCGCGGTGCTCGATCCGCAGCGCCGCGCACAGCTGGTGGGCTGGGCCCGGTCCGGCAACCTGGTGATCGAGGACGACTACGACGCCGAATACCGCTATGACCGCGCCCCGGTCGGGGCGCTGCAAGGCCTGGCACCGGACCGCGTGGTCTACACCGGGTCCACCAGCAAGACGCTGTCGCCCGGGCTGCGGATGGGTTGGCTGGTCGCCCCCGAGCAGCTGATCGGGCAGCTGCGCCGCGACAAACTGCTGGCCGATCTCGGTAGCTCGGTGATGGACCAGATCGCTTTCACCGAGCTGTTGAACTCCGGCTGGTATGACCGCCACCTACGGTTGACCCGGCGGCGGTATCGGCGTCGCCGCCAGGCGCTGGTCCGGGTGCTCGCCGAACGGCTGCCGGAAGCGCAGGTGCTGGGCACCGCCGCCGGGGTGCAGTTGGCGGTGCGGCTGCCCGCGGACACCGACGTCGACGCCGTCGTGCAGCGCGCGGCTGCAGACCGGGTGCGGGTGGAGTCGATGGCGCGTTGCTACGCCGACCCTGAGGCGGCCGAACCCGGCCTGATCCTGGGCTATGCCAACCTCACCGAACCCCAGCTGGCCCGCGGCGTGGACGTGCTCGCCCGCGCGGTGCGGGACTGAGCGCCCCGTAGGCTGGCAGACGTGGTGGACCTGCATCCCGACGTCGTCGTACTGGCTCCTCTGCTGGGCACCTGGGCCGGGCTCGGTGCCGGTGAGTACCCGTCCATCGAGGGCTTCGAGTACCGCGAAGAGGTGACGTTCGGTCACGTCGGCAAGCCGTTCCTGAGCTACGCGCAGCGCACCCGGGCGGCCGATGACGGCCGGCCGCTGCACGCCGAGGTCGGCTACCTGCGGGTGCCCTCCCCCGGGCGGGTCGAGCTGGTGCTGGCACATCCCACCGGGATCACCGAGATCGACGAGGGCAGCCTGGCCGCCGACGCCGACACGTTGACGCTCGAGCTGCAGTCCACGACGGTGGGCCTGACCTCCTCGGCCAAGGCGGTCACCGCGGTGGCCCGCATGTTCGAGCTCAGCGGTGACACGCTGAGCTATCGGGTCGCCATGGCTGCAGTCGGTCTGCCGCTGCAGCATCACCTGGCCGCGACGCTGCATCGGCAGGACGTATGAGCGCCGACGGCCGGATCGCGGTCCCTGCGGACTTGGAATCGGTGACCGCGCGTGGCGTCGAAGATCACACCGATGTGGATTCGGCTGGCGTGGAACGGATCTGGCAGTCAGTGCGGCACTGGTATGCGGCCGGTATGCACCCGGCCATCCAGGTGTGCATACGCCGGGACGGCAAGGTGGTGCTCAACCGGGCGATCGGGCACGGCTGGGGCAACGGCCCCGACGACGGGCCGGACGCCGAGAAGGTCCCGGTGCGTACCGACACCCCGTTCTGCGTCTACTCGGCGGCCAAGGCGATCTCCACCACCGTGGTGCACATGCTCGTCGAACGCGGGCACTTCTCGCTCGACGACCGGGTCTGCGACTACCTGCCCAGCTACACCAGTCACGGCAAGCACCGCACCACAATCCGGCACGTCATGACGCACAGCGCCGGCGTGCCGTTCGCCACCGGCCCGCGCCCGGACCTGCGCCGGATGGACGACAGCGACTACGCGCAGCAGATGCTCGGCGCACTCAAACCGGTGTACCGGCCCGGGTTGGTGCACATCTACCACGGCCTGACCTGGGGTCCATTGGTGCGTGAGATCGTGCTGGCCGCAACGGGACGCGGCATCCGCGAGATCCTGGCCACCGAGATCCTCGAACCGCTCGGGTTCCGCTGGACCAACTACGGGGTCACCGCCGCCGACGTGCCACTGGTCGCGCCGAGTCACCCGACCGGTAAACCGCTGCCCCCGCCGATGGCCCGGGCGTTCAAACTGGCGGTCGGCGGGACCATGCGTGAGATCATTCCGTTCAGCAACACCCCCGCCTTCCTCACCAGTGTGGTGCCGTCGTCGAGCACGGTGTCCACCGCCGAGGAGTTGTCCCGATTCGCCGAGATCCTGTGCCGGGGTGGCGAACTCGACGGCGTCCGGGTGCTGCGCCCGGAGACGCTGTACGCCGCGACCCGGGAGGCCCGGCGGCTGCGTCCCGATGTGGCCACCGGTTTGCAGCCGATGCGGTGGGGCACCGGGTACATGCTCGGGTCGCGGCGGTTCGGTCCGTTCGGCCGCGACGCCGCGGGCGCGTTCGGGCATACCGGTCTGGTCGATATCGCGGTGTGGGCCGATCCGTCGCGGCGACTGTCGGTCGGCATCGTCAGCAGCGGCAAACCCGGCAACCATCCGGAGGCCAAGCGCTATCCGGCGGTGTTGAACCGGATCAACGCCGAGATGCCCCGGCAATGACTGCCCGGCGCCGCCGATCTGCCGGTGCCGCGGCCGCATCTGATTGACTGTCGGCATGGTGTGTCGAGATCGATCACTGGCGGTGCTGGCGGTTTCGCTGGTGGGTGCCGCGCTCGCGCTGACCGGGTGCGCCGGCCGGGGCGGTGAGGACAGCACCGCCGCGGAGTCCACGACCGACCAGACCGTGGCCGCCTCGACCCCGAACGCCGATGCGGCGCCGGCGGATTCGCTGCCGCAGGGCTTCCCCGCCGACATCCCGCTGGTGCGCGGAAACATCGAGGGCAGCGCCGAAGAGGTGCCCGGTTCGGGCGGCGGCAAGATCTGGACGGTGATCGTGTCTGCCGTCGAGGAGGACGACTTCCAGACCGCCGAGCAGTTGCTGACCGACGTCGGTTTCACGCCGGACCCGGTACCGAAACCGGCTGCCACCTGCGAACGCGAGGCGAGCCTGACCAAGGAGAACACCGACGGCAGTGCCTACGTCGCCCGGTTGTGCTCGAGTACTCCCCCGACCGGCTACCAGATCAAGTACAGCGTCAACGTCTACCCCGAGTCGGTGTGGGGTCCGGGGCTGGCGACGCTGCCCGGCTCGTGATTTCGGTGCGTTTGGGGGCGCTCAGCGCACCCAAACGCACCGAAATCGCTCAGTGAAGCGACTGTTCCAAGCCGGCGATGACGACGCCGAGGTTGAACTCGAAGTCGTCCACGCCCGGCGCGCCGCGCTGCTCGGTGACGGCAGCCAGCAGCGGAAACTCGCCTGCGGCAAACTGTTTCAGCGCGCGTTCGACTTCCGGCGTCTGATGCTTGATCCGCGACTCGGGCGAGCCCAGGACGTCATGGCCGGCCGACAACGCGATGCCGGTGACCAGGGTCAGGACGCGGCCGGCCTCGTCGACGCCGAAGCCGCCGTCGGTCAGAGCCCGCAACACCTGCTCGGCCAGCGCCAGGCTGGCAGCCCCGCCGATGCCGCTGATCCGGAAGTTCATCCCGGTCGCTCCGGCCTTGCGCACCCCATTGCGGATCGCGGTGGCGTGCGCGCGCAGGATCTCCTGCCAGGGCGCGTTCTCGGGCAGTTCGGTGGCGCGCAGTTCGGCTTCGAAGCAGTCCGCGACCACCAGCTCGACCAGCCCGTCCCGGTCCCCGACGTAGTGGTGCAGTGCGGTGCGGTCCACGCCGAGCGCGTCGGCCACCGCCTGCATGGTCAGACCGCCGGGGGCTACTTCGCGTGCGGCGGCGATGATCTGATCGCGGTCGATGCGACGTGGCCGGCCCCGTCGGGGTCGGCTTTCCCGGTGCACGGGTTGGTCAGCCGTGCCCTCCGCGCTGTCGGTCATCGCGGTCACCTTAACGCCTGCGCCGCTGTGACCGGGGCCGGGCCTTGACAGCCCGTGTTAGTTTTCTCACGGTCGTGAAAAAAGCTATCCGGGTCGTGGCGGAAGGGATCAACCGTGTCGAAATACCGCGTCGTGCAATGGACCACCGGCAACGTGGGCAAGAGTTCGGTGGCGGCGATCGCCAAGAACCCCACCCTGGAGCTGGTGGGCTGTTATGCCTGGTCGGAGGAGAAGGTCGGCCGCGACGTCGGTGAACTGTGCGGCATCGAACCGCTGGGCGTGCAGGCCACCAACGACGTCGACGCGCTGTTGGGGCTCGAGCCCGACGTAGTGGTCTACAACCCGATGTGGATCAACGTCGACGAGTTGGTCCGCATCCTGGAGGCCGGGATCAACGTGGTGGCGACGGCGTCGTTCATCACCGGTCACAACCAGGGCGACGGGCGCGGCAGGATCGAAGCCGCCTGCCGGCGCGGCGGATCCACCATGTTCGGTTCCGGGATCAGCCCGGGCTACGTCAACCAACTGTCGGTGGTGGCCGCCGGGATCTGCGACCGCGTCGACAAGATCACCGTCAACGAAGCCGCCGACACCACGTTCTACGACTCCCCGGACACCGAGCGCCCGGTCGGTTTCGGGCGTCCCATCGACGATCCCGACCTGCCGGCGATGACCGCGCACGGCACCGGGGTGTTCGGCGAGGCGGTGCGGATGGTGGCCGACGCGCTGGGCATCGACCTCGACGAGGTGCGCTGCGACGCCGAATACGCGAAGACCACCGAGGATCTCGACCTGGGCTCGTGGACCATCCCGGCCGGCGGTGTGGCCGGCGTGTACATCAGCTGGAAGGGCATCGTCGACGGTGTGTCCCGGGTGGAGATCAACATCCTGTGGCGCAAAGGCCAGACGCTGGAACCGGATTGGCAGATCGACCAAGACGGCTGGGTGATCGAGGTGGCCGGGCGACCGACGGTGACGATGAAGGTCGGTTTCTTGCCACCGCCGGACTTCGAAGCCACCACGCTCGAGGAGTTCATGGTGCTCGGGCACATCATGACCGCCACCCCGCCGATCAACGCGATCCCCGCGGTGGTGGCCGCCGAGCCGGGCATCGTCACCTACAACGACCTGCCGCTGATCCTGCCGCGCGGCGTAGTCCCCAGCGCCAGTTAGCTTCTGCGCGACGACGGTAACGGCCCCGCCCCCCGAGGCGGGGCCGTTACCGATCAGGCAGCGTCGCTACCGGCGTCCTTCTTGACGGCGCGCTTCTTCTCGGCGCGCTTCTTGGGGCCGGTGTCGGTGCTGTCTGCCGACTCGCTGGTGGCGTTGTCGTCGGCCTTCTGCGTGCCCGGTCGCTTGGGCAGGCTGTCCCGGATGCTCTTACCGAGGTCGGAGACCTTCTGCTTGACCTGAGTGCGGGCGTCCTCGAGCGTGCTCGACAGTCGGCTGCCCGGGGTTGCGCGCTTGACTGTCGTCGTGCTTTCCGAGGCGTTGGTGTCCGGTGTCAGTCCAGACGATGCGGCGCCGTCGCTGACCTGCTCGGCGAGCTTGGACACCATCTTGGCATCCCCGTCCGTTGGGACCGATTCCTGCACAACATCTTTCGGCGTCAAGGCAGGATCGGTCTTTAGATCCACGATTGGACTCCTATCGCCCGTCACCGAGGCCGGAATATCAGCCGGACCCTGAACCTCGACCGGGGCCTGGGCGGTCAGCGCGGCTGGTGTCTCCGGAGGATCGACCGTCGGGAAGGTGACGTCGGTCAACGGATTTCCCGTACCGTCCCAGCCGACTGCTGCGGCGATCATCTGCGAGAGGTTGACGAGGGCACCGAGCGGGCCGACGGCTTGGCCGGGAACCGCCAGGGCGAAACCGCCGAGATCGACCGTCAAGCCCACCGAATTGAAGATCGAACCGCCGATGCCGTTGTTCACTTCGATGTTCGGTGTGCCGCCTTCGGGGCCCAACCCGGTCACGCCGGGCGTGAGCAGCCCACCGAACGCCAGGCTCAGCGACGTCAGGGCAATGCCCTCCGGGAAGGGCACGGCGTCCGAGATCAGCGGCAGCAGCGGATCGAGGTTGAGGGTCGCGCCGTTGAAGAACGCACCGACGACCTCGGCCGGCGCAGCCACCAGCGCCTGCAGCGCCGCCTCGAGGTTCGCGGCATTGGCAATGGCCGAAACGCTGTTGACCAATGCCACCACCGGGCTGACGACCGGGCCGATCGCCCCCATCAGAACACCGCTGACCGGTGAAGAGATGAACTGCACCACCTCGGCGATCAGATCGGCGGTGGCCGGATCCGAGGCCGGCAGGAACATCGGGAGCAGGGCCGCAAATGCCGCATGGAACCCGTCGTTGCTCTGCAGTAGCGGCACCAGAGTGGTGTCGTCATTCGGGTCGATTTCCAAGCCGAGGAAGGTGGCCATCTGGAATGCCGCCTTCAGGTTGGCGCCAGTCGCTTCGAGCGCATCTCCGATACTGGCCGGGTCATTGAGCACCTCCCCCAACTGATTGAGTTGGTTGACGATCACCTGCTGCAGCACCGGCGCCGGCGCCTCGAAGAACGTGTCGGCGAGCTGCGTGGTGTTGTCGGATGAGGTGTGGAAGAGATTGACCCATGGGCCGATCGGGTCGACGGCGGCGGACAGCGTGACCGCTTGATCGGAGGCACGTAGGTCCGCAGTCGGCGGTGGCGCGGCCGGTGTGATTGCGATGGCGCTAGCCCCCAACAGCGCTATCCCGGCGGTCGCATACGGACGAAGTCGTACTTCCATTTACTCGCTCCTAACGGCGTGGTCAATAATTCACGCCGGGGTCGCTACCTAATAGGAAGCTGAGAATTCTCCGGAATGCATTTATCGGTAGGCAAGTGGCAGATTGTGTCGAGTGCGGGCTTCGGCGTTTGCGGTTGTGCGTCAATTACAGTGGTATACACCGGAATACAGGAAAGACTCGCGGTCACACGGATGTGATCGCGAGCGCAGTTGGGCCCCAACGTAGCCGAGGATGCGCTGAGAAACCTGAGAATTAGATTCTCTCCTTGCACGGGCAATGTTTCCCAGATCAACCTGCTGGGCTCCTGGCAAACTTCCATCCGAACCCCGCCTCGAACCTCAGATCCCGCAAGGCGACGTGCACAACGACTGCGGTTTCGGCCACTCGACCGCAACCTCGCCGCGGGGTAGATCGGGGTGCTCGACTGACCTCTCCGCCGGTCAGTGCGGTGTTCGTGTTGCGGCGCGGGCCGTTGTGGCGCCTGTGCCGTCAGGTGTAGGCGACGTGCACCGTGCGGATCAGCCCTTCGTACGGGAACGGCGCCTTCTCCCGGTAATCCATCGACACCGGCGACCCCAAGCAGGTGCCGATGTCCAGGCAGTCGTTGGCGGTGAACAGCAGCGGCGCGCTGACCGGCACCGTGCCGGACGCCACCTCGATGCCGTCGACTGCGATACCGATGTTCAGCGGACCGCCGGCCCGAGCCTCGGCGTATGCGGTGGTCACGGTGAGGGTGTGCTTACCCGCTGCGACCGGGTCCGCAGACCGGATCTTGGTCTTCATCAGGATGAACAGGTTGTACTCGTAGCACAGGTACCCGTCCTCCATGAAGCAGGTCAGGCCGCCGGCACCGCTGCCGAGCGCGTAGAGCACGCCGTTCGCGTTCTCCGGAACATCGAGATCGATGGTCAGCGTGTTGTTCTTGTTACCGAGGCCGGGCGCGCAGAACTCCGGCATCCGGATCATGTCGCCGGCGAACTCCCACTCGGTGAACGGCGGCGCAATCCGCAACTCGGGGTGATACACCGGCACCCACAGCCCACCACCCACGGGGAGCACCGCATTCTTCGCGGCCTCGATCGCGAACGTCTCACGCATCTGCGCCAGCTTCTCCGGCATATCCGCGGCCAGATCGTGGGCCTGAGTCCAGTCCTCGTCCAGGTTGTACAGCTCCCAGGCGTCCTGATCCGGGGTCCACGTGGCCATTCCGGGCGGCAGACCGGGCACCCACGGCAACCGCGGCCCGACCGCGCCGGCGAACCAACCGTCGTGATAGATCCCGCGGCTGCCCATGATCTCGAAGTACTGGGTCTTCTTGCCGCCCTCGGCGTCCCGATCGACCAGCGTCTGCGCGAAACCGGCACCGGCCAACGGCATCTGGGTCTCCCCGGACACGGTGCGCGGCGGCTCGATCCCCACCACCTGGTAGATGGTCGGCACCACGTCGTTGCAGTGCAGGAACTGGGTGCGCGGGGTGGCATCGGCGGCGACCTTCGCCGGCCACCGGACCGCCATCGGGTTGCGGGTACCGCCCAGATGCGAGGCCATCAGCTTCATGCCCTTGTACGGGGTGGAACCGGCCCAGGCCCAGCCCGCGTGGTACTGGTTATCGACCAGCGGCGAGCCCAGCACGTCCAGACCGCCGAGCTCGTCGAGGGCGTCGATGTGCTGGCGCACCGTGGTGGGGATCCCGTTCTGCGCCAACAGCTCCGAAATCGTGCCGTTCTGCCCCTCACCGGAGGAGCCGTTGTCGCCCCAGATGTAGAGGAACAGGGTGTTCTCGGCGTACCCGAGGGCGTCGAGCTCGTCGGCGAGCCGGCCCACCTGCACGTCGACATGTTCGGCGTAGCCGGCGGCCACCTCCATCAGGCGGCGCTGGAAGGGTTTCTCGTCCTCGGGGATGTCGTCCCAGGCGGCCAGCTGCGGGTCACGCTCGGTGAGCTGGCAATCCTGCGGGATCCAGCCCTTGTCCTTGGCGCGTTCGAACACCCGCTGCCGGTAGGCGTCCCAGCCGTCGTCGAACTTGCCGGCGTACTTGTCAGCCCATTCCTTCATGATGTGGTGCGGGCCGTGCAGGCAGCCGCTGGCCCAGTACATGAAGAACGGTTTGTCGGCGTTGAAGGCCTTGTGCCGGCGCAGCCAGCCGATGGCGTCGTCGGCCAGATCCTCCGAGAGGTGGTACCCCTCCTCCGGGGTACGCGGCGGCGGAACGATAGTGGTGTTGCGCACCAGGTTCGGCTCGTACTGCGACGCCTCGCCGGCCAGGAACCCGTAGAAGTACTCGAAACCCAGGCCGGTGGGCCAGTTCTCGAACGGCCCGGCCGCGGTGGTCTCCTCGGCGGGGGTGTTGTGCCACTTCCCGAACGCCGATGTCGCGTAGCCGTACTGCTTGAGCACCTCAGCCACGGTGGCGCTGCTGCGCGGGATCTTCCCGGAGTAGCCGTCCCAGTCGTTGGCCAGCTCGGCGATCTGCCCGTTGCCGATCTCGTGGTGGTTGCGGCCCGTGAGCAGCGACGCACGGGTCGGCGAACACATGGCGGTGGTGTGGAACCGGTTGTAGGTAACGCCCTCGCGGCAGATCCGATCCATGGTGGACGTGGTCACCTCGCCGCCGAACGTCGACGGCAGGCCCGGACCCGCGTCGTCGATCAGCACGATCACGATGTTCGGCGTGTCCTCGTGCAACCGCCGCGGGACCTTGCGCGGGCTGTACGTGGAATCCTGCAACGTCCGGCCCGCGACACTGCCGGACGGCACCGGCGGGAACGGCAGCACGCCGCCATCCGGCAGGACCGGCGCCACAACCTGATTACTGCGCCCCTCAGACAACACGGCCCCTTCCCAAGACACATGGCCGCTGCGGCCAACCATGGTCGGGACGACCGCAACGCTGCGGTCCCCGACCGGAAAATAACTCTGCAGTATCCAACCACCGCGCGTCTTGACTTTGTTAGACAACTTCTTGACTGTCATGGACATGCAGTTGATCCGAGGATCGTGCCTGACCGGGTTCGACTCGCTCGTCGCGGCGCGCGGCGGCGACCCCGCCGAACTGCTGGCACTGGCCAACATCGATCCCGCCGATGCCGGCTGCGACGACCGGTTCAGACGTGCCCATCCCATCGTGAGATCCGAAAAGGACCAGTCACGCGGAACGACACGCCGACACGGCACCGGACACATTCCCCGGCGATGGGGTCAATATGTGTCGACTTTCAGCAGTTGTCCGATGAGACCGGTCAGCTCGGTGGAGAAGGCGGCCACTGAATGGCTCGGCGGGCTCAGCGACCTCTTCACCGAGATCGACACGGTGATGTCGAGCGCGGGAGAGGCGTACTTCACTGAGTACAAGGCACGCCTGCAGCCCCACCTCGATGCGATGAAGCAGCTCCGTGAGCAGGCCAAGCCGCTCCTACAGCAGCTCACCGCCGCCTCGGACGGGGCAGGGCAGGCGTACACCGCGATCCTCGACGCGAACCGCAGCGCGCGCGAGCAGCTCGTCGAAGCCGGGAAGCTCAGCGACCAGGCGGCGGCGCAGGCGGGCAGCTCGGCGCTGAGCGCTGCGGTCTCCACGGTTGAGGCGGCGGACCGGAACATCGCGGCGCTGTTCGGTGAGCCCGCCGCGGTACTCACGGCTACGGTCGCGGCTGGCACGGGGACGCGCATCGACCCGAGCAAGAGGACGGACCCGGTGCAGACCGCTCCTGTGGCGCAGAACCCGGTCACCCCGACGTCGCAGGCACCGACCGCCACGCCCACGAAGACGGAGACGCCGACCAAGACCAACGACCCGCTGAGCGACTTGCTCCGCACGCTGAACCAGAAGACCGCCACGCCGACCACGCCGAGCACCCCGAACCTGGGCAGCGGTCTCGGCGGGTCGCCGCTCGGTACGGGCGGGGGATCGCCGCTCAGCACCTCGCCGAGCAAGCCCCTCGACACCAGCAGCGACCGCAAGCTCGACGACGGCAAGAAGGGCGAGGACAAGAAGTCCGAGCGCAAGCTCGGAGACGAGCCGAAGAAGGAGAAGTCCGAGACCAAGCCGTCGCTCGCCGCGTCGAAGACCGAGAACGCGAAGACGAAGCCGGACCCGCTCACCGCCGCCGAGCGGCCCGGCGCCCCGGCCATGGTCCCGGCCCAGCCCGCCGCCGCTGCCGCGAACGCAGCACCCACCGCCGCGCAGGGACCGGCCGCGCCGCCCGAGCCGAGCAAGGAGGTCGACGTCAAGGGCAACAAGACCACGTTCCCCGACGCGAAGACCGCCAAGATGGCGCAGCTCCTCTCGGCGGCGGACCCGGCTCACCCGCTCAGCCTCTCCGAGGCCGCGAAGATGGCCGGCCTCACCCCGCCCGTGCCCGGGCAGGACCCCGGCAGCCAGGTCGCACCGGCTCAGGCCAAGCCGGGCGATCTCCTCGTCGCGGGGGACCGAAGCTACCTGCTCCTCGGTGACGGGCGCTTCTACGACCTGGCCGAGTACAAGGTCGTGGATGCGTCGCAGCTGCCGCAGGACATGGGGTCGAGGGGCGGTTACTTCCACCTGAACGACCCCAGCCCGAACACCGCTGCGGGTACGCAGCCGGTGTCGGGGCAGACCCTGAACGCTGTGGATCAGGTGGTGCCGACTGGTATGCCGGCGGCCACGGTACCGGCCGATGCCAGCGCCGCGAAGCCGGCCGGTCCGGTACCGGACACACCCGCTGCGGGTGGAGTTCCGTCGACCGGCATCCCTGGTGCCCCGAAGCCCGCCACCGGAGGTGGACCCAACTCGGCGGAGTCCACCGCGACGGGTACGGGTGAGGGGCAGCCGTCTCCCTCGACGCCGCGTCTCGATCCCACCACCGTCCGCTGAGCCCAGTACAGAACACCCCGCAACCGTTCAGGTAGCGGGGGGTTGCTGTGTCAGGGACGGGGGCTCAGTCGCGGTCGCGCTCCTCGTCGAGCCACTGCTCGCCGTCGTCGTGGACGTCCTCGTTGTCGTACACGGGCTCGGTGCTCATGCTTCTGCTCCGTCCCGCTGCGCCTCGATGCAGGCGGGATCAGACGCGGCCACCGCGGCGGCCACGGCGTCCCGTGCCACCCGCAGCGCGGTGACGGCCTCGACGTACCCGTCGGCGGAGGAGTCGAGCTCCTCGAACTCGGCGAGCAGTGCGCGCATCTCATGGAGCAGTTCCGGTGGTGTGTCCTCGGCGGCGGGCTTGGTCCAGGTCGTCTCGTTCATGGGCCGAGCATGTCGGCGGCACCGACAAGATGGTGCGCGCGGCGCGGGTAGCTGCTCTCAGCTCGGCAGCAGCACCACGGTGTTGCCGATCGGGTCGCTCACCCACCAACCGCCACCATCGCGGGTGCGTTCGGGCAGCGCGTAAGCCTTGTCCATCAACCTGGTCGCCGCGGCGTCGACATCCGAGTCGTGGAACTCCAGCCGGGTCGAGGTGTGGGGCCGCGATGTGGCCGGATACAGCTCCAGCGCCAGGCCGGTCTCCGGACACGTGACCGACCAGTGCTCCGGCCCGTACTCGCCGTGCTGTTCCCGTACGGGCTCGGCGTCGAGGATCGCCCCGTAGAACGCCGCGGCGCGGTCGAGGACCGGATCCGGCACGTACAGCACGATCAGCGACAGCTTCATCAGTCGATCCCCGGCAGCCGCATCTCCGACTGCGGAGCGATCCGCAGCTCGCCGCGGGCCTCCTGCTCTCGCAACGCCTGCTGCTTCTCAGCCGGCAACGTGAAGAAGTACTCCTCGGCGATCACCAGGGAGCCCGGGACCGGGCCGAACCCGGGTGTCGGCGTCGGGTGCACGTCTGGGCAGTCGGCCAAGCAGCACCCGCACTCGGTGTACCGGCCGAGCGGCTCGGGCTCCTCGCTGCGCAGCGACGGATTCGTGCAACAACCATCGAAGGACCCGACGTGGTCGCGGCGGGGGCAGTCACACAGCTCGACGGGCGCGGACTCGGTCATGCACCGGAGCGTAAGCCGGGGCGGTGACACGTCGCGAGGGAGTTTCACCCTCGGACAGGTCAGTCCCACGGTTTCCGCCGGCGCCACCACGGCGCCGATGCCCAGGCATCACGTTCCATGGTGACCGCGCGGAACCGCTCGTCGAGCCGATTCACCTCCGCCCGGAGCCTGTGGGCGTGCTTCCCACCACGGTGGACGAGCGCTTCGAGGCGGTCACGGGAGTCATCCCAGATCTCGCCTTGGCAGCACGGGCAGCCGATGTCGCCGATGTAGACGTAGCCACCTGATCGGTGGAGGCGTTCAGCTCGTTCGACTTCCCGTCGCCACTCGGTGAGGTACCGCAGGGCCGCGCCGTCTTTACGAGGGCGGCGGGGACGGTGCCGGTTCACCGGCGGAGAAGGGGCTGCCGCTTCTGGTGAGTGTGTGTCATGTGCGGCGCCGTGACGTGGCGCGGCCGGTGAGGCGGAACACGAACCCGGTTAGCCTACAACCGGAAGGCGTCCAGCAGTGCGGCCATCCCTCAACCCCGGTGTCCAGGAAAATCAAGAAGCAGTCCTGAGATGTCAAGGTCACAGCGGCTCAGCTCCCGCGAAGATGTGTAGGACGAGGAACCGAGAGTTTGCTGCCGGAGGCAGGGCGGGGATCAGTTGCGCTGCACGCCGAGTGGGAATCGGTTTGCAGCGCCGGTGCTATCTCGTGCAGAGGAAGGGAACGGCGGAATGAGCGCTGAGACAGTCGGGGGTGCGCCGGCACCTGACGCCAGCGCTGCGGGGGAACCGAGCTTCGCGGCGCGGCTGAATTTGCTGTTCGAGTCCGTGTACCCGCCCGGACGGGGTCCGTACCGCGACGCCGAGGTCGCCGACGGGCTGGCGCATCTCGGCTACCCGGTGTCGCGGCCGTACCTGTCGCAGCTTCGCACCGGCCGGCGAACGAACCCGTCGGAGACGACGATTCACGCCTTCGCGGAGTTCTTCCGAGTCGACGCCGCCTACTTCACCGACGACGAGTACTACCTGGCGATGCAGGAGGAGCTGGCCTGGTTGAGAGGGCCCCGCGACGGCCTCCTCGCGGACCTGGCCCGCGGGTTGCTCGGATTGTCGAGGGACTCCCACGCTGAGGTCATCGAATCGATCGAACGCGGGTCGTCGTAGCGCGCGGATCAGCGGCTGGTCCGATACTCCGTCGGCGTCACCCCGAACCAGCGCCTGCAGGCGCGGGTGAACACGCCGTGCTCGGCGTACCCGAGTTGGCGGGCCACCTGGGCCACGGGTAGGTCGGTGCCGGTGAGCAGGCGGTGGGCCAGGTCGCGGCGGGTGTGGTCGACCAACTCGGCATAGCTGGTTCCCTCGGTGGCGAGGCGCCGTTGCAAGGTCTTCGGGTGGATGCCGAATTGGCGGGCGACCTGCTCGGCGGACAATTTCCGCGTCGGTAGTAGCTGTCGGATGATGCTGCTCACGGTGTCGGCGATGTCGGGTGCGCGCCGCCCGTGGGTGTCGGACAGGTAGGCGAGGGCGACGCGGTGCGCGAGCGGGTCGTGGTTGAGTGGGCGCTGCAGATCGCTGGCGCGCAGGGTGAACCCGCCGATCGGATCGTTGAAGTGCGGTGGACAGCCGAAGAACTCGTGGTAGTCGGCCGTGGTACCCAGCGGCGGGTGCGGCAGGTGCACCGCCACCGGCCGGTAGGCGGCGCCCAGGAACAACCGCAGCACCTGGAGAGTGAGTCCGAGAGCCAGTTCGAGTGCCTGGCTTTGCGGCGGCGTGGGGCGCAGCAGGAAGTCGTACTCGAACCGGCGCAGCTGCGGATCGACGTGCGCGGTGATGCGCGCGGAGATGGCGGGGCTGTGGGAGTCCATGTGGGTGACCAGGACATCGAACGCTTCAGCGACTGTCGCTGCGGTGCGCGCGGCGACGGAGACTGGGCCGAGGATGTCGATGCTCTGCCGCCGGCCGAGTTGGCGGCCGAAGTCAGGCGCGCTCAGCATTGTTGCCGCAGTCTCGACTGCGACGATGGCGCTGCGCAGCGGGATGAACCGATCGTCGTGGCCCGCGTCGGCGGGGTCGACCCCGGCGGTGGCCAGCAGAGCGGCCGGATCTCCACCGTGGGCGGTGACGAGCGGTGCGAACCCGGTGAGTGACGATCCGCGGACCAGATGCATGTCCAGAATGGTCAATAATGTGTCCAGCAACGTCAAGGCGAGTGCCTGCTGGATCGTGCAGAGTGGAGGCCCGGTCGGGGGACCGCTTTCGTTTGTGGCCGATCCGATCGTGGTGGGGCGCAATGGCCGTGAGGAGGCAGCAGCGCTGTGCCCGGTATAGCTGAGATCGCTTTGGGCGCCGCGCCGATCGCCGGCGGTGCACTGCTAGGCGCTGTCGCCGGCAACCTGAAAGCACCGGATGTGCGCGCGGTGATCAAGGCCGACCTCGACATGCTCGACCGCATCCCCGAGGATCAGGTGCAGCGGCGCGCGGCGCTGTCCCAGATGATCGGGGCGCGCATCGATGACCTGGTCACCGCCGACCAGCGCGGCCGTGAGCTGCGTCAGGCGGCGGCAAACTATCAGGGCAGCTGGCGTGACATCGTGGTGTTCGTCTGCACTGTGCTGTTCACCGTCGTGTGGTGGCACGTCAGCCATCATCACGCGAACTGGTTGCCGATGTTCGTCGTGCTCATCGTGATGTCGGTGATCGCCGGTGCCTACGCCGCCCGCGGCGCGGTCCGCGCGCTCGCGCACCTGCTGCGCCGCAAGCCCACCCCCGCGGCGCGGCACTCCGCGCTGTAACGGCCCGGCGGCGGATCGTGACATGTCTGACGAAACCGCCGATGGCCCCTCAACGGAACCGGTCCCATGTACATCGCGACAAGGAGAAGCACGCATGAAGAAACCCGTTGGAACGCTGTTCACCGCGGCGGGATTGGCGATCGCGCCGATGATCTTCCTCGCACCCAGCGCGTCGGCTGACATCTGCGCCGGCGCGCATGGCCGCTTCGTCGGTGTTGAGGGGTGTGGCGCGCCCATCGCGCACATCGCCACCGGTGCGGCCATCGCGGGCGGTGTGGCCGCCGGGGTCGCCATCGATTCGGCTGCCGTGCCTTACGTGCCGGGGGAGATTCCGTGCTACACCGTCGAAGGCGTGCCGTACTACACCCCGCCGGGACAGCCCTGCTGACTAGCGGCGGGTCGCGGTGGCCGGGATGGGTCACCGCACTCAGCTCGCCGGCAGTACCCGTAGCGGCTATGGCGTCGCCGGCGGTCACCGACGGAAGCTGGACCCCTCCGAAGGTGTCGAAGAGTATCGACTGATCAAAATCCACTGTCGCCCAGTTAAATTCGCGCGAGTCGGGCAGTGTGGTAGTCGGATCGTGAAGGATGGAGACGCGTCGGCAAACGCCGGCGTGTGGGAGTTTGGCCCGTGGGGCCGATGGAGAGGACACGCGTAAGTGAGTACGGATCACCAGGTTTCCCGGACGCATCTGCCGATTCCGAGTGCCCCGCGAACGGGGTTGATCACCTATGACGCGAAGGATCCCGACACCCCGCATCCGCCGATCCGGGATGTGCGGCCGCCCGACGGTGCCCCGAACATCCTGCTAATCCTGCTTGATGATGTGGGTTTCGGGGCGGCCAGCGCGTTCGGTGGTCCGTGTGCAACCCCGACCGCGGAGCGGCTGGCGGCCGGCGGGTTGAAGTACAACCGGTTTCACACCACCGCGCTGTGCTCACCCACTCGCCAGGCCCTGCTGACCGGGCGCAATCACCACTCGGCCGGGATGGGTGGGATCACCGAGATCGCCACGGGCCAGCCGGGCTACAGCTCGGTGCTGCCGAACACGATGTCGCCGATCGCGCGGACCCTCAAGCTCAACGGGTACAGCACCGCCCAGTTCGGCAAGTGCCACGAGGTGCCGGTGTGGCAGACCAGCCCGGTCGGGCCGTTCGATGCCTGGCCGTCGGCGGGCGGTGGTTTCGAGTACTTCTACGGATTCATCGGCGGCGAGGCCAACCAGTGGTACCCGTCACTGTACGAGGGAACCAATCCGGTGGAGGTGGACCGCACCCCCGAGCAGGGTTATCACCTGATGGAGGACATGACCGACAAGGCGATCAGCTGGATCGGTCAGCAGAAGGCACTCGCCCCGGACAAACCGTTCTTCACCTACTTCGCCCCCGGCGCCACCCACGCCCCGCACCACGCCCCCAAGGAGTGGATCGACAAGTACAAGGGGAAGTTCGACGCCGGCTGGGATGTGGTACGGGAGCAGACCTTCGCCCGGCAGAAGGAACTGGGGGTGATCCCGGCGGACGCGCAGCTGACGCCGCGGCCCGAGCAGATCCCGGCCTGGGACGACATGCCCGAGGACCTCAAACCGGTGCTGCGCCGCCAGATGGAGGTCTACGCCGGGTTCCTGGAGTACACCGATCACCACGTCGGCCGGCTCATCGACTCCATCGAGAAACTGGGCCTGCTCGACGACACCCTGATCTACTACATCGTCGGCGACAACGGCGCGTCCGCAGAGGGCACCCTCAACGGCACATTCAACGAGATGCTGAACTTCAACGGCATGGCGGCCCTGGAAACCCCCGAGTTCCTGATGGAGCGCCTCGACGAGCTCGGCGGCCCCGACTCCTACAACCACTACGCGGTGGGCTGGGCGCACGCCATGTGCACGCCGTACCAGTGGACCAAGCAGGTGGCCTCACACTGGGGCGGCACCCGCAACGGCACCCTGGTGCACTGGCCGGGCGGTTTCGCGGCCAAGGGCGAGCACCGAGATCAATTCCACCACGTGATCGACGTGGCGCCGACGCTGCTGGAGGCCGCCGGAATCCCGGCGCCGCTGTTCGTCAACGGCGTGGCGCAGGCACCGATCGAGGGCACCAGCATGCTGTACTCGTTCGGCGACGGCAACGCCGCCGATCAGCACGAGACGCAGTACTTCGAGATGTTCGGCAACCGGGGCATCTACCACAAGGGCTGGACTGCGGTGACCAAGCACAAGACGCCGTGGCTGCTGATGGGCGAACAGACCGTCGCCTTCGATGACGACGTGTGGGAGCTCTACGACACCACCGTCGACTGGACGCAGGCCAAGGATCTGTCCAAGGAGCAGCCGGAGCGGCTGCACGAACTGCAGCGGTTGTGGCTGATCGAGGCGACCCGGTACAATGTGCTGCCGCTGGACGATGATCTGAACAAGCGGCTGAATTCCGACCTGGCTGGCCGCCCGACGTTGATCAAGGGCAATACGCAGGTGCTGTTCGGCGGGATGGGGCGGCTCTCAGAGAACTGCGTGCTCAACGTGAAGAACAAGTCGCATTCGGTCACCGCCGAGATCGAAGTGCCCGAGGGCGGCGCCGAGGGCGTGATCATCGCCCAAGGCGCCAACATCGGCGGCTGGAGCCTCTACGCGCACGGCGGCAAACTGAAGTACTGCTACAACCTCGGCGGGGTCAAGTGCTTCTACGCCGAATCCGCCGACCCGATCCCGGCCGGAACCCATCAGGTGCGGATGGAGTTCGACTACGACGGCCCGGGCCTGGCCAAGGGCGGAACGGTGACGCTGTTCATCGACGGTGAATCGGTGGGCACCGGTCAGGTGGAGGCGACGTTGCCGAACATCTTCTCCGCCGACGACGGCTGCGACGTCGGAACGGATTCCGGCGCCGCGGTCTCGCCCGACTACCGCCCCGGCGACAACCGGTTCACCGGCCGGATCCGCGGCGTGCAGTTGGCCATCGACGACGCCGCCGACGCTGCCGGCCATCACGTGGACCCCGCGGAGGCGGTTCGGATCGCCCTGGCCCGCCAGTAACCCCCGGCCCTGCGCGGGGCCACCCCGCGCAGGGTCCGGCCGCGGTCACCTCGACCAGCGGCGGCAAGAGTTCATCCGGTTCGACCAGAAGAATGGAGTTCCCCCATGCCCACGACACTGACCCGCCTGGCAGTTGCCGGAGCGCTCGCGGTGAGCGCCGCAGCGCTGCTCGGCGGGGCGACCGCGACCGCGGACCCGGCTGCGGATCCGCCCCGCCCGCCGAACTGCACTCCCGCTGACCTCGCCGGCATCGCGTCCGGAGTCGCCGCAGCGACTTCCGTCTACCTGTTCACTCATCCCGACGTCAACGAGTTCTTCGCCAGCCTGCACGGCCGTCCCCACGACGAGGTACCCGCTGCCAGCAAGGTGTTCTTCGACGCACACCCCCAGGAACTCGCGGAGCTGCGGGGCATCCGCCAACCGCTGGTCGACTTCCGCAACCGCTGCGGCTACAGCGAGCCGAACGCGCTTGAAGGACAACCGTCGTGAACAGATCGCCTCGGTCGATCCGGGCCCGCGTCGCAACCGTCACGCTCGCGTTCTTGACGCTGCCCGGCGCGATCGTGCTGCTGGTGCCCGCAGGTACGGCCAACGCGGATGTGTGCGCGAGCGGCGGGCGCCGCATCACGGTCGGGGGATGTGTCAACATCGCCGACGCCGTGGCCCCGTATGTGCCGCCGCCGGCCTACTACGCCCCGCTGCCCGAAGACGTACCCCCACCACCCCCTCCGCCACCGCCGCCGGGCTCCAACATCAGCGGCTGCATCGGTTACAACGGACGCTGGGTCCACGCCAGTGGCTGCAACTAGAACCGGTCGGCAGATGGTTAGGTCACGCGGCCCGGCAACCGCAGCGGTACACGGCATTTCGGCTGTGAACCTCAGTGTGATCTCTACCGGCGATGATCGGCTGGCACACCCCTGGCCCCACCGATCCGGAGGGTCGACGCGATGACGGGTGTCTCGGCGCCGTCCGGGTCGGTCGTGCACCGGTTGTCGACGCCCCGCGCGGCGGGGCTGGCCGGTGTGGTGTTCGCGATCCTGTTCGCCGTCACGCAGGTGCTGATCCACACCACCATGGGGCAGGCCGGCGGAGCGCAAGCCCGGTGGGCACCCGGCGATGACACGGGTATCACGACCGTGACGGTGCTGATGCCCTTTGTCGGGATCAGCTTCCTGTGGTTCCTGGCGGTGGTGCGAGACGGGTTCGGCCGCGTGGAGGATCGCTTCTACGCCACCGTCTTCCTGGGCAGCGGGCTGCTGTTCGTGGCGATGATCTTCGTCGCCACCGCGGTGGCCGCCGGGTTGGTCGCCGTCGGTGGCGGGGGCGACTCCGGTGTGCAGGCGGTGGTGGTCGACTTCGCCACCGCGGTGATGGTGTCGGCGAGCAAGACCTACGCCCTGCGCATGGCCGCAGTGTTCATGATCTCGTTGGCGACGATCTGGCTCAAGACTGCGCTGATGCCGGGCTGGCTGGCCGTTGCGAGCTACGTGACGGCACTGACGCTGCTGGTCGTCAGCGACCGGATCGAATGGGCGACACTGGCGTTCCCGGTGTGGGTGTTCGTGGTCAGCGTCATGATCCTGATCCGAGGACACCACGTCGCCGCGGCTGCAACTGCGCATCACCGCGGTGAGCGATCATGACCGAGCCGCCCGCCCTGGACACCTCGACCCGGCTGGCGGTCGAACGCACCCGGCTGGCGCTCGAGCGCACCACCATGGCCTGGATCCGCACCAGCACGTCGCTGATCGCGTTCGGCTTCACCATCTTCAAGTTCTTCCAGTACCAAGCTGAACAGAACCACCGCACCGTCGCCAGCCCCTGGGTCGTCGGCATGGTGATGATCGGCATCGGCCTGACCGCCCTGACTCTGGCCTGGATCCAGCACCACCAGGAAAGCACCGCGCTCCGCTCCCAGGATCCGCACCTGCCGTACTCGCTGGCCGGGATCATGGCCGGTCTGATCGCCATGCTGGGAGTGTTGGCGTTCGTCACCGTCGCCTGGCGGCTGTAGCTCAGCCTTTTGCTGCCGGAGCGGACTTCGCGGCGGTAGAAGGAAGCCAACCGGCTGCCGGCCTGGGCTGGCGACTTCGAGCTGATCCTGCGAACCTCCACGGTCGCGAACGATGAACACGACTGTGCCCTGCCGGAAACAGCGGGGCACAGGTGTGTCGGTGTCGCGACGTTCGACTGGTGGCGGCCTACTCCGCTGCGCCGGGCCGAAGCCCGGAGTCGACGCCGGGTGCGCGGACACTCACACACCGCCAGCCTCGAATCCACAGGTCAAACCCAACCCGCGTTACCGACGAGAAATTCGTCCGACCTGTCGCCGAGGCCCCACCACCCCCCGCTTCACCCACCCCGAACCCGCCTCTCCACCAGTCCCTGCACAGTCACTCGAGACGGATGCGCGCGAGGCGACGAGAATTTCACTTCCCGCACATGACGGGGCGGTGAGCTGAGGAAACGGGCTAGCAAGGGTGGAGATTCTCGGCGGTCGAGGCGGCTGATCCAGGGTGTCCGTACTCGCGCCGCGTACCGGCGCTGCGGGGTGTCGGACCTACGTTGCCGGCCATGATGCTTCCCGCCGTCAACGCCGCCGCCGCGCCGCCGGACCTGCCGCCCGATGCAGTGGAGCGGATCCGGCTGGCCACCATCGACAGCCAGTCCGAGGGCACTCGCCGCGCGTACAGCTCGGCCTGGAGGCGGTTCGAGGGCTGGTGCCGCCGCGCCGGGTACGACTCGTTGCCGGCGCACCCCACGGTGATCGCTGCGTACTTGGTCGACGCCGCCGAGACCATCAACCCGGATGGCGAGCGCGCGTACTCGACGCAGTCGCTGGGCAAGTGGTCCTCGGCGATCTTCGACCGACACCGCCGAGCGGGCGTGGACCCGAACCCGGCGGGGCATGAACTGGTGCGTCAGACCATGGCGGGGATCCGGCGGCAGTACGCGTCTCGGGGCGACCGCCCACGGCAGCCCCGGACTCCGCTGCTCACGGACGATGTGGTGCTCCTGGTGACCGCTGCACGAGAGCAGGCCGACACGTGGGTGTCGCAGGTCTGCGAGCGCCGTGACAGCGCGCTGCTTCTGATGGGGTTCGCGGGAGCCTTCCGCCGCAGCGAGCTGAGCGGACTCACCGGCGCCGACGTGGAGCTGCACGCCGCGGATGGTGTCCACGTGCACCTGCGCAAGAGCAAGACCGATCAGCTCGGTGAAGGCGGGGTGTACCCGCTGCCCCGGACGAAAGATCCGCTGCGTTGCCCCGCGTGCGCCTTCGTGCGTTGGGCCGCAGTGGTTTCCGAGTACGACGCCGGAAGCAAGGACGCGGTGATCCGACTGCTCACCGATGCCGCTCCGTTCGGCAGCCGCCACGTCTGTCGGTCGCGCGCACCGAAGATCGACCGCCGCTCGCCCGTGTTCCGCTCCTGCCGCAACGGAGTCCTGTCCGAGGGTCCGCTTTCAGGTGCCGGTGTCCACGCCGTGATCCGGCGGCGTGCACTTCGAGCAGGCTTCGATCCCGAAGCGGTCGAGCGTCTCGGTGGGCACTCGTTGCGCGCCGGCTTCGTAACCCAGGCCGCGCGTGCCGGCGCCGATCACCACTCGATCATGCGGCAGACGGGCCACCGGACGCCGGCGATGGTCACTCGCTACGTGCGTGAGTCCGCGCCGCTCATCGGGAACGCCGTCACCGTGCTGGGGCTGTAACTACGTCCGCACCAGGAACACGGTGCCGTCCGTGCCGTTCGTGTCCACGGCCTGCGATCCATCGGCGGAAACATCGAACCCGTTCTCCCGCAGCCGATCCGCTGCGCCCGGGTCTACCGAGACGGTCAGGTCGACGTACCGGCTGATCGTCTCCCACACGCGTGAAGTGCTCACCACGACGGCAGGACCGGTGGCCGGCGTGATGCGGTGGCGACCGTCGCCCAGCTCCTCGGCCGTTACGTCGAGGATCGCGGACCAGAAGCGGGCGGTGCTCTCGGCATCGTTCGACTGGAGCTTGACCTCGGTGATCACGGCGTGCCTCCTGTCTCCGACACGATCAGCACCAGGTGCCGCTCGGCGGGTGCGGCTACCACTTCATCCGACGCGGTGATCGTCACCGGCGCGTCGAAGAGTAGGGACAGGAACTCGGCGGTGCGGGCGATGTCGGCGGTGCGGGCGCGGATCACGGGACGGGTAGCGGTGGTGTTGCTCATTCGTAGAAGGCTGCCACGTCAGTACGACACGGGATAGCTGGATTCTCCAGTCGCGCAGTGTAGTTCGGTGATCCTGCAACGCGCTGAGGCGTCGCCGCTGGTCCGGGCGATGTTGCTGGTTCGGTTGCATGCGCAACGGAACCTGCATCGGGGAAAGGGCTCGCGAGGTGTCAGTGAGACCGGTCAGACTGGCGCCATGCCGCTGCATGAACCGACGGATGCCGACCGTGACCGCCGTGCCGCCGACCTCCGCGAGCGGGCAGCGCTCGTGCGCACGAACGGCTGGGCGTCGTACGAGAGCGTCTGGTCGACAGGCGAGGTGCTCGGTGTCCGTGCCGTGCTCGGCGAACCCGGTGCACTGCGCGCTGCAGTGGAAGTCTGGGCGCCCACGCTGTGGGGCGCGGAGGCCGCGCAGACCGAATCGCGATGCGGGTACCCGCAGACGTACCGCTGGCTCAGACGGTTGCAGGTGCCCGAGGAGATGACCGAGGCTGAGAAGGCATCGCTAGCGGCCTCGCGCGCGGCGATCAATGAGCTGGCACACGCGATCGTCGAGGGCACCGACGCCGAGAGCGCCGAGGCCGCACTCGCCTCGGCGAGGCAGGCGAACACGCAGTTGGATCGGGAGGCTCTGCTCAACAAGATCCACATGCCCGACGACGCAGCGGGATTCGAGGACGGACTCCGCGCGATCATGATGCGCATCCCTGATGGCTGGGGTCGGTGGATCAGCTGCTCGCGCGGCTGGTACTCGATCATCATCCAGGTCGACGAGGCGCTGGCCGCGATCGACCCTGACTACGAGTTGCACCAGGTGAAGGAGAAGTTCGCGGGCTTGCGCTACTACTTCGGTGCGTCCGAGTCGATCTCAGAGGCAGACCGCGAGCGGATGCGCGCACTGGTTCGAGAGGCAGAGGACCGCTGCGAGGCGACATGCGAGCTTTGCGGTGGTCCGGGCTCACGGCACGTCACGGCAGGTGGTTGGTACCGCACCCTGTGCGCAGCGTGCGCGGCCGCGGAGGGGAAGGGGTACGAACCCGCGAAGGAGTTGGAGTGACTGCCGACGAGCCGGAGCGCATCACGATCAGTGCGGCGACCATGCATGAGTTGAATCCACAGATGAAGAAGCTGTTGAGCGAGGGCTGGCGCATGGTCCGCATGGACAAGCCGCTCGCGGAAGGCTTCGGCGATGACGTGGTCGCCTGGTTCGAGCGGCGGATCGAGGACGAGGTGTTGGAGCGGTGACCGATAGGAGCGCGTTCCCACCGCCGACCACGGTCGCGGAGCTGCGCCGCATCCTCGACCAGCTGCCGGGAGATGCGCTGGTACTCGTCGACGCGTACGAGGCTGCCTACTCCGCGGTCGGGTCGGCCGCACTCACCGAGGTACAGGAACTGTCAGGGCGGCCCAGCTACCTCGGCCGGTTCGAGCACCCGTCCAACGCTGCGCGTGCGGTGTCCGGCGATGACGCCGCGGGGTGGGCGATCAGTGAGCCGGGACCACTGCCGCAACTCGTCGGCGAACCTGTGATGGCGTTGGTGCTCCGCCGCGAGGTGCGGGACGACAATGAGTGACCGTCGACGCACCTGGGAGACGAGGCTGATGCGTGCGGCCACGGCGGGCGAACTCACACCGGACCTGTCCGTGGCGGAGCGGGCCGCCGTGGCGTTCCTGCTGTCCGACGACGCCCAACTCGACGAGCACACGGCGACGGTCTGGGCAGAGCTGGTCGCCTCGGATGTGCCGCACGACGAGCGGGTGGGGTTCACGCAGATGTGGATGCGCGAGCTCCGTGACGCGTTGCGGCGGGCGTAGCCCGAGCAGAGGGCCAGGTGCCACCGGGGCCTATGCCGCCTCGCCGATGATCCGGTCCACTTCCGTCGACGGGATCAGCCGTCTGCGGCCGAGCCGGATCGACCGCAACTCCCCCGACCGCAGCTGGGAGTAGATCAGCGAGCGCGACACCCTGAGTCGGTCCGCCGCCTCGTCCAACGGTCAGTACGGTCGTCGGCTCCGCGGCGGGTGCGGGTTCGGTCTGCGTCGCGGCCAGGACGGCGGCGATCGTCGCGGCCAGCGCGGCCGGGTCGGTGGTGCTCATGCCCGCAATCCGATCACGGGTTTGCGATTCCGACGACTGAGCTGCACGACACGCCGAAACACGTCACCGCTCCCCCGACACCCTGGGCGACAGCAACACCGCCGCGGACGCCAGCGACTCCCTGCTGGTGTGCGCGTACGTCCGCATCGCCAGAACACCGTCCGCGTGACCGAGCCACGCCGCGATCGTGGCCGTGGGTGCTCCGCGCAGGTGCAGCAGCGTCGCCGCGGTGTGCCGGGATGCGTGCAGGCGACGGTGCGCGACACCCGCGAACGCCAAGGACCTGTTCCACCAGGCGTTGAGTGCCCGCGGGCTGACAGGCCGGCCGAACGGGTGCGCGATCACGAACGGGTCCGCCGGTCCCTCCCACTTGTCACCGACGGCCAAGCGCATCTCGCGTTGCTCCCGCCGTACCCGTCGCAGAATCGGGATCAGGTGCGGCGGCAGGTCGAGTTCCCGTGCGCTGGAGAGGGTCTTGGCATCGGCCTGCTCGATCACACCGTGCGCGGTTGACACCCTCGTCGCCCGCACCGCGAGCGTCGGTGTCTCGGCGTCGAGGGTGATCGCGGACCACCGCAACCCGGCCAGCTCACCGCGGCGCAGACCCAACAGCGCGAGGTGCACGAACAGTTCACGGAGCCTTGCGTGTTCGGTCTCGCGCACCTCCTTCGGAGGGTCGCCCGCCGCGTGGGCGGACACCGCGTGGGCGTCGACGAGCTGCTCCACCTCGGCCTCGGACAGAACGTCGTCCAGCTTCAGGTCCGGTGCGCCCGACGGCCGACGCAGCGGCTCCACCAAGTCGACTACGTTGCGCGGCAGGATGCCCTGTGCCTGAAGGTCTTTCCACACGCTGCGCCACCGCGCGAGCATCGGGTTGATCGATGTGCGTGCCCACACGCCGCGTGGGCCGGTGCCGTCACGGAGCTCCACGACGAGCTTCTCCACGTCGGCCTTGACGATCTTCTGCACCGGCCGGTCCCCGTAGCGTTCGATCACCGGAGCCAGCGCGGCGGAGTACGCGGAGTGCGTCGTCGGCTTGATGCGCTTTCCGGCCAGCCAGGTCTCGCACGCGGCCTTCACGGTTAGTTCGGAGGGCGCAGTGAACGTTCCGGCGCCGCGCTCGGCAGGCACCTTCGCGTAGGCGTCGACCGCCTCCTTCAGCGTGCGGAACCGGCGGCGGCGCTGATGCCGCACGCCGTCGGGTCCGGTCACTTCGAGTCTGACTTCGTAACGGCGGCCGGAATCGAACTCGCGCACCGTGACGTAACTCGGGATCTTCATGCGTCCACCTCACCGTAGAAATTCGGTGAGACCAGCCGCGTCGAACGACACGCCGAAACTGGATACCTGGGCTCATGTGTCACCTTGTGTCACATCGACCGGGCGGTGATCCGCGGGCGGACCCGCGATCCAAACGTCGGCGCTGGTAAGAGCGGTGGCGGAGGGATTTGAACCCCCGGACGGTGTTAGCCGTCTCTCGCTTTCAAGGCGAGTGCATTAGGCCGCTCTGCCACGCCACCGCGGACCAGCGTAGCGGTCAGTTCCGGCTGATCGGAGCCGGGGCACCGGCGCGCAGCGCGACACCGATGCGCCGGCAACTCTCGCCCAGCGCGGTGGTCTGCGACCGGGTCAACGGCGTCAGGAAGTAGCCGCGCACCGACTCGGCGTAGGTCACCATCGCCTTGCCGACCGCCTCGCGGCCGTCGTCGGTGATGGTTGCCAGTACCCCGCGCCGGTCGTGTTTGCTCGACGTGCGTTTCACCAGACCTTGGGCCTCCAGCCGACTGATCTGTCGGGTCACCCGACTCGGCAACGACGCCAACGCCTCGGCGATGTCACCCATCCGCGCCGAGCCGTCGGCCGAAGAATCCAGCAGGTCCAGCAACCTGACGTCGGTCAGCATCAGCCGATGCCGATCGGTCAGCACCCGGTTCAGCGCCGCATGCATTCGCAGTGCGGAATCCAGATACTCCTGCCACGCATGCTCTTCCTTGGCATCCAAACCTGGCATCCCGCTGGGATCACGCCCAGCAACAATTCCCCCCATGGTCAAACATGGTAAGTGACGCTTGCGACACCACGGCGACAAACCGTCCGACGGTACGGTAGGCCGCATGCACGCGATCTCGGTGGAATCCGATCAAACCCTCCAGTGGCGCGAAACCCCGGACGTCGCAGCGGGTCCCGGAGAGGTGTTGCTCGAGGTGCATGCGGCCGGGGTCAACCGCGCCGATTTGCTCCAGGTCGCCGGACGCTACCCGCCGCCACCCGGCGCCAGCGAGATCCTCGGCATGGAGGTCTCCGGTGTGGTCGCCGAATGCGGGCCCGGCGTGCAGCAGTGGCAGCCCGGTCAGCAGGTGTGCGCGCTGCTCGCCGGCGGCGGTTACGCCGAATATGTCGCGGTCCCCGCCGAGCAGGTGCTGCCGGTGCCGCCGAACGTGTCGCTGACCGACGCCGCCGGACTGCCCGAGGTGGCCTGCACGGTCTGGTCGAATCTGGTGCTGACCGCCGGGCTGTCGGCGGGCCAGTTGGTTCTGCTGCACGGCGGGGCCAGCGGCGTGGGCAGCCACGCCATCCAGGTCGCCCGCGCGCTCGGCGCACGCGTCGCGGTTACTGCCGGGTCCGCCGAGAAGCTGGACCTGTGCCGCGAGCTCGGCGCCGAGATCACCATCAACTACCGCGACGACGACTTCGTCGCGGTACTCCGCGGGGCCCGCGGCGCCGACGTCATCCTCGACATCATGGGCGCGGTCTACCTGGACCGCAACGTCGACGCCCTGGCCACCGACGGTCAGCTGATCGTGATCGGCATGCAGGGCGGGGTCAAGGCCGAGTTGAACCTGGGCAAGCTGATCGCCAAGCGCGCCCGGGTGATCGGTACCGCGCTGCGGGCCCGCCCGATCGACGGCAAGAACGGCAAGGCCGTCGTCATCGAGGGGGTGGCCGAATCGGTGTGGCCGATGATCGCCGAGGGCAAGGTGCGCCCGGTGATCGGCGCAACGCTGCCCATCCAGCAGGCGGCCGAGGCGCACCGGATGCTGCAGGCCGGCGAGGTCAGCGGCAAAGTGGTGCTGACGGTCTGAATCAGCCCAGGCTGGCCAGCGCGCGCATCAGCTGATCCACCTCGGCCATGGTCGAGTAGTGCGCCAGCCCGACGGTGACCGCACCGCCGATGTCGTTGACGCCGATCGCATCCAGCACCCGCGAGTTGGAGTTGGGGATCGCCAGCACACCGTTGTCGGCCAGCCGCTGCACCACCCGCTCGGCGGGCACCGTGGACATTGCGAAGCTGACCACCGGGATGCGGTCCTCGGGCTGGCCGATCACCATCACCAACGGCATCGACCGCAGCGAGCCCAGCAGGTAGTCGAACAACCGATCCAGGTAGGACGCGGCCGACTGCATCGAGAAACTCAGCCGGTCCCGACGCGAACCGGATGCGGTTTCATCCAGACCCGCGAGGTATTCGACGCTGGCAACCAGACCGCCGAGCAGTCCGTACTGGTGCACGCCCATCTCCAGCCGGGCCGGCCCGGTCGCGTTCGGGTCGGTGGACACCGGGGTCAGCGAGTCGATCAGCGCGGGATCGCGGAACACCAGCGCACCGATCGGCGGGCCGCCCCAGCTCGCCGCGTTGACCGCGACGACGTCGGCGCCCATCTCCTTGATGTCGACCAGCCGGTAGGGCGCGGCGGCGGTGTGGTCCACCACCACCAGCCCGCCGACGTCGTGCATCAGCTTGTCCACCGGACGCAGGTCGACGACGGTGCCCAAGGTGGCCGACGCCGTCGTCAACGCCGCCAGCCGGGTCGGCTTGGCGATCAGGTTCTCCCACTGCCAGGCCGGCAGCTCACCGGTTTCGATGTCGACCTCGGCCCACTTCACCTTGGCGCCGTACCGGTTGGCCGCCCGCAGCCACGGCGCGATGTTGGCCTCGTCGTCCAGCCGGGTGACGATCACCTCGTAACCCAGCCCGGAGCGCGAGGCCGAGGCATCGGCCAGCGAGCTCAGCAACACCGCGCGGTCGGCGCCGAGCACCACACCGCGCGGGTCGGCGTTGAACATGTCGGCGAGCGCCTGCCGGGCCGCGTCGAGCAGCGTCGCACTGCGCTGCGCGTAGGGGTGCGGACTGGTCGCGGTGGGAGCCGAGGTCCGGAAGGCGGTCGAGACCGTGGTCGCCACCGCGTCCGGAACGAGCATCCCGGCCGGGGCATCGAAGTGCACCCACCCGTCGCCCAGTGTGGGGTGCAAACCACGCACCCGGGCGACGTCGTAAGCCATGCCAGCCGTCCTCTGAGGAATCCAAGCCATCGTTGGTTGCCGATCCGCGCGGCGGCCGTGGGCCCCACCCCCACCATGCCGAACCGAGCCGGATCACCTGGGCAGCCATACTAGTCCAGTGAGCTTCGGGGTCGGTGTGCTGTGTGCCGTCCTGTTACTGGTGGTACCGGGCGCGCTGACCGCCCGAGCGGCCCGGCTAACTTGGCCGGTCGCGGTGGCAGTTGGCCCAGTCCTCGGCTACGGCGCAATCGGGTTGGCCATCGTCCCGTTCGGTGCGCTCGGAATCCCCTGGAACGCTTGGACTGCGCTGGCCACCTGGGTGGTGCTGACCGCGATCGCCGCGAGTTTGCCGGCTCTGCTGTCCCGCTACCGTGATCCCGACGCCGAAGCCCGCGCGATCTCTACCGGTTCGGCCGCCGTGGTGGCGCTCGGGGTGCTCATCGGCGCGACCGCGATCCTGGCCGCGGCGTGGCTCGGCCTGACGCACTGGCAGTCGGTGCCCAGTACCTGGGACGCGGTCTGGCACGCCAACGAGATCCGCTGGATCCTCGACACCGGGCAGGCCTCCCCCACCCACATGGGCGAGCTGCGCAACGTCGAAACCCAGATGCCGCTGTACTACCCGTCGACCTTCCACGCGTTGGCCGCGGTGTTCAGCCAGCTGACCGGCGCCGCGCCCACCACCGTCTACACGTTGAGTTCGGTGGCGGCCGCGGCCTGGCTGTTCCCGGTCAGCGCGGCGGTGTTGACCTGGAACCTGCTGCGCAGCCGCACCACCGAGCGCCGCACCGCGGGCGCGGCGGCCACCGCGGCGGCGGTGTCGGCGTCGTTCACCGCCCTCCCCTACGTCGAGTTCAACGTCTCGGCCACCCCGAACCTGGTGGCCTACGGGCTGGCCGTGCCGGCCGCGGTGCTGGTGGCGAGCTGCTGCGCGCACCGCGACCGGATCCCGCTGGCGGTGCTCGCGCTGGTCGGGGTGTTCTCCACGCACACCACCGGCGGCATCATCACGGTCACCCTGGTCGCGGCCTGGTGGCTGCTGGACGCGGTGTGGCGCCCGGTACGCGGCCGACTCGCCGACCTGGGCGCGCTGCTGGCAGTCGGGGTGAGCGCGCTGCTGATTCTGCTGCCGCAGTTCCTCGGCATCCTGGCGCAGGCCGACATCATCACCGGGCATCAGTTCACCGCGCACCTGAGCCGGCTGCGGGTGCTGTTCAACGCCGTGGTGCAGCACACCCGGCACCTCAACGACTTCCCGATCCAGAACATGCTGATCGCGCTGGCCGCGGCCGGCGGCCTGGTGCTGTTGATCAAGCGGGTGTTCTGGCCGCTGGCGGTGTGGCTGCTGCTGATCGTGGCGATCGTGCATTCCGGCGCACCGTTCGGCGGCCCGGTCGGCAAACTCATCGGCGCCTACGGCGACCTGTTCTACGCCGACCCACGCCGGCTCTCGGCGGTGCTGCCGCTGCTGCTGGCGCCGATGGCCGGGATCGCGCTGTTCTACGCGACGCTGTTCGTGGTCGACGGTGTCCGCGCGGTCACCCGGCGCTGGGCCGGCCGCGACCTGGATCGCCGGGTCTGGTTGTCGGTGACGGCCGTGCTGCTGATTGCCGCCACGGTGGGTTTGGCCTGGCATTACTTCCCGCGGCATCGGCTGCTGCTGGGCCAGAAGTACGACCAGGTGATGGTCGACCAGTACGACCTGGACGCGTTCGCGTATCTGGCCACCCTGCCCGGCGCCCGGGACACCCTGATCGGCAACGCCAACACCGACGGCAGCGCCTGGATGTACGCGGTGGCCGGCCTGCATCCGCTGTGGACCCACTACGACTACCCGGTGCAGCAGGGACCCGGCTATCACCGCTACGTGTTCTGGGCTTATGCCGACGACGCCGACCACGACCCCCGGGTGGCTGAGGCGGTGGAAGCCCTCGACATCCGCTATGTGCTCGTCAGCACTCCGGTGGTGCTCGGGTTCGCCATACCCGACGGTCTAGTGTCACTAGATGAGTCCGAGTCGTGGGCCCAGGTCTACGACAACGGCAAGACCCGCATCTACGAGTGGCGCGGAGGAGCCCCCCAGCCGTGAGTACCGACGACGACAACATCGAGATCATCGGCGTTCCCGACCCGCAGGCAGCTGCCGCGGCCGTCGGCGACGACGAAAATTCGGTGACCGATCTGGTTCAGCAGCCCGCCAAGGTGATGCGGATCGGCACCATGATCAAGCAGTTGCTCGAGGAGGTGAAGGCCGCCCCGCTCGACGAGGCCAGTCGCAACCGGCTGCGCGACATCCACAAGACCTCGATCAGTGAGCTCGAGGACGGCCTGGCCCCGGAACTGCGTGACGAGCTGGAACGGTTGGCGCTGCCGTTCACCGAGGACGCCATCCCGTCCGACGCCGAACTGCGGATCGCCCAGGCCCAGCTGGTGGGCTGGCTGGAGGGCCTGTTCCACGGCATCCAGACGGCGTTGTTCGCCCAGCAGATGGCGGCTCGGGCGCAGCTCGAGCAGATGCGCCAGGGCGCGTTGCCGCCCGGTGTGGCCGGGCCGGGCCCGCGCGGCGGCACACCGCCGGGCACCGGGCAGTACCTGTAGAGCCGACCGTGGCCGCACCGCACATCGAGACCCGCAACGCGTGGGTCGAGTTCCCGATCTTCGACGCCAAGTCGCGCTCGTTGAAAAAGGCGTTCCTGGGCCGCGCCGGCGGCGCGATCGGACGCAACTCGTCCAACGTCGTCGTCGTCGAAGCACTGCGCGACATCACCATGTCGCTGCAGATGGGTGACCGGGTCGGCCTGGTCGGCCACAACGGGGCCGGCAAGTCGACGCTGCTGCGGCTGCTGTCCGGGATCTACGAACCGACCCGCGGACTGGCCTCGGTGCGCGGCCGGGTGGCGCCGGTGTTCGACCTCGGCGTGGGCATGGACCCGGAGATCTCCGGGTTCGAGAACATCATCATCCGCGGCCTGTTCCTCGGGCAGACCCGCAAGCAGATGCTGGCCAAGGTCGACGAGATCGCCGAATTCACTGAACTCGGCGAATACCTGTCGATGCCGCTGCGCACCTACTCCACCGGTATGCGGGTGCGGCTCGCGATGGGCGTGGTGACCAGCATCGACCCCGAGATCCTGCTGCTCGACGAGGGCATCGGCGCGGTGGACGCGGAATTCCTCAAGAAGGCCCAGACCCGGCTGCAGAGCCTGGTCGAGCGCTCCGGGATCCTGGTGTTCGCCAGCCACTCCAACGAATTCCTGGCCCGGCTGTGCAAGACCGCGATGTGGATCGACCACGGCACCGTCCGGATGAGCGGCGGCATCGAGGACGTGGTGCGCGCCTACGAGGGTGAGGACGCCGCGCGGCACGTCCGCGAGGTGCTCGACGAGACCGCGCGGGAAGCAACGCAGCAGCCGCCCGAGATCACCAGGTCATGACCGAGACCGTCATCGCCGTCGTCGTCACCCACCGCCGCCCCGACGACCTGGCCCGCTCGCTGGGTGCGCTCGCCGAGCAGAGCCGCCGCCCCGACCACCTGATCGTCGTCGACAACGACGACGACGTCGTCGTCCGGGATCTGGTTGCCGCCCAACCGATTCCGTCGACCTATTTGGGATCGCGGCGAAACCTCGGTGGCGCAGGCGGTTTCGCGTTGGGCATGTTGCACGCCTTGGCGTTGGGCGCGGACTGGGTTTGGCTAGCCGACGACGACGGCCGCCCGGCCGACGCCGAGGTGTTGGCCACCCTGCTGGACTGCGCGCAGCGGCACGATCTGGCCGAGGTCTCACCGATGGTGTGCGATCTCGACGATCCGCAGCGGCTGGCCTTCCCGCTGCGCCGCGGACTGGTGTGGCGGCGCCGGGTCGACGAGTTGCGCGACGAGTCCGGGTCCGATCTGCTGGCCGGCATTGCGTCGCTGTTCAACGGCGCGCTGTTCCGCGCCGAAACACTGGAAGCCGTTGGGGTGCCGGATCTTCGACTGTTCATCCGCGGCGACGAGGTGGAACTGCACCGCCGGCTGGTGCGGTCCGGGGTGCGGTTCGGCACCTGCTTGACCGCGGCGTACCTGCACCCGCAGGGCAGCGCGGAGTTCAAGCCGATCCTGGGCGGCCGGATGCACACCCAGTACCCCGACGATGAGACCAAACGCTTCTTCACCTACCGCAACCGCGGCTACCTGCTGTCGCAGCCCGGCTTGCGCAAACTGCTGCCGCAGGAATGGCTGCGGTTCGGCTGGTTCTTCCTGGTATCCCGCCGCGACCCGGCCGGGTTGCTGCAGTGGTGGCGGCTGCGCCGGGAAGGCAGACGCGAGAAGTTCTTCAGGGGCGAGCAAAGCGACGGGATGGAGGCCAGATGACGTTCACCGACGCTGCCGCACAATCGAAGACGTTCCGCCGCGCCTTTCGTGACCTCGCCGACGGGTTCGCCCGCCGCGAGCTGTGGCTGCATCTGGGCTGGCAGGACATCAAGCAGCGCTACCGGCGCAGCGTGCTCGGCCCGTTCTGGATCACGATCGCCACCGGCACCACGGCCGTGGCGATGGGCGCGCTGTACTCCAAGCTGTTCAAACTCGACCTCGCCGAGCATCTGCCCTACGTCACCCTGGGGTTGATCATCTGGAACCTGATGAACGCGGCGATCATCGAAGGCGCCGAGGTGTTCGTCGCCAACGAGGGCCTGATCAAACAGCTACCCACGCCGCTGAGTGTGCACGTCTACCGGCTGGTGTGGCGGCAGATGATCCTGTTTGCGCACAACATCGTGATCTACGTCATCATCGCGATCATCTTCCCGAAATCCTGGTCCTGGGCTGATCTTTCGTTCATCCCGGCACTCGGGCTGATCATGCTGAACTGCGTCTGGGTGGCGCTGTGCTTCGGCATCCTGGCCACCCGCTACCGCGACATCGGCCCGCTGCTGTTCTCGTTGGTGCAGTTGCTGTTCTTCGTCACGCCGATCATCTGGAACGACAAGACCCTGCAGCAGCAGGGCGCCGAGCAGTGGATGCGGGTCGTCGAACTGAACCCGCTGCTGCACTACCTGGACATCGTGCGGGCCCCGCTGCTCGGTGACACCCAGGAGATCCGGCACTGGGTGGTGGTGCTGGTGCTGACCGTGATCGGTTGGGCGGTCGCTCTGCTGGCCATGCGGCAATACCGCGCCCGAGTGCCGTACTGGGTGTAGCAGCCTGCTTTCGGTCGCGAAAGCAGCGTTGGTCGCGGACCCGCGCCCTCCTATCCGGGGACGTGGCCGGCGTCGGGCTCCGGACCGAAAACGAAGCGGCGGCCGCTGATCTCGGTCGGTGTGATCCGCACGTAGCGCAGCTTGAGGGTGGCGATCCAGGGATACAGACCGGCCTGCTCGGCGTCCTCGATCTCCTCGGCGCCATAGAGCACCTCCGCGGTGCCCCGCACGATCACACTCCAACCGCGGGCGGCGTCGTGGTCGTCGGCCTCGAACAACACCTGGTCGTTCATCACCGTGCCGAACAACTTGGTGCCCTCGGCGGTGCGGATCAATACCGTGCCGCGCTGCACCACGTAATTGACCGGGAAGATCTCGGGTCGACCGGCAATCACGGTGACCAGCCTGCCGAGGTGCACGCCGGACAGCAGGTCCAAACTCTCGTCTTCGGTCAGGACGGTGACCGGTTCGGTATCAGTGGCCATGCCGTCATTCTGGCGGGCCGGAGGTCCCCGCGCTAGGGACGGCGGCCATCGGCGCGGGGTCCAACGACCCTGCGGTGGCTATTCGTCGCTCAACCGGGCCAGTTCGGCGCGCAGGTTGTCCCGGGCCGCGCTCTCCCACCGGGCCCGGCCCTGCGGGGTGCGGAACAGTCGGGGTTCGGCCAGCAACGCTTCGATGGCGTCGGCGCGCCCGGCCCGGAACGCGTCATCGGACACATGGGCGTACTCCGCGCGGATGGCCGCCGAGTTGGCCCGGTACTGCTCGGCCGGCACCGCGAGCGCGGCCAGGTCGGCATCCGAGAGCACCTGGCCGTCGTGGTCGTCGGGCGCCGGGTCGTGCTCGACGGTCATCCGGATCAGCCGGCCGACGGTGGCCACGACGTCCTCGGCCACGCCGAGTGCGGCCAGTTCGGCTTCGGCGGCCAGCGCGCTGCGCTCTTCGTCCTCAGGGGTGCCGTCGTAGATGGCGTCGTGATACCAGGCCGCCAACCGGACCGCGTCGACGTCGTCGGCGTGCTCGGCGAGCACGTCCACGTTGGCCAGCACGTCGCGCAGGTGCACCAGATCGTGGTAGCGCCGGTGCGGTTCGCTCCAGCGCGCCAGCAACTTCTGCCCGACCGCCTCCGCGTCCGGAGATCGGGTGTGCCGCGCCATCATGGTGCGCCAGGCAGCCGCCAGCTCCTCCACACCTCCATTCAATCAGTCCGGCCACGTACCATTTCCCGCGATGACCGAGACCGCCCCGGACCGCAGCCCGATCGCCCTGAAGACCCAGGTGCTGCGGTTCCTCATCACCGGTGGCTTCTCGGCATGCGTGGACTTCGGTCTGTACGTGCTGCTGCTGTGGGTGTTTCCGCAGGTCTGGGACGGTAGCGAGGCGGTCCAGGTGAACCTCGCCAAGACTCTGAGCTTCATCGCCGGCACCACCACCGCCTACATGCTGAACCGGCGCTGGACGTTCGCAGCGCCGCCCAGCACAGCCCGGCTGATCGCCGTGATCGTGCTGTACGGGCTGACCTACCTGGTGCAGGTCGGCATCAACTACGTGTTCTACTTCGCTTTCGCCGGTCAGTCCTGGCGGGTGCCGGTGGCGTTCGTGATCGCGCAGGGCACCGCGACGGTGATCAACTTCATCGTGCAGCGGGCAGTCATCTTCCGACTGCGCTGAACGCATCCGCCCGCACGGTACCCTTGCCAGCGATGTCCACCCCGCCCAACGCTCCCCTGCAGCTCACGCCGCGTGCCCTGACCGGCTTCGGCCACACCGCTCCGACCGTCGCGCATGTGTTGTCGACGCCGGATGTCGAGCTGATCACCGCTGCAGTCAAGCAGGTCGCCGACGCCAACTCGACCAGCCCGGCGCACCTGCGCCGCGGCATCCTGGCCCGCGGCCTCGGTCGTTCCTATGGTGACCAGGCGCAAAACGGTGGCGGCATCGTCGTGGACATGACCCCGCTGAACCGGATCCACCAGATCAGCGCCGAAACCGCGATCGCCGACGTCGACGGCGGGGTTAGCCTGGACCAGTTGATGAAGGCCGCGCTGCCGTTCGGGCTGTGGGTGCCGGTGCTGCCCGGCACCCGGCAGGTCACCATCGGCGGGGCCATCGCGTCGGACATCCACGGCAAGAATCATCACAGCGCCGGCAGCTTCGGTAACCACGTGCGCTCGATCGACCTGCTGATGGCCGACGGCGAGGTGCACACCATCACCCCCGACGGCCCCGACGCCGAGCTGTTCTGGGCCACCATCGGCGGCAACGGTCTGACCGGCATCGTGTTGCGCGCCAGCATCGCGATGACCCGCACCGAGACCGCGTACTTCATCGCCGACGGCATCGCCACCAAGGACCTGGACGAGACCATCGCCGTGCACCTGGACGGCAGCGATGACCAGTACACCTACTCGAGCGCCTGGTTCGACCTGATCAGCCCGCCGCCGAAACTGGGTCGGGCCTCGGTCAGCCGCGGCAGCCTGGCCAAACTGGATCAGTTGCCGCCCAAGCTGGCCCGCAACCCGCTGAAGTTCGATGCGCCGCAGTTGCTCACCGTGCCCAACCTGTTCCCGGTCAGCGCGATGAACAAGCTGTCGTTCATGGCGATCGGTGAGGTGTACTACCGGCTCGGCGGCAACTACCAGGGCAAGATCCTCAACCTGTCGCAGTTCTACCACATGCTCGATCTGGTCAGCGGCTGGAACAATGCTTACGGCCCAGCGGGTTTCGCGCAGCACCAGTTCCTGGTGCCGCCCGATGCGCTGGACGAGTTCAAGGACATCATCCGCTGGATCCAGCGCAGCGGGCACTACTCGGCGCTCAACGTGTTCAAGCTGTTCGGACCGGGCAACCGGGCACCGCTGAGCTTCCCGATGGCCGGCTGGAACGTCGCGATGGACTTCCCGAACAAGCCCGGGGTCAACGAGTTCCTCAACGAACTCGACGACCGCGCAATGCAATTCGGTGGCCGGGTGTACACCGCCAAGGACTCCCGGGTGAACGCCGAACGGTTCCACCGGATGTATCCGCGGATCGACGAGTGGATCGCGACCCGGCGCAAGGCCGACCCGCACGGCGTGTTCGCCTCCGACATGGCCCGACGCCTCGAACTGCTGTAGAAAGGCCCCGCTTTCGATGATCGATGCCACCGGCAACCCGCAAGCCATCCTGCTGCTCGGCGGAACCTCCGAGATCGGCCTGGCGATCTGCGCGCGCTATCTGCGCAACGCCCGAGCCCGGGTGATCCTGGCCGACCTGCCGAACTCGCCGCGCCGTGAGGCGGCGATCGCCCAGATGGAGGCCGCCGGCGCTACTTCGGTGGAATACCTGGATTTCGACGCGCTGGACACCGCCTCGCATCCGGCGCTGATCGACGCGGCCTGGGCCGCCGGCGACGTGGACGTGGCGATCGTGGCGTTCGGGGTGCTCGGCGACGCCGAGGAGTTGTGGCAGAACCAGGCCAAGGCGGTGGCCACCGCGCAGATCAACTACACCGCCGCGGTGTCGGTGGGGGTGTTGATCGGCGCCAAGATGCGCGAGCAGGGCAGCGGTCAGATCATCGCGATGTCCTCGGTGGCCGGCGAACGGGTCCGGCGCTCGAACTTCGTCTACGGCTCCACCAAGGCCGGCCTGGACGGTTTCTACCTGGGCCTTTCAGAAGCGTTGCGCGAGTTCGGGGTTCGCGTGCTGGTCATCCGGCCCGGCCAGGTGCGCACCACCACCACGCTGGAGCACTGGAAGGCCACCGGCGCCAAGGAAGCCCCGTTCACGGTGGACAAGGAGGACGTCGCCGAACTGGCGGTGACCGCCGCCGCCAAGGGCAAGGAGCTGATCTGGGCGCCCGGCCCGGTGCGGGCGCTGATGTCGGTGATCCGGCACATCCCGCGGCCCGTCTTCCGCAAGCTGCCGCTCTGACATGAATCGCACGCTGGCCCGGCCGCTGCAGGTGGGCGGCCGCATGGTGGCGGCCACCGCCATCGCCGTCGTCGTCTGCGTGCTGGCGCTGGTGGCGATCAGCCGGGTGCAGTGGCCGGCGTTCCCGTCCTCGAACCAACTGCATGCGCTGACCACAGTCGGCCAATTCGCCTGCCTGGCAGCACTGTTGGGTGCGGGTTGGCTGTGGCGGCAGGGACGACGATGGTTGGCCGAACTGACCGCGGTGCTGTTCCTGACCGCGTTCGTGGTCACCACGTTGGGCATGCCGTTGGGCGCCACCAAGCTGTACCTGTTCGGCATCTCGGTGGATCAGCAGTTCCGCACCGAATACCTGACCCGACTGGCCGACAGCCCCGCGCTGCAGGACATGACCTACGCCGGGCTGCCGCCGTTCTATCCGCCCGGCTGGTTCTGGCTCGGCGGCCGGGCCGCCGCGCTGACCGGGATACCGGCCTGGGAGATGTACAAGCCGTGGGCGATCACCTCGATCGCGATCGCGGTGGTGCTGGCGTTCGTGCTCTGGAACGCAATGATCCGGTTCGAGTACGCGCTGGTGGTGACCGTCGCGACCGCCGCGGTCACGCTGGCCTACGCCTCACCCGAGCCGTACAGCGCGATCGTCACGGTGCTGCTGGCGCCGGTGCTGGTGCTGGCCTGGTCCGGTCTGCGAGCCGGTGATTTCGGTGCGCTGGGGGGCGCTGAGCGCCCCCCAGCGCACCGAAATCGCAAGGGGTGGGCCGCGTTGCTGGGCGTCGGGATCTTCCTGGGCGTGACCGCGACGTTCTACACCCTGCTGCTCGGTCTGGCCGCGCTGACCGTCACGGTGATGGCGGTGGCCCTGGCGATCAGCCGGCGGCGCATCGAGCCGCTGCTGCGGCTCGCCGTGATCGCGGTCATCTCGGTGGCGATCGCGCTGATCACCTGGGCACCGTTCCTGCTGCGCGCCCTGCGCGAACCGCTGTCGGACACCGGCAGCGCCCAGCACTACCTGCCGGCCGACGGCGCGGTCCTGACCTTCCCGATGCTGCAGTTCTCGCTGCTGGGTGCGCTGTGCATGCTGGGCACCCTGTGGCTGATCGCGCGCGCCCGCACCTCGGTGCGCGCCGGAGCGCTGGCGGTCGGGGTGCTGACCGTCTACCTGTGGTCGCTGCTGTCGATGCTGACCACACTGGCCGGCACCACACTGCTGTCGTTCCGGCTGCAGCCCACGCTGACCACACTGCTGGCCGCCGCCGGCGCGTTCGGCTTCCTGGAACTGTCGGTGGCCGCGGCCACCCGGTGGAACCGCAAGCTGCTGGGCGTGGCGACCGCGATCGGCCTGCTCGGCGGTATGGCGTTCAGCCAGGACATCCCCGACGTGCTGCGCCCCGACCTGGCGGTGGCCTACACCGACACCGACGGCTACGGCCAGCGCGGTGACCAGCGTCCGCCCGGGTCGGAGAAGTACTACCCGCAGATCGACGAGACCATCCAGGCCGCCACCGATCGGCCGCGCAGCCAGACCGTGGTGCTGACCGCCGACTACGGCTTCCTGGCGTTCTATCCCTATCTCGGTTTCCAGGGCCTGACCTCGCACTACGCCAACCCGTTGGCGCAGTTCGACGCGCGCGCCGCCGAGATCGAGAGCTGGGCCGACCTCGACGACGCCGACGAGTTCGTCGCGCGCCTGGACGCGCTGCCGTGGGCGCCGCCGTCGGTCTTCCTGCTGCGCCGCGGATCCGGCTCGGGGTCCAGCGCCACCTACACCCTGCGGTTGGCCGAAGATGTCTACCCGAACCAGCCCAACGTGCGCCGCTACACCGTGGAGTTGCCGTCGGCGTTGTTCGCCGAGCACTTCACCGTCACCGAGATCGGCCCGTTCGTGCTGGCCATCCGGAGCCAGGACTGACGGGCCCTTAACCGGGCCGGTTACCATCTACCTCCGTGACCGAGGCGGGGACGAACTACCGGACCGCGCGGATCGTTGCCGTCGTCGCCGGTCTGCTCGGAACCTTGTTGGCCCTGGCCACCCCGTTCCTTCCGGTCAAGCAGACCACCGCGCAACTGAACTGGCCGCAGAACGGCGCGCTGGACAGCGTCACCGCACCACTGATCTCCTATGTCCCCACCGACCTGGAGATCCGGGTGCCGTGTCAGGCCGCGGCCGGGCTGACCGGCAACCGCACGGTGCTGTTGTCCACGGTGCCCAAACAAGCCCCCAAGGCCGTCGACCGGGGCCTGCTGATCGAGCGGGCCGGCGACAACCTGGCCGTCGTGGTGCGCAACACCCCGGTGGTGGTGGCGCCGCTGTCGGCGGTGCTCGGCCCGGACTGCGAATACCTGACCTTCAGTGCGCGCGCCGACAAGGTGACCGGCGAATTCGTCGGGCTCACCCAGGCCGACTCGATCGACGCCAACCCCGAGGAACCGACCGATCCGCTGCGCGGTGAGCGCGGCGGCTATGACTTCCGGCCGCAGATCGTCGGCGTGTACACCGACCTGTCCGGGGCCGCGCCGGACGGACTGAGCTTCTCGGCGACCATCGACAGCCGGTACAGCAGCGCGCCGACCTGGATCAAGCTGGCCGCGATGATCCTGGGCGTGCTGATGACGATCATCGCGCTGATCGCCCTGCACGTGCTCGACACCGCCGACGGCGTGCGGCATCGGCGCATCCTGCCGCCGCGCTGGTGGTCGCTGCGGCCGCTGGACGGCGTGGTCACCGCAGTGCTGGTGTGGTGGCACTTCGTCGGGGCCAACACCTCCGACGACGGCTACATCCTGACCATGGCCCGGGTCTCCGAAAACGCCGGCTACATGGCCAACTACTACCGCTGGGCCGGCACCCCCGAGGCGCCGTTCGGCTGGTACTACGACCTGCTGGCGCTGTGGGCGCACGTGTCCACCGCCAGCATCTGGATGCGGCTGCCCACCTTGTTGATGGCGCTGGCCTGCTGGTGGGTGCTCAGCCGCGAGGTGCTGCCCCGGCTCGGTGATGCGGTCAAGCGCAGCAACGCGGCGGCGTGGACCGCGGCCGGCATGTTCCTGGCGTTCTGGCTGCCACTGAACAACGGCCTGCGCCCGGAACCGATCATCGCCCTGGGCATCCTGCTGACCTGGTGTTCGGTGGAACGCGCGGTGGCGACCAGCCGGCTGCTGCCGCTGGCCATCGCGTGCATCCTGGGTGCGTTGACGCTGTTCTCCGGGCCCACCGGGGTGGCCTCGATCGGTGCACTGCTGGTGGCCGTCGGACCGCTGCGCACCATCTTGCACCGCCGTTCCCGGCGGTTCGGCCTGCTGACCATGCTGGCCCCACTCAGCGCCGCGATCACCTGTGCGGCCATCTTGATCTTCCGCGACCAGACCTTCGCCGGGGAGATCGAAGCCTCGTCGTTCAAGTCGGCGGTCGGCCCCAGCCTGGCCTGGTTCGAGGAGCACGTCCGCTACGAGCGGCTGTTCCTGCCCACCCCGGACGGTTCGGTGGCGCGCCGCTTCGCGGTGCTGGCGCTGATCGTCGCGCTTGCGGTGGCGATCGCGATGGCGCTGCGCAAGGGCCGCATCCCGGGCACCGCGGCCGGCCCGGCCCGGCGCATCATCGGCATCACGGTGGTGTCGTTCCTGGCGCTCATGCTCACCCCGACCAAGTGGACGCACCACTTCGGGGTGTTCGCCGGACTGGCCGGCGCGATGGGTGCACTGGCCGCGGTCGCGGTGGCCGCGCACGCCATGAAGTCCCGACGCAACCGCACCGTGTTCGCGGCCGTGGTGCTGTTCCTGACGGCGTTGGCGTTCGCCAGCGTCAACGGCTGGTGGTACGTGTCGAACTTCGGGGTGCCGTGGTCGAACCAGTTCCCCGAGTGGCGGTTCGGCTTCACCACGATGCTGCTCGGCCTGTCGCTGCTGCTGTTGCTGGCGGCCACCGTCATTCACTTCTCGGCGCGCGGTGAACGCCCGTGGCAGCCGACCCGGTGGGGCCGGATTCTGCACTCGCCGTTGGGGATCGCCGCCTGGGTGCTGGTGGTCTTCGAGGTGGTGTCGCTGACGCTGGGCATGATCGCGCAGTACCCGGCCTGGTCGGTGGGCCGCTCCAACCTGCAGGCCCTGACCGGTAAGACCTGCGGTCTGGCCGACGACGTCATGGTCGAACAGGACGCCAACGCCGGGCTGCTGCAGCCGGTCACCGGCCCACCCGGCGTGGCGCTGGGCGCGGTGACCTCGACCGGCTTCTCGCCCAACGGCATTCCGTCCGACGTCTCCCCCGACGACGTGATGGAACAGCAGGGCAGCAGCAATTTCGCCGACACCGACGGCGACGACGAGACCAACGCCACCGGCGGCACCGAAGGCGGCACCACCGCCACCACCGGCATTAACGGGTCGCGGGCCCGGCTGCCCTACGGGCTGAACCCGGCCACCACCCCGGTGCTGGGCAGCTGGCGCGCCGGCGTGCAACAGCCCGCGGTGCTGCGCTCGGCCTGGTACCGACTGCCGCCGCGCGACGCGGCCGGGCCGCTGATCGTGGTGTCGGCCGCCGGCCGGTTCGACCCCGGCGAGGTCGTGGTGCAGTGGGCCGGCTCGGACGGCAAACCGGGTGGCTCGCTGGGCTTCGCCGACATCGGCGCGGTCCCGGCCTGGCGCAACCTGCGCGCCCCGCTGGCCGCGATCCCCGAGCACGCCACCCAGATCCGGTTGGTCTCCACCGACGACGACCTGGCCGCCCAGCACTGGATCGCACTCACCCCGCCGCGCATCCCGCAGCTGGAAACCTTGCAGGACGTCGTCGGCTCGCAGGATCCGGTGCTGCTGGACTGGCTGGTGGGTCTGGCGTTCCCGTGCCAGCGCCCGTTCGGCCACCAGTACGGCGTCACCGAGGTGCCCAAGTGGCGCATCCTGCCCGACCGGTTCGGCGCCGAAGCCAACTCTCCGGTGATGGACAACATCGGCAGCGGCCCGCTGGGCCTCACCGAACTGCTGTTCCGCGCCGAGACGGTGCCGACCTATCTGCGCGACGACTGGTTCAGGGACTGGGGCTCGCTGCAGCGGCTGGATCAGTTCTATCCGGACGCGCGGCCCGCCGAACTCGAACTCGGTAGCGCAATCCGCAGCGGGTTCTGGAGCCCGGCGCCGCTGCGCAAGACCTGATGCGGCCTGCTGAGCAACCCGAACGATGAAGGTAGAAATCAGCTCCTGACGGTAGAATCTGGCCGTGAGCTTGAACATCAAGAACGAGAGGGTGCACGCAGCGGTGCGTGAACTGGCCCGCCGACTCGGCGTCAGTCAGACCACCGCCGTCGAGATGGCCGTGCACGCCAAGCTCAGTGCGATCGACTCCGAGATATCGGATGCCGCGCGGTCCCGCCGGATCCGCACGGCTGTGACGGCAGCACAGGATGCGTTCCGCGACGTGAACCTCCGCGACATCGAGAATCAGCTCTACGACGACGAAACCGGCATGCCTCGGTGATCGTGGACACGTCGGCGATCATCGCCGTCTTACAGAGCGAACCGACCGCTTCTGCCGTCGTCGACGCTCTCGAAGCTGCCCCCGGCGTTGCGATCTCGGCGCCAACCCTGGTCGAGCTATATCTGGTTGCCGATGGCCGCCGGGACCCGGTCCGCTCGGCCCGCTTCGACGCGCTACTCGCCGCGATCCGCCTCGAGGTCGTTCCGTTCACCGCCGAGCACGCCCTGATTGCCCGTCAGGCCTATCTCACCTACGGCCGCGGTTCCGGGCATCCAGCCCGACTCAATTTCGGCGACTGCTTCAGTTACGCCCTGGCCCTGCACCGCAACCAACCTCTGCTTTATGTCGGAAGCGACTTTTCCCACACCGATGTGCGTTCGGTCCTTGACACTGCCCGCTGAAGCCGCCGGTCTGACCTGAATCACCGCTAATCCTCGCCCTGCCGCCACGGCGCGCGGTACGCATCGGCCGGGCTCTCATCCCGGTCGAATACCATCGACCCTCGTGCCAGACCTCCGGATTGCCCGCCTGATCGCCATCCTCGCGGGTCTCGCCGGAGTCGTGCTGTGCGCTCTGGTCCCGCTGTTGCCGGTCAACCAGACCACCGCCACCATCCACTGGCCGCAGGCACCCGGCGCCGACGGGTTGGTCGCCGACGTGACCGCGCCGCTGGTCTCCGGCGCCCCGCAAGCCCTCGACGTGTCGATCCCGTGCCGGGCGGTGGCCAGCCTGCCGCCGGCCGGCGGTGTGGTGTTGTCCACCATCCCGGCCGCCGGCATCGACGCCGGCCGCAACGGCCTGTTCGTCCGCGCCAACACCGAGACCGTGTTCGTCGCGTTCCGCGACACCGTGGCCGCGGCCGCGCCCCGCCAGGACGTGAACGACGGAGCCTGCAGCACGCTGCACGTGTGGGCCAACGCCGGCGAGGTGGGTGCCGACTTCATCGGCATCCCGGACGCCGTCGGCGTGCTGCCGGCCGAGAAGAAGCCGCAAGTGGCGGGCCTGTTCTCCGACCTGAAGGTGCCGCCGCAGGAAGGCCTGAGCGCGCGCGTCGACGTCGACACCCGATTCATCAGCACGCCCACCACCCTCAAACTCGCGGCCATGGTGCTCGGTGTCGGCTGCGTGCTGGCCTCGATCTTCGCGCTGGCTGCGCTGGACCGGCGCGGCGGCCGCCGGGTGCCGCACGCGTGGCGGCGGTTCACCCGGGTCGGACTGTCGACCTGGCTGGCCGACGTCGGCGTGATCGGCACGCTGCTGCTCTGGCATCTGGTCGGCGCGACGTCCTCGGATGACGGCTACAACCTGACCATCGCCCGGATCTCCTCGGAGGCCGGCTACTCGGCGAACTACTTCCGCTACTTCGGGGCCACCGAGGCACCGTTCGACTGGTACCAGTCGGTGCTCGCACAGCTGGCCCAGATCAGCACGGCCGGCGTGTGGATGCGGCTGCCCGCGACCCTGGCCGGTATCGCCACCTGGTTGATCCTGAGCCGCTGGGCCCTGCCCCGGCTGGGCCGCACCTTGTCCAACAACAAGGTCACGGTGTGGACCGGCGCCGCGGTGTTCCTGGCCGCCTGGCTGCCGTTCAACAACGGACTGCGCCCCGAGCCGCTGATCGCGTTCGCGGTGGTGGCGGTCTGGGCGCTGGTGGAGAACGCGATCGGTTCCCGACGGCTGTGGCCGGCCGCGGTCGCGATCATCGTCGCGGTGTTCAGCGCGACGACGGCCCCGCAGGGCCTGGTCGCGTTGGCCCCGCTGCTGGTCGGAGCCCGCGGCCTGGTCCGGGTGATCAAGGCCCGGCGCGGCCGCGACGGCGTGCTCGCGCCGCTCGCTGCGCTGGCCGGGGCGGCCGCACTGCTGTTCGTGGTGGTGTTCCGGGACCAGACGCTGGCCACCGTCGCCGAGTCGGCCCGGATCAAGTACGTGATCGGCCCGACCATCGCCTGGTACCAGGACTTCCTGCGCTACTACTTCCTCACGGTCGAGGAGAGCGTGGACGGGTCGATGACCCGCCGGTTCGCGGTGCTGCTGATGCTGCTGTGCCTGTTCGGTCTGCTGACCGTGCAGCTGCGTCGCGGCGGGGTGCCCGGCACCGCATCGGGTCCGCTGTGGCGGCTGCTGGGCAGCACCGCGGTCGGGTTGCTGCTGTTGACCTTCACCCCGACCAAGTGGGCCGTGCAGTTCGGCGCGTTCGCCGGGCTGGCCGGCGCACTGGGCGCGGTGACCGCGTTCGCGTTTTCCCGGGTCGGGCTGCACAGCCGACGCAACCTGGCGCTGTACGTGACCGCGCTGCTGTTCGTGCTGGCCTGGGCGACCTCCGGGATCAACGGCTGGTTCTACGTCGGCAACTACGGCGTGCCGTGGTTCGACCGCCAACCGGTGCTGCTCGGCCAACCGGTGACGTCGATGTTCCTGGTACTGGCCATCATCACCGGGCTGCTGGCCGGCTGGCTGCACTTCCGGATCGACTACGCCGGGCACACCGAGGTGGCCAACACCCGACGCAACCGGGTGCTGGCGTCCACGCCGCTGCTGGTGGTCGCGGTCCTGATGGTGCTGCTGCAGGTCGGCTCGATGACCAAGGGCTTCGTGCAGCGCTACCCCACCTACACCACCGGCAAGGCCAACCTGGCGGCGCTGACCTCGGGTCTGGGCCCGGACAGCTGCGGCATGGCCGACGACGTCCTGGTCGAAGCCGACACCAACGCCGGCATGCTGACACCGGTGCCGGGCCAGCAGTACGGCCGGTACGGCCCGCTGGGCGGTGCCACACCGGTGGGCTTCACCCCCAACGGCGTCAACGACACACTCGAACCGGCCGAACCCGTGGTCGGCAACCCGGGCACGGTGAACTCCGACGGCCCCCCGGACAAACCCAACGTCGGTAACGCGTATGCGGCCGGCACCGGCGGCGGCTACGGCCCGGAAGGCGTCAACGGCTCGCGGGTGTTCCTGCCGTTCGGCCTGGACCCCAAGACCACCCCGGTGATGGGCAGTTACGGGGAGAACTCCCGGGCGGCCACCGCCACCTCGGCCTGGTATGAGCTGCCGGCACGCACCCCGGACCGGCCGCTGGTGACCGTCGCGGCCGCCGGCGCGATCTGGTCCTACGACGAAGAGGGCGCGTTCAACTACGGCCAGTCACTCAAGCTGCAGTGGGGTGTGCGCGGCCCGGACGGCTCCTTCCAAGAGCTGGCCGAAGTGCAGCCGATCGACGTCATCCCGCAAAAGGCTTGGCGCAACCTGCGTTTCCCGCTCAGCTGGGCGCCGCCGGAAGCCAACGTCGCGCGGATCGTGGCCGAAGACCCGAACCTGTCCGAGGATCAGTGGTTCGCGTTCACGCCGCCGCGGGTGCCGATCCTGCAGACCGCCAGCGAGTTCCTGGGTGCGCAGACCCCGGTGCTGATGGATATCGCCACCGCGGCCAACTTCCCGTGCCAGCGGCCGTTCACCGAACGGCTCGGGATCGCCGAGCTGCCCGAGTTCCGGATCCTGCCGAACTTCAAGCAAATCGTGGTGTCGTCGAACCAGTGGCAGTCCGCCGACGACGGCGGCCCGTTCCTGTTCATCCAGGCGCTGCTGAGCACCGCGACCGTCCCGACCTACCTGCGTGACGACTGGTACCGGGACTGGGGTTCGATCGAGCGCTTCATCCGCGTCGTCCCCGCCTCCGCGGCGCCCGACGCCGTCGTCGACACCGGCGTCCAGCGCGTCTTCGGCTGGTACCGCCCCGGACCGATCAGGGCCCTGCCATGACCACAACCGTCCCCGCCCCGCCGACCGCCGCCGAGGACCCCGGATCCCGCGACGTCGCGATCACCCGTTGGGTCGCGATCGTGGCCGGCCTGCTCGGCATCGTCATGGCGGTGGCCACCCCGCTGCTGCCGGTGGTGCAGACCACCGCCAACCTGACCTGGCCGCAGAACGGTCAGCTGAGCAACGTGACCGCACCGCTGATCGCGCAGGCTCCGGTGCAGCTCGAGGCCAGCATCCCGTGCCAGGTGCTGCGGGAGGTGCCCGCCGACGGCGGCCTGGTGTTGGGCACCGCGCCGGCCGAAGGCAAGCAGGCCGCGCTGCACGCGCTGCTGGTCAACGTCACCGAGGACCGCGTCGACGTCACCGACCGCAACGTGCCGCTGCTGTCGGTGGACCGGGCGGAGCTGACCGGCTGCTCGACACTGGAGATCCGCTCGGATCAGTCCGGCACCTCCGCGGAGTTCGTCGGGCTGACCGACGAGGACGACGGCGGCCCGCTGCGCAAACAGTTCGCCGATCCGAACCTGCGCCCGGCCATCGTCGGGGTGTTCACCGATTTGACCGGACCGGCGCCCGAAGGCCTGCGCTTCGACGCCACCATCGACACCCGATTCACCAGTACGCCAACCACTTTGAAGTTGGTCGCGATCGTGTTGGGGGTGCTCTCGACGATCGTCGCGCTGCTGGCGCTGTGGCGGCTGGACCGCCTGGACGGGCGCCGGATGCAGCGCTGGATCCCGGCCCGCTGGCGCACCTTCACCACGGTCGACGTCGCCGTCATCGCGACGTTCATCGTCTGGTACATCGCCGGGGCCAACTCCTCGGATGACGGCTACATCCTGGGGATGGCCCGGGTGGCCGAGCACGCCGGGTACATGTCGAACTACTTCCGCTGGTTCGGCAGCCCGGAGGATCCGTTCGGCTGGTACTACAACCTGCTGGCGCTGATGACGATGGTCAGCGACGCCAGCATCTGGATCCGGCTGCCCGACCTGATCTGTTCGCTGATCTGTTGGCTGCTGCTGTCCCGCGAGGTGCTACCGCGGCTCGGGCCGGCCGTGCTGGCCAGCCGCCCGGCGCTGTGGACCGCCGGCATGGTGCTGATCGCGGCGTGGATGCCGTTCAACAACGGGCTGCGCCCGGAGGGTCAGATCGCCACCGGCGCGCTGATCACCTACGTGTTGATCGAGCGTGCGATCAGCTCGGGTCGACTGACCCCGGCCGCGCTGGCGATCGTGACCGCGGCGTTCACGTTGGGCATCCAGCCCACCGGACTGATCGCGGTCGCCGCGTTGGTGGCCGGCGGCCGCCCGATCCTGCGCATCCTGATGCGACGCCGCCGCCAGGTCGGGTTGTGGCCGCTGCTGTTGCCGCTGCTGGCCGCCGGCACCGTGGTGCTGACGGTGGTGTTCGCCGACCAGACCTTCGCGACGGTGTTGGAGGCCACCCGGATCCGCACTGCGATCGGCCCCAGCCAGGAGTGGTACACCGAGAACCTGCGCTACTACTACCTGATCCTGCAGACCGTGGACGGTTCGATCTCGCGCCGGTTCGGTTTCATGATCACCGCGCTGAGCCTGTTCACCGCGATGTTCATCATGTTGCGCCGCAAGCGGGTGCCCGGGGTGGCGCGCGGGCCGGCCTGGCGGTTGATGGGCATCATCTTCGCGACCGTGTTCTTCTTGATGTTCACCCCGACCAAGTGGGTGCATCACTTCGGGTTGTTCGCCGCGGTGGGCGCCGCGATGGCCGCGCTGGCCACCGTGCTGGTGTCCCCGGCGGTGCTGCGCTGGGCCCGCAACCGGATGACGTTCCTGGCCGCGCTGCTGTTCGTGATGGCGCTGTGTTGGGCTTCGACCAACGGCTGGTGGTACGTCTCGACGTTCGGGGTGCCGTTCAACAACGACGTGCCCGCGATCGGCGGCGTGACGGTCTCGACGATGTTCTTCGTGCTGTTCGGGCTCGCGGCGCTGTACGCGTTCTGGCTGCATCTGGCCCCGCGCGACAAGGGCCAAGGCCCGGTGACGCTGGCGCTGTCCAGCTGGGCGATGCCGGTGCTGTCCGGGTTCATGGTGCTGGTGTTCGTGGCCTCGATGCTGATCGGCGCGGTGCGCCAGTACCCGACCTATTCGAACGCCTGGGCCAACCTGCGCGCCTTCACCGGCGGCTGCGGGATGGCCGACGACGTGCTGGTGGAGCCGGACCCGAACGACGGTTTCCTGACCCCGGTCGGCGGGCCGTTCGGCGAGCTGGGCCCGCTCGGCGGCACCAAACCGGTCGGCTTTGACGCCAACGGCGTGCCGGAACGCATTGTGGCCGAATCGATTCGGCTCAACAATCCGAAACCGGGCACCGACTACGACTGGGACCAGCCCAAGGAGTTGGAGTCGCCGGGCATCAACGGGTCCACGGTTCCGCTGCCCTACGGGCTGGACCCGGACCGGGTGCCGATCGCCGGCAGTTACACCGACGGCCCGCAGCAGCCCGCGCTGCTGACCTCGGCCTGGTACGAGTTGCCGGCCCCCGATGATGCCCACCCGCTGGTGGTGGTGACCGCCGCGGGCACCATCACCGGCGACAGCGTGGCCAAGGGCCGCACCATGGGACAGGCCGTCGAGTTGGAGTACGGCCGGCTCGGCCCGGACGGCGCACCGGTGCCGGCCGGTCGGGTCACCCCCTACGACGTCGGGCCGACACCGTCCTGGCGCAACCTGCGCTACCCGCGTGAGCAGATCCCGGCCGACGCCGGTTACGTGCGGGTGGTCGCCGACGACGGTTCGCTGGCCCGCGGCGACTGGGTGGCGGTGACCCCGCCGCGGGTGCCCGAGCTGCGCTCGGTGCAGGAGTACGTCGGCTCCGAGGAACCGGTCCTGATGGACTGGGCGGTCGGCCTGGTGTTCCCGTGCCAGCAGCCGATGCTGCACGCCAACGGCGTCACCGAGATCCCGCGGTTCCGGATCAGCCCGGACTACTACGCCAAGCTGCAGAGCACCGACACCTGGCAGGACGGCATGAACGGCGGACTGCTGGGCGTGACCGATCTGCTGCTGCGCGCCCACGTGATGGCCGCCTACCTGTCCCGGGACTGGGGCCAGGACTGGGGTTCGATCCATCGGTTCGACACCATCGTCGACGCCGACCCCGCGCAGATCGAGTTGGGTGAGACCACCCGGTCCGGGCTGTCCAAGCCGGGTCAGATCCGGATCAAGCCGTAGCTGATCTCCGCCGAGCAGCCGGAAACCACTGCAGAACCGGCTGCCCGGCGGGAATCAGTGCGGCGCGCCCAGGTACGGGAAGACGTCGAGGGTGTCGGTGTGCGGCGGTAGCCCCTGCGGTGGGCACTTGCCGTTGGTGAGCATCGCCAGGCGGTAGTCGACCACGTCGTCGTGCAGGGTCCGGCCGTTGGGGTACTTGGCCGGCCGATCCGGGTCGTAGCGCAACATGTCCGGCAGCGTGCCCTCGTTGTCCAGCGCCGCGATCGCCTTCGGGCGGGTGTAGCCGCCGGTCTGGCCGAGCAGATGGATGAAGGACCCGATCCAGCGTTGCCGGTCCAATCGCGGTATCCCGGCGCTGTATTCGGCTTCGGTCTCGTCGGTGTTGAAGAAGCCGTTGACCAGCGGGTGCCCCACCCGGTCGACGTGCACCAGCTTGCCGTCGCGGCGCACGCTGACCCGACCCCAGACCCGCGCCTCCCGGACCGCGCCCAGCGCCGAGGTCGGCATCTCCACCACGAGCGCCAACACGTTGGAGCCCAGATTGGCGTCCACCCCGGTCCACGGTGACTCCGGGCCCAGCCGGGGCGCGGTGTAGTTGCGTCCGGCGGAGGTGTCGAACAGGTTCTGGATGCCGTCGAAGTCGACGAAGAACGGGTTGGAGCGCAGCCCGGCGAAGAACTTGAAGCTGCCCGAGCCGTGCACCACGGGGGTCTTGTCCATGGCCACCTCGACGTCGTCGAAGATCCGGGAACCCACCGCGGCCTCGGCCTCGGCGTCGTCGTTGTAGGCCAGGTAGACGTCGACGGTCGCGGAGCCGTCGTCCGGTTCACCGAACACGAAGCTGAACGCGATGTCGTTGCGCAGGTCGCTGTCGTTGTCGATGGCCAACCGGTAGACCGCGTCGGGATGCCAGGAGGTGGCCGCCGGGTGCAGGGTCAGGGCCAGCACCGTGCGCGACGGGTCCGCCGGGGACGGGAACGCGTACAGGTCGGTCAGGTCCAACCGCGGATCAGCCGCGGCAGAACCCAGATGCCGACCGTTGATGGGATTGGACACGCCGTTCATTAAAGCCGGTGGCGCCCGAGCCGCTGCACCCCCCGGCTACCGCAGCGTGCGGTTCAGTATGGTGCAGGAATGGCTGAGCTCGGCGAACCGGCGGCGGATCGACGTCGTGTCGGCTGAGCCTCGGACTCTCGGCAGGTGCTCGGCGCTGCTCGCTGCGTTGCTGTTCCTGCTGCTGCTCGGCGGCGCCCCCGGGCTGGCGGCGTCGGCTGCGGCCGAGCCCGACCCACAACCTCAGCCGCAGCCGCCGGTCACCGTCGCGGTGCACGACCTGGAACCGTTCGTGATGCAGACCGCCGACGGCGAACTGACCGGGTTCAGCATCGACCTGTGGAACGAGATCGCCAAACGCTTGGATCGGGACACCACCTTCCTCGACACCAGCGACGTATCCGGACAGTTGGCCGCGGTCCGCGAGGGCCGGGCCGACGTCGCGGTCGGCGGAATCTCGCTGACCTCCGACCGCGAACGGATCTTCGACTTCTCGCAACCGACATTGGACGCCGGACTGCAGATCATCGTCCCGGTGCACGACACCCGCCCGTCGGTGCCGGGCCTCGGCGGCTACCTCGACCTGTTGTTGTCGCGCACCATGCTGATCTGGTTGAGCGCCGCGGTTGTGGTCAGTGTGATTCCGGCGCACGTGTTCTGGTTGGTCGAGCGGCGCGCCGAGTCACCCGTGGTGTCCCGCTCCTACTTTCCGGGCATCGTGCAGTCGTTCGGCTGGGGCATCGGTTCGTTGGTCGGTAAGAACAGCACCACCGCGACCCGAGCGCTCACCCAGGCGATGGCCATCCTGTGGGGGTTCGCCGGAATCGTGTTCATCGCGTTCTACTCGGCCAACCTCAGCGCCACCTTGACGGTGGCCAAGTTGGATTCCAAGATCCACGGTCCCGCGGATCTCTACGAGAAATCGGTGGCCGCCGTCGCCGACACCACCGCCACCGAGTACCTGCGCAACATGGGCATCCCGGCCACCGAAACGCGCACCATCGAGGAGGCCTACCGACTGCTACGCGAGGAGGGCTACGACGCGGTGGTGGGCGATGCGCCCGTGCTGCGGTACTACGTGGCGCACCGCGGCGAAGGCGTGGCGGTGCTGGCCGGACCGGTGTTCCAGGACGAGAACCAGGGATTCGTCTTCCCGATCCACAGCCCGCTGCGCAAGCCGATCAACCAGACGCTGTTCAAGATGCGTGAGGACGGCACCTACAACCTGATCAAGGAGAAGTGGTTCGGTGACAGCACCGCGACCACGGCCGGCGACCCGAACTGAACAGCCAGCCCCCAAACCCGTCGTGAACCGTGAATTGTTTACGCCGGCACTCGGGCGATGCGTACGCAATTAACGGTTCACGATGGGCAGGGTCAGCGTAAAGGTTAGATCGGGGTCAAGCCGTGCTTGCGCTGCACGCGGCTGATCTGCTTGTCCCGCAACAGTCTCAGCGACTTGCGCAGCAGCAGCCGGGTCTCGTGCGGCTCGATCACACCGTCGATGAAGCCCCGCTCGGCGGCGATCCACGGCACCGCCATGCCCTGGTTGTAACCCTCGATGAACTCCTTGCGGATCTGCTGCACCTCGGGGGCGGTCGGGTCCGGGAACCGCTTCACCAACAGCTGCGCGGCACCCTCGGCACCGATCACCGCGATGCGCGCGGTGGGCCAGGCGAAGTTCAGGTCCGCCGAGAGCTGCTTGGACCCCATCACCGCGTGCGCACCGCCGTAGGACTTGCGGATGGTGAACGTGACCTTGGGGACGTCGGCCTCCACCACGGCGTTGAGGAACCGGCCGCCGCGCTTGATGATGCCGCCCTTTTCCTGCTCCACACCGGGCATGAAGCCGGGGGTGTCCACCACGAACACCAGCGGCAGGTTGAACGAGTCGCAGAACCGGACGAACCGGGCCGACTTGTCGGAGGCCTCGTTGTCGATCGCGCCGGACATGTGCATCGGCTGGTTGGCGATCACACCGACCGGCCGGCCGTCCACCCGGGCGAACGCGGTGATCATCGCCGGGCCGGCGTTCTCGCCGACCTGGAACACATCCCCGTCGTCGAAGATCCGCAGCAGGATCTCCATCATGTCGTAGGCCATGTTGTCGCTGTCCGGCACGATCGAGTCCAACTCGAGGTCGTGCGGGGTGATCTCGGGCTCCAGGCCCGGGTTCACCGTCGGCGGGTCGTCGAAGGTGTTGGCCGGCAGGAAGCTCAGGTAGTCCCGGACGTACTGGAACGCGGCGGCCTCGGATTCCACCACCTGGTGGATGTTGCCGTAGCGGGCCTGCGCGTCGGCGCCGCCGAGTTCGTCGAGGCTGACGTCCTCACCGGTGACGTCCTTGATCACGTCGGGTCCGGTGACGAACATGTAGCCCTGGTCGCGCACCGCGACCACCAGGTCGGTCTGGATCGGCGAGTAGACCGCACCGCCGGCGCACTTGCCGAAGATCAGCGAGATCTCCGGGACCAGGCCGCGCAGCAGTTCGTGGCGCCGACCCAGTTCGGCGTACCAGGCCAGCGACGTCGCAGTGTCCTGGATCCGGGCGCCGGCCGAGTCGTTGATGCCGATGATCGGGCAGCCGACCATGGCCACCCACTCCATCAGCCGGGCCACCTTGCGGCCGAACATCTCACCGACCGAGCCCTGGAACACCGTCTGGTCATGGCTGAACACACCGACCGGGCGGCCGTCGATGGTGCCGTGCCCGGTGACGACGCCGTCGCCGTAGAGCGCGTTCGGGTCGCCCGGGGTCTTGGCCAGCGCCCCGATCTCGAGGAAGCTACCCGGGTCGAGCAGCGCGTGAATCCGGGCGCGGGCGCTCGGGATGCCCTTCTTATCCCGCTTGGCGACCGCCTTCTCGCCGCCGGGTTCCTTGGCCAATTCCAGCCGCGCGCGGAGCTCGGCGAGCTTTTCGGCGGTGGTTGCCGGGGTGCTGGGTGCGGGGGTGCCCGCGGTGTCGCTAGCCACGCCTAGTCGCCTTTCTGGCCCTGTTCGGCCTGGATCTTGCTGATCTCCTGGCTCATGTGTGCACCGACCTTAGCGATGTAGGGCTCGTCGATGGCCTGAATGTGCTCGCCACCGATGTGCACCACCTCGAGGTCGGTGACGTGCTCGCCCCAACCGCCGTCCGGTTGCCGGGTGGCGTACGCGGGCTCGAAGACGATCGCGTCGTCGTGGTAGCGGTCGGCCATGTAGAGCACCACGTGCCCGTCGTAGGGCTGGATCTCGATGGTGTCCAGCGCCCGGTTGTCCAGATAGGAGGTGCGCTGGTGCTCGATGATGCCGCCCGGGATCTGCACGCCGGATTGCGCGACGACGTCGAGCACGAACTTGACCTGGCCTTCGTCGTCGAGCTTCTCGAGTTCCTCGTACGGGATCTCGGGCACCTCGACGTTGAAGGTGCGTTCGGCGAACCGGGCGTAGCGGTCCCAGCGGGCCCGCATGCCGGCCTGGGACTGGTCGATCGGCACACCCGGGCGCACGCAGTCGATCAGCCCGACGTAGCGCACATCGGCGCCGGCCTGCCGCAGCCCGATCGCACACGCGTAGGCCAACGCCCCGCCCAGGGACCACCCGGCCAACAGGAACGGGCCGTCGTGCAGCTCGAGCAGCTTGGGCACGTACTCGGTGGCGCGTTCCTCGATCGAGCCTTCGACGCGTTCGATGCCGTAGATCGGGGTGTCCGCCGGCAACCGTTTGATCAGCGGCTCGTAGACCACGGTCGACCCGCCGGCGGGGTGGAAAACAAAGAGCGGAACCGCGTTCGAGCCCTCCTTGGGGGCGCGCAGGGTGCGGACGAAGCCGTCCACCACACCTTCTTCGAGCTGGTCGCGCACGATGCTGGACAGCTCTTCGATGGTCGCAGCCGAGCGCACCTGTTCGACGGTGATGGTGCCCTCGGCACGTTCGGAGAGTCGCGCCGAAAGCTTGGTCGCGGTCTCGTCGTCGACGGCCGGCAGCTCGTTGAAGATGCCGCCCGGCGACTTGCCGGTGACGATCGCCCAGGTCGCGAACGTGACCCGCTCGGCGGCGTCGCGCGGCGGGACGTCGGCGCCGAGCGCCTCGGTGACCGCCTCCTGGGTCAGCACCTTGGCCGCCGCGGCAGCCGCGGTCGCCTGGGAGGGACCCGAGGGCGAGGCTGCGCCGGGGCCGGACGGATCAGTCGGCGGAGCCGGGATCGCACCGGTCGGTCCGGACGGGTCGGTGGGCGGTGCGGGAATCGCTGCGGCGGGCCCGGACGGCTCGGTCGGCGGAGCCGGGATCGCACCGGTCGGGGCGGCCGCGTCGGACTCGGCGGCCGCATCGGACTCGGCGCCGGCCAGCGGGTGACCGACCTCGGCCAGCTTGGCTTCGAGCTCGGCGACCGTGGACGCACCGCCCAGCAGTTCGGACTGCTCGGCGGCGATCTCCTCGGCAGTCTTGCCCTTCTGCGACTCGGCGATCTGGTCGACCTCGTCGCGATGCTCGATCGCGTACTTGATCAGTTCCTCGACGTTGTACAGGTTGGCGTCGCGCACCGCGGTGAGCTGGATCGGCGGCAGGTCGAAGTCGTACTCGACCCGGTTCTTGATCCGCACCGCCATCAGCGAATCCAGGCCCAGCTCGATCAGCGGCACCTCCCAGGGCAGGTCCTCGGGCTCATAGCCCATCGCGCCGCCGACGATGCTGCCCAACCGCTGCGCCACGGTCTCACCGGTTTCCGGGGACCACTTGGCGAACCCGGCACCCAGATTGACGCCCTGGGTCAGGTTGTCGGACAGGATCGCGGCATCGTCTTCGACTTCGGGTTCAACCACTGCGACTTCCGAAACCTGCTCGGCCACACCGGTTCCGGCTCCGACGGCGGTCGGCAGCGCAGCCGCGGCACCGCCGCGGGTGACGATCGCGTCGTAGACCAGGGTGAACGACTCGTCGATCCGGGCGTGCACCTGCACCGCGGCGCCACCGGGATGCCGGGTCAAGGTGGTGACCAGTCGCGAACCCTCGGCGGGCACCGCGCGCTGCTCCGAGGCGGTCAGCTTGGCATCCGGAAGCACTTGGGCGGCAGCGGCTTTCACCAGAGCAGCCAGATCGGTCTGGCCTCTGCCGGCGAACTCCCAGACATGCTTGCCGTCCGGGGTGGCGACGTGGTTGCCCGGCATCACCGCCGAGCTGTCGCCGGTGAAGTGCGCGTCCAGCCAGTGCTGCTTGCGCTTGAACTTCGTCGGCGGGATGTTCGCGTAGTCCAGCGCACCGGCCAGACCGGCCGAGGCGGGCGTGAACAACGTGCGGAAGTCCAGGTCGTGGCCGTGCACGAACAGGGTCGCCATCGCCGTGGTCATCGAGGTGACCTCGTCTTGCTTACGGGCCAGCGTCGCGATCAGCTGCGCGTCCGGCAGACCGGCGGCCATGGTGGTCAAACCCACCTGCATCAGCGCCACCGGGTTGGGCGCCAGTTCGAGGAACGTGGTGTACCCGGAATCCACCGCGTTGCGGATGCCGTGGGTGAAGTAGACGCTGTGCCGCAGCCCCTTCTTCCAGTACTCGACGTCGTGGATCGGGTCGCCGCCGGGCCGGATGTAGCTGCCCTCGTGCACGGTGGAGAAGTAGCCGGTGCTCAACGGCAGCGGTTCGATGCCCTGCAACTCGGCAGACAACTCACCGAGCAGCGGGTCCATCTGCTGGGTGTGGCTGGCGCCCTTGGTCTGGAACTTGCGGGCGAACTTCCCCTCGGATTCCGCGCGCGCGATGATCGCGTCGACCTGATCGGGCGGCCCGCCGATGACGGTCTGGGTGGGGGCCGCGTAGACGCACACCTCGAGGTCGGGGAAGTCGGAGAACACCGTCTTGATCTCGTCGGCGGAGTACTCCACCAGCGCCATCAACCGGATGTACTCACCGAACAGCATCGCCTCGCCCTCGCCCATCAGGTGGGCGCGCGAGCAGATGGCACGAGTGGCATCCGCCAGGCTCAGACCGCCGGCGAAGTACGCCGCGGCGGCTTCACCCAGCGACTGTCCCACCAGCGCAGCGGGTTTCGCACCGTGCGCCTTGAGCACCTCGCCCAGCGCGATCTGGATGGCGAAGATCACCACCTGCACGACTTCGATCGGGTAGTCGACGGTTTCGTCGGTGTAGTCGATCGAGTCGTCCAGGATCATCTCGACGATCGAGTAGCCGCGCTCATCCTGGATCAGGGCGTCGACCTTGTTGATCCACTCGGCGAAGACCTCGTCGCGCAGGTACAGGCTCTTGCCCATCTTGCGGTGCTGCGCACCGAAACCGGCGAGCACCCAGACCGGCCCGTCGGTGACCGGACCGTCGGCCGAGATCACACTCGGGTGCTGCTTGCCTTCGGCGATCGCCCGCAGACCCTTGATCGCCTCGTCGTGGTCATGGGCCAGCACCACCGCGCGGGAGCGGCCGTGGTTGCGCCGGGACAGCGACCGTCCGATCGATTCCAGCGTGGACGACCGACCTTCCTCGCTGTCGATCCAGTCGGCCAGCTCGGCTGCAGCGGCCTTCTTACGCGAGGTCAGGAACGCCGAAACCGCCAGCGGTACAACATTCTTGGTCGGCTCTGCGGCTTCACTGGCGGCGAGTTCCGCGCGCGCCACCTCCAGCAGGCGCAGCGCCTCGTCGGTCAGCCCGGGCAGCTCGGGCTCGGCATCGGAAGCCCGGCCGTAGAACTCGTCATCACCGCGCGCGTCATCGTCGTCGTCCTCGTCGATGAACTCGCCGTACTCGTCCATCCGGACCCCGCCGACGTAGATCGCGTTGGCGTCATCAGCGCTCGACTCGTCTTGGGCCGCTTCGGGTTCGGGTTCGGGTTCGACCAGATCCGAGGCCAGCACCTCGCGCAGCACCAGGTGCGCGTTGGCACCGCCGAAGCCGAAGCCGGACACGCCCGCGATGGCGTGACCGCTGTAGCGCGGCCAGTCCGAGACGGTGTCGTTGACCTTGAGATGTTCGCGCTCGAAGTCGATGTAGGGGTTGGGGCCGGCGTAGTTGATCGACGGCGGCAGCTTGCCGCGCTGCAGCGACAACGTCACCTTGGTCAGGCTGGCTGCACCGGCCGCCGACTCCAGGTGGCCGACATTGGATTTCACCGCACCGAGCAGGGCCGGACGGTCGGCGTCGCGGCCCCGGCCGACGACGCGACCGAGCGCGTCGGCCTCGATCGGGTCGCCCAGGATGGTGCCGGTACCGTGCGCCTCGACGTAGTCGACGTCGCGCGGGTTGATCCCGGCGTCCTGATAGGCCTTGCGCAGCACGGCTTCCTGCGCGTCCGGGTTGGGCGCCAACAGTCCGTTGGAGCGGCCGTCGTGGTTGACCGCGCTACCGGCGATCACCGCCAGGATCTGGTCACCGTCGCGGCGCGCGTCGGCCACCCGCTTGAGCACCAGCATGCCGCCGCCCTCGGAGCGGGCGTAGCCGTCGGCGTCGGAACTGAAGGACTTGATCCGGCCGTCCGGCGCCAGCACGCCACCGACCTCGTCGAAGCCGACCGTCACCAGCGGGGTGATCAGGGCGTTGACGCCGCCGACCACCGCGACGTCGGCTTCACCGCTGCGCAGCGCCTGCACACCCTGGTGCGCGGCGACCAGCGAGCTCGAGCACGCGGTGTCCACCGCGACCGACGGGCCGCGGAAGTCGTAGAAGTAGGACACCCGGTTGGCGATGATCGAGCTCGCGGTGCCGGTGATGGCGTACGGGTGGGCGATGGACGGATCGCTCATCGCCAGGAAGCTGTAGTCGTTGGTGGAACTGCCGATGTACACCCCGACGCTGGTGCCGCGCAGGCTGGATGCCGGAATCCTGGCGTGCTCCAAGGCTTCCCAGGTCAGCTCGAGCGCCATCCGCTGCTGCGGGTCGATGTTGTCGGCCTCGATCTTGGACAACGCGAAGAATTCCGAGTCGAAACCCTTGATGTCGGACAGGTAGCCGCCGCGGGTGCGGGCCTTGGCCACCCGCTCGGCGATCCGCGGTTCGTCGAGGAATTCCTCCCACCGGCCCTCCGGCAGGTCGGTGATGCAGTCCTTGCCGGCGAGCAGGGCGTCCCACATCTGGTCGGGGGTGTTCAGGTCACCGGGGAACCGGGTGGCCACCCCGACGATCGCGATGTTGTAGTTGTCCTCGTCGACCTCGCGCGACCAGTCTTCGCCGTCGGTGCTCTCCGGTTCCGGCTCGCCCTCGACGATCACGGTGGCCAGCGCCTCGATGGTGGGGTGCCGGAACAGCACCGTGGCGGTCAGCGTGACACCGGTGAGGTCTTCGATGTCCGACGCCATCGCCACCGCATCGCGCGAGGACAGCCCCAGCTCGATCAGCGGGGCGGACTCGTCGATGCTGTCCGGCGGCTGATTGATCGCCTCGGCCACCGCGTTGCGCAGCCAGGCGCGCATCTCGGGTACCGACAGCTCGGTGCGGGCAGCCGGCACCGCCGGAGCCTGCGACGTCGACGCTGCCTCTTCGGGAGTCACGTGGTCTTCGGACATTCGTCAGGCCTCAATCTCGCTCGGGCGCCGCCGCCTCCGGCTCGCTCGTGTTCTTCTTCGCTGCTAGTCACCCGCGTCGGGGAAGGAGTTGGCCACCTTGCCGGCCCGCAGCGAGCCGTCCAGGTAGGCCGCCCGGCAGGCTCGGCGGCCGATCTTGCCGCTCGAGGTGCGCGGGATGGCGCCGGCTGCGGTCAGCAGCACGTCGCGCACGGTCACACCGTGCCGCACGGCGATTGCCGCGCGGATGTCGTCGGTGATCGGGCCGACTTCGAGCTTGTGCGCGCCCGGGGCCCGCTCGGCGACGATCACCAGCTGTTCGGAGCTGTCGTCGGGGTCGCGCTTGAGCCCCGAGTGCGCATTTTCGAACACCTCGTCGGGCAGCTGGTTGGCGGGCACCGAGAACGCCGCGACGTAGCCGGTGCGCAGCGCCTTGCTGGCCTCCTGCGCCGAGTACTCCAGGTCCTGCGGGTAGTGGTTGCGGCCGTCGATGATCACCAGGTCCTTGACCCGGCCGGTGATGAACAGCTCGCCGTCGTAGTACGCGCCGTAGTCGCCGGTACGCACCCAGGTGGCGTCGTCGGCCGCGCCTTCGGCGTGCGACGCGCTGATCCGCGACTTGAGGATGTTGTGGAAGGTCTCCGCGGTCTCCTCGGGCTTGCCCCAGTAGCCGGTGCCCATGTTCTGACCGCTGATCCAGATCTCACCGATCTGGCCGTCGGGCAGCTCGGTGGCCGATTCGGCGTCGACGATGACGGCCCATTCGTCCAGCCCGACCTTACCGGCGCCGGCCTGCGCGACGGCCTTGGGCGAATCGTCGGGCACCTCGACGAACCGGCCCGAGTTCAGCTCATCGCGGTCCACCGAGATGATCCGGGGCTCCTCGGCGCTCGGCGTGGTGGAGACGAACAGCGTCGCCTCGGCCAGACCGTAGGACGGCTTGATCGCCTTGGCCGGGAAACCGTACGGCCCGAACGCGTCGTTGAAGCGCCGCACGGTGGCCGCCGAGATCGGCTCGCTGCCGTTCAGGATGGCCTTCACGTTGGACAGGTCCAGCGGCTCCGAACCCTCCTTGGGCACGCCGCGGGCGGCGGCGTGATCGAACGCGAAGTTCGGGGCCACCGAGATGGTGCCGCCGGTGTCGCCTTCCTTGCGGGCCAGTTCGCGGATCCACCGCTCGGGCCGACGCACGAACGCGGCCGGGGTCATGAAGGTGAAGTGGTAGCCGATCATCGGCGACAGCAGCGCGGTGATCAGACCCATGTCGTGGAAGAACGGCAGCCAGGACAGGCCGCGGTCACCCTCTTCGCCTTCCAGCGCCTCGATCACCTGCAGCACGTTGGTGGCCAGGTTCAGGTGGGTGATCTGCACACCGGTCGGGATCCGGGTCGAACCCGAGGTGTACTGCAGGTAGGCGATGGTGGTCTCGTCCGGTTCCGGCGGGCTGACCCAGGTGGCGGCCACCTCGTCCGGAATCGCGTCGACGGCGATGACGCGCGGACGCTCCTTGGCCGGGCGGCTGCGGAAGAACTTGCGCACGCCTTCGGCGGCCTCGGTGGTGGTCAGGATCGCCGACGGCTTGCAGTCGTCGACCACCGCGTGCAGCCGGCCGACGTGACCGGGCTCGGACGGGTCGAACAGCGGCACCGCGATGCGGCCGCCGTAGAGCGCACCGAAGAACGCCACCAGATAGTCCAGGTTCTGCGGGCACAGGATCGCCACCCGGTCACCGGGCTCGGTGACCTGCTGCAGCCGCGCGGCGACGGCCTTGTTGCGGGCGCTGAAGTCGGCCCAGGTCAATTCCCGTGCCACACCGTCGCGTTCGGTGGAGAAGTCCAGGAAGCGATACGCCAGGCTGTCGCCGCGGACCTTGGCCCACTTCTCCACGTGCCCGACGATGCTGGCGTTTTCCGGGAATACGATCTTGCCGTCCTTGATGAAGGGGTTGTGGAACGGCATGCCATCTCTCCTGTTCGCAAACGACTAGCGGGGCGGCTGACGGCTGCGCATTCGGCGCCGCCTGAACCGCCCGTGAGTCCTGGTCGCTGAACTCAAACCTCTCGATCCTACCGAGGGCCGTGCGGCCTGAGCGGATCTGAGTCGGATGGGACAACGACTACACGTCTTATCTTCCTCTTAATGTTACGGGCCAGTAGGGCCCGGACCAAATCGCAATGGCCTCGTTACCCGTGTTTGGGGTGCGGCGCGTTCTCGATCAGGTTGCGCGCCCAGTTCAGGGTCCACTCGGTGGCAGGTTGACCGTCGACTTGCCAGAACTGCGTCGTGGCATACATCGCGTGCACGGGTTGCCCGGCTCCGCCGGCCAACGTTTCCAGGGTGCGCGGCAGGTTGGCGATCGAGAAGGCGCCGTCGGGAGCTGCGCAGATCAGGTCGCCGGCAGCGCAGATCTGGTTGGTGCGGTCGTTGAGCGCCCCGAAGCCGCCGTCCCGCGGGCCGCTCATGGTCAGGCCGAGCGTGGACAGCATCGGCACCTCGTGCAGCGTGATCTCGGCGCCGTGGCCGGGCGCGTTGGGCCCGACCTCCTGGCCGACGCCCACTTCGCGGCGGCCGTCTGCGATCAACGTCACACCGAGCACCAGGTCCTCGTCGACCGGGCCGCGGCCGTTGCCGATGTCGCTGGCGATGTCGCCGGCGATCACCGCGCCCTGCGAGAAGCCGATCAGGACATAGCTGGTCAGCGGGCACTTCTCGGACATCTCGGTGAGCGCCTTGACCGCGGCCTGGGTGCCTTCGGCCCGGCTGTCGTTGTAGGACATCTGGCCGTCGTTGGACAGCGGGTTATGGAACTGCGCGGTGTAGGGCACCGTGTAGACCTGCACCCGTTCGGTGCTGAACTGCTCCTGCAGTGGCCGGGACACGTTGAGCAGCAAGGCGATCGGGTACTTGGTCGGATTGAACGGATCCTCGGTGGGCCACGACTCCCAGGTGCCGGGGATCAGCAGCGCCTGCACGTCCGGGCAGCTGGCGTCCTGGAATTCCGGTCGCGGCTTCTGACCCGGTTTGGTGGGTGAGGTCGGCACGGCCTCCGGCGGTTCCGCGATCGGCGGGGTGTCCGGCTTGCGGGCCATGATCCAGATCATCACGGCGACCAGCACCACGACGACGGCCACGGCCACGGCGGCGGCCCAGGCCAGGATGCGGTGGCGCCGCCGAGTGGCGTTGCGCGAAGAGGAAGCCATCTTCTCCTGCTAGCAGAGTTCGTCGGTAGCGGTACGCACGTAGACGTCGGTGGTGTCGCGGACCTCGGAGGTCATCGACGTCACGGCGACGCCCGGGTTGGAGTCACTGTATTCACCCCGCACCATCGGGAGGATGAAGTCGCGGACTGCCTGCGTGCTCTGCCCGGCGTCGACCGCCTGGCAGATGTACGACCCTATCGACAATGCCAGCAGCGCACTCGAGGGCTGCACGCCCGCGGCCTTCAACGCGTCCAGGTAGGCCCGCTGCTGCGGGGTGACGGCCAGATCGTCGGCATCCAGCACCGGATGCGTGCCGTCGGGACCGGCCGGGCCGACCGGGGAGGTCAGCACGTTGTCGCTGGGTGCGCAGGCCACCACGGCCACCGCGCCGACGATGCCCATCAGCGCCGAAGCCGCGAGAGCACCCGGTCCCCGGGACCACGCCTTGGTCAGCACGATTCCACCGTACCGGTGAATTTCGAGGCCCTCGGCGGGCCGCCGTCCCAGGCGGTCACTGCTGCTGACTCGATCCGCGCCTCGTCGGCTACCGGAGCTGGTGTGCCAGGTCACCGGCCATGGCGCCGAGTTGCGGAGCCCACGAACCCCAGCCGTGATCGCCTTCGATCGGGAAGTCGAAGTTGGCGTTGACCCCACCGATGCTGCGGTACTTGGCGTAGAAGGATCGGTTGGTGCCCTGGGCCTGATCGGCGTAGCCGACCATGGCCGCGGGGTCGCTGGCGGTCAGGGTCTGCGGTGAGAACACCCACAGCCGCACACCGTTGTCGACCAGCAGTTGCGCATGGTGGTAGGGGTCGTGGTTCTTCCACCGGCCACCCTGGGCCGGGCCCCACATCAGGTTGGTGTCCACCCCGCCGAACCGCATCATGCCGTCGTGCAAGGCGCCGTTGACGAAGGTGTTCGACGGGTACAGGAAGCCTGACATCGACCCGGCGTAGCGGTACCGGTTCGGGTAGTAGGCGGCCAGGTTCAGCGCGGCCGTGCCGCCTTGCGCGGCGCCGACGACGGCGTGCCCACCGGGGGCCAGACCCTTGTTGGCCGCCAGCCAGTCCGGCAGCTCGGTGGACAGGAAGGTCTCCCACTGCTTGCTCGGATCCTGATCCCAGTTGGTGTACATCGAGAATGCGCCACCGGCCGGTGCGACCACCGACAGACCACGACCGGCCAACGTGTTCATCGCGTTGCCGGCGGTGACCCAGTTGCTCACCTCGGGGCCGGCGTTGAACGCATCCAGCAACACCACGGCGTGCGGCCCGCCACCCTGGAACGCCACCGGGATGTCGCGGCCCATCGCCGCCGACGGCACCTGCAGGTACTCGACGCTCTCGGCGTGCGCCTGCGGCGCCAGCGCGGTGGCCGTCCAGGTTCCGGCCAGGAGCAGCACGGCTCCCAGGATTCTGAGCACCGTCGTCCGCAGGGTCATCCGCATCGCCAATCCCTCACTGCTCACCCGTTTCTTCGGGTAGTGAACCACATCGGCGCGCCACGGCTGCCGGGAACGCCGACGGCGGCGACCCAATGGGCCGCCGCCGTCGTCGCTGTCGAACTTCGTGGCGCGGATCAGCCGCCTTCGGTGGCCGAAGCCGCCTCGGCCGAGGCCAGCGCGGCCGGATCCTGCGGAACCGCACCCAGCACCCGCTGGATGTCCGGCTTCATCGCCTGCAGCTGCTCGCCCCAGTAGGGCCAGTCGTGCGTGCCGCCCGCCGGGAAGTTGAAGACACCGTTGGTGCCGCCGGCGGCGATGTAGTTGTCCTTGAAGGTCTTGTTGGTGCGCAGCGTGAAGCTCTCCAAGAACTTCGCGTTGAAGTTGTTGCCCGCGATGCTGCCGTTGACCTCGGCCGGCTTGCCGTTACCGCAGAAGATCCAGATCCGGGTGTTGTTGTCCACCAGGCGCTGGATGTTGACCATCGGGTCGTGGCGCTCCCACGCGTTGTTGGGGTCTTCGGTCTTGCCCCACATGTCGTTGGCGTCGTAGCCGCCGGCATCACCCATCGACAGGTTGACCAGCATCGGCCACCAGCCCTCGGACAGGTTCAGGTAACCCGACAGCGAGGCGGCGTACTGGAACTGGTTGGGGTGCCAGATCGCCAGGGTCAGCGCAGCCGAACCGGCCATCGACAGACCGACGGCAGCCGTGCGGGTGCTGTCCACACCCTTGGTGGCCAGGTAAGCCGGCAGCTCCTGGGTCAGGAAGGTCTCCCACTTGTAGGTCTGGCAGCCGTTGTTGCCGCAGGCCGGCTTGTACCAGTCGGCGTAGAAGCTGGACTGGCCACCGACCGGCATGACCACCGACAGGCCCGAGCCGTGGTACCACTCGAACGCCGCAGTGTTGATGTCCCAGCCGTTGTAGTCGTCCTGCGCGCGCAGACCGTCGAGCAGGTACACCGCGGGTGAGTTCTCGCCACCGCTTTGGAACTGGACGCGGATGTCGCGACCCATCCCGGCAGAGGGCACGTCCAGGTATTCCACCGGCAGACCCGGACGGGAGAACGCTCCCGCCGTCGCAGTGTTTCCGACGGCACCCACCAGGCCCGGCAGCAGGGCCGCAGCCGCTGCTCCGACGACGAGGCGGCGCCCCCATGCACCACGCAGTTTCTCGGCGAACTTCATAGAACTACCTATCCCATCTTTCGTATGCTGCGCGCATCAGAGTCCCTCGACGACCCCGGCCACACCGCCCGCGCGCCCGTGTAGTCAACCACAGGTTTTGTGCTCGACCCTCTTTCAGCAGCTCCTGCCCACTTTGACCGGTGCGATTCACCAGGATGGTCTGACCAGGCGTCATTGCCGGGCCACACCGTGGTCCGATTGGCTATCGCCGGCAGTAGGCCGAAGTGTTACCGCGGCCACCGACCGGGCTCACGGACCGGTGGCCGGCAAGCCCGTGTAGGGCTCGCCGGGCAGGTCGGGTTGCTGTAGTCCGCAGCGCTCCAGCTCGTACTGCGGAACCCGGTCGATCCGGTAGTTGGTGTAGTCGTAGGCGTGCGCGATGTTCGACAGGAACCGCCGCGGAGTCAACGGCATCCTGATCGATTCCAGCTTGGCGACGGTCGCCGGGCATTCCAGCGCCGCCTGGGCTTCGATGATCCAGCCCTCATCCAGGTACTGCGGGACGTAGGGGTGCTCCTTGAGCCACGGCCCCTCGGCCACCGCCCAGTCCGGGAACAGGTTCTTGTCGTGTCCGATCCGGCCGTCGCCGAGCCGAACCGTATGCGCGGCAAGCGGATTGGCCAGTCCGATCTGGTCGATCACCCGCACGTCGAGTCCGACGTTCATGCCCACCATGCCCAGGTTGGTGAAGAACACCGTGTGCGGCCCGCGATAGTCGGGGGTGCGCAGGTCATCCGGCGGTGGGATGGCCGGCACCACGTCCCACTGGTCATAGTTGCCCGACGGCAGTAGCAGCGCCCCGTCCGGGGTGTTGTTCAGCGCCACCAGCACCGCGCGCATCCGCGGATAGTCCAGGTAGTCGGCCGCGGTCAACGGGTGCGCGTGGCCGGTGGCCTGCGCGTAGAACCGGCGTTCGTCGACGATTCCGGTGTAGGTGACCCGGGTGCCGTCGGGGCCCATCCCCGGTGAATTGGCCGCCCACAGCGCCCAGGCCAGCACGGTGCCCCACAGCACCGTCATCGCCCCGGCCAGCAGGAAACCGGCCTCGCGGGAGAACCGGGTGCCGTCCGGTTTGACCACCGGGATGACCGCCAACGGCGCCAACATGCAGAACACCGGGGTCAGCAACACCCGGCCGTGCATGAAGTCGCCGCCTTGGCGCACCCAGTAGATGGCCTGCACCAGGCCGCTGAGCACCATGAACGTCACCACCGCCGGCGGGCTCTGCACCAGCCGGGCCAGCGCGCCGGCGTCCTTGGCCACCTCGTGGTGCACCCACCAGGGCCGGGTCCGGGTGGTACTCAGCAGCAGACCGAGGGCGACCAGCGCGATCGCCGGTATCCACAGCAGATAGGGCGCATTGAAGTTCGCCAGGTAGGTCAGCCCGTTCGACCATTTGGCGCCGGAGGCGTCCTTGGCGACCGCGGTGCCCGGCACCACCAGTGCGTAGTAGCCCATCCGGAAGATCTGGTAGGCCACCGGCAGCAGACCACCGGCAACCACGATCAGCCCACGCCGGCGCCAGTTCGGCGCGGCGATCAGCATCATGATCAAGGCGCCGCCGCCGATCAGGGCCAGTTCCGGGCGGACCAGCACGCTGCACCCGGCGACCGCGGCCAGCACCGCGGTGAACCAGGGTCCGGTTGCCGCCCAACGGCTTTCCCGGCGCGGCAGCCGCAAACCCTGCGACCAAGCGACCAGCAGCCACCACAGCAGACCGAGGTAGCCGAGGACCAGGCCGTTCTCCAGGCCCGAGGTGGCGAAGTCGCGGGCCGGCGGCAACGCGATGTACACCAGCACCCCGGTCGGCAGCAGCAGCGCCTGGCGGCCCTGCAGACTGGGCGCGTACAGCCGGGCGGTCCCCAGCATCACCAGCGCGACACCGGCCAGCGACAGGCTCAGCGCGAGCGCCAGCGCGACGTACTCCAACCGGACCGGGCCGCCGGCGAGCCCGCCGAGGTAGATCAGATAGGTCCACAGCGTGGAGGTGTTGGCTTCGATCCGTTCCCCGGCATTGAACACCGGGCCGTTGCCGGCCATCAGGTTGCGCACGGTGCGCAGCACGATCAGGCCGTCGTCGGCGATCCAGCGCCGCTGCCACGCGCCCCACCCGAACAACGCGCACACCGCCACCAGGCTGATCCACAGACTGATCCGGGTGGAGAACGAGAACGGGAACCGCGGTGTCGGCGGCGCCGACGGCGGCGGGGTCGCGGGTCCGCGGGTCTCGGTGGCGGCGGTCGGCGCGGCCGGCGCCGTCGGCGCCCGGCGCAGGCTCGGCCGCCGGCTCAGGGTCGGGGTGTCAACCGAAGTAGATTGCGGCACCGACCGTTCCAATCAACGCCAAGGCAAGCAATTGCAGCACCCGGTCCCGCAGCGCGATGTCCTCGGGTTCGCCGGCGATGCCGCCGTCGATGTCGACCGCGTAGCGCAGGATCGCGATGGTGAACGGAATGATCGACACCGCCCACCAGGAGGCCTCGCCGCCGTCGCGTTCGAAGGCGAACAGCCCGTAGCAGAGCACCACGGCGGTGGCCGACAGCGTCCACACGAAACGCAGATAGCTGCTGGTGTAACTCTCCAGCGACTTGCGGATCTTGGCGCCGGTGCGCTCGGCCAACTGCAATTCCGCATACCGCTTGCCGGCCGCCATGAACAGTGAACCGAACGCCATCACCAGCAGGAACCACTGCGACAGCCGGATGTCGGTGGCCGCGCCACCGGCGATCGCCCGGATCAGGTAGGCCGAGGAAACGATGCAGATGTCCAGCACCGCTTGATGTTTGAGGCCGAAGCAGTAGGCCAACTGGATGCCCAGGTAGACCGCGATCACCACCGCGAGATTGGGCGTGACCAGCCATGAGATCACCAGTGCGCCAACTCCGAGCAGCACCGCCAGCGTGTAGGCCAACCCCTCCGGCACCACCCCGGCGGCGATCGGCCGGTAGCGCTTGGTCGGGTGTTCGCGGTCGGCTTCGACGTCGCGGGCGTCGTTGACCAGGTAGATCGAGGAGGCCGCCATGCAGAACACCACGAAGGCCAACGCCACCCGGATGACCAGCGTCGAGTCGATCTGCAGGTCGTCGCCGAGGGCGGCCAGCGGAGCCACCAAGACCAGCAGGTTCTTCACCCACTGGCGCGGTCGCAGCGCCTTGATCACCCCGGTGACGATGTTGCTGGGCGGGCCCAGCTCACGCTCGGTCTTGTTGCTCATCGCCCGCCTCCGATCCGGTCGGCGACCGCTTCGGTCGCCTTGGCCACCGCCGCGCCGATGACGACACCGGCCGCCACGTCGCTGGGGTAGTGCACACCGAGCACCATGCGCGACAACACCATCGGCGGCACCAGCACCGCCGGCCAGCGCGAACCGGTGGCGCGCGCCATCAGCACCGCGGCCGCCGTCGTCGACGTGGCGTGCGCGGACGGGAAACTCAGCCGGCTCGGGGTGCCGACGTTGACCGCGATCGCGGGATGGTCGGGACGGGTCCGGCGCACCACCCGCTTGATCAGCACCGCGGCCGCATGCGCTGCGAACGCCCCGACCCCGACCGCGAGCCAGTCGCGCCGACGGCGCGGCGCGGCCAGCGCGCCCACACCGGCGCACGCCAGCCACCCGAGGCTGTGCTCACCGAAGTGCGACAGTGCGCGAGCGGCGGGCAGCACACCGGGGCGTTGCGCCAGCGCCGACTGCACCAGCACCAACGCCGCGTCTTCCCCGTGCGGGGCGGCGGAGTCAGGCATCGGCCGATTCCAGCAGCACGGTTTCCCACTTCTGCGGGCTCGACAGGGTGGGCAGCGCCTCCCGATAGGTCCGCCGCATGGTGTCGAACTTGCGGGCCAACCGGACGTGCTGGCGCGCCGAAGCCCGCAGCAGCGCGAACATCTTGGCCCGGTCCCGCTGCCGGTAGACCACACCGCGGCCGTCCGCGGTGGTGACCGTGACGCCGTCCACGCCGCACAGCAGGAACCAGCGGGCATCCTGCGTCGCGACGTTGAGCTGCGGGCGCACGTGGTGCGCCGGGTCTTCCTTGCGCAGTTGATGAATCAGCCCGCGCAGCAGCCGAATACCGATGGTCGGCAACTTGGTGGGCGGTTTCAGCGGCCAGCTGCGTCCGGACGGTGTCGGCAGTTCGGTGGCTCCGGGCAGCACCACGGCGTCCGGGAACTCCTTGCGCATCGCGTGCACCGCAGGCAGCGCCGACTCCAGGATGGAGAAGATGTGCTCCGGCCCGGCCAGGAAGTCCTCGATCGCCTTGTTCTGGATGGCTACCGTCGAATACTCCAGGCACAGCAGATGTTTCAGGGTGGCCTTGACCGAGCTGCGCAGCAGGCCCTTGACCTCGCCGTCCCAGTGCAAGGCCGCCACCACCAACCGGTTGCGCAGGTGGAAGTAGGCCTGCCAGTCGATGGCGTCGTCCTTGTCACTCCAGGCCATGTGCCAGATCGCGGTGCCCGGCATGGTGACCGTGCCGTAGCCGTGTTCGGCGGCCCGCAATCCGTAGTCGGCGTCGTCCCACTTGATGAACAACGGCAGCGGCTGGCCGAGTTCTTCGGCGACGACGCGCGGGATCATGCACATCCACCACCCGTTGTAATCGACGTCGATCCGGCGGTGCAGCGCCCGGCTGCGCTCGTCCTCGTCGGTCAGCGGGTACTTGGCGAAGTCATGGTCGTACTCGGTGAACGGCGCGTTGGTCCACATGAAGTTGGCGCGGTTGACCATCTCACCCATCACATGCAGGTGCGACGGCTCCTGCAGGTTGAGCATCTGGCCGCCGACCAGCGTGGGCGACTTGCTGAACCGGTTCAACGCCAGCGCCCGCAGCACCGAATCCGGTTCGATGCGGATGTCGTCGTCCATGAACAGGATCTGTTCGCAGTCGGTGTTCTTCAGGGCTTCGTACATCACCCGGCTGTAACCGCCCGAACCACCCAGATTGGGCTGGTTGTGGATGGAAAGCCGGTCACCCAGCGCCGCGGCCGCGGCCGCGAAGTCGGGATGGTCGACGGCCTTCTTGGTGCCCTGATCGGACACGATGACGGCGCCGATCACCTCGTCCACCAACGGATCCGAGGTCAACGCGGCCAACGCGTTGACGCAGTCGGCGGGCCGGTTGAAGGTGGGGATCCCGACGGCGATGTTGGCCCGGCCCGGTGCGGGCACCGGCGCGTACCAGCCGGCGCTGTGCACCGTGACGTCGGAGTCGGTGGTGATGTCGAACCAGATCCAGCCGCCGTCCTCGAACGGCGCCAGGCTGACCTCGAACTCGGTCCAGGCCGGGGTGGCCGGGTCCGCGGACACCACCGGCGCACCGCCCACCGTGATCCGGGCGCCGGTGGCCTTCGACCGGTAGACGTCGACCCGGGCCGAACCGGTCAGTTCGACCCGCAGCACCACCGATTCCAACGTCGACCAGCGGCGCCAATAGCTGGCCGGGAAGGCATTGAAGTAGGTGGCGAACGAAACCTCGTCCTCGGCACCGATTTCCAGCGTGGTGCGGGTGGGGGCGTGCGCCCGCCGTCCGTTGGTGTCGGATTCCACCAGGTAGAGCTTGCGGACGTCGAGCGGCTCACCCGGCCGGGGCAGGATGACCCGGGACAGCAGGCTGACCGCCCGGGACTCCGCCGAGTCCAGCGGGCCGGAGGGGATCTCACTCATGCGGAAGCGCTTTCTTCTGGGCCGTGCAGGGGGGCACCGTCGATCAGGTGCGGCGCCAACGTGTTGTCGTACATGTTCAGCGCGCTGGCGATCGCCATGTGCATGTCGAGGTACTGATACGTGCCGAGTCGGCCACCGAACAGCACCTTGGCCGCCGCGGTTTCGGCCTTGGCGCGAGTCCGGTAGGCGGCCAACAACTTGCGGTCGGTTTCGGTGTTGATCGGGTAGTACGGCTCGTCCTCGGCATCGGCGAACCGCGAGTACTCCCGCATGATCACGGTCTTGTCGGACGGGTAGTCGCGTTCGGGATGGAAGTGCCGGAACTCGTGGATCCGGGTGTAGGGCACGTCGGCGTCGTTGTAGTTCATCACCGAGGTGCCCTGGAAGTCACCACAATCCCGGAGCACCTCGAGCTCGAAATCGAGGGTCCGCCAACCCAATCGACCTTCGGCGTAGTCGAAGTAGCGGTCCAGCGGGCCGGTGTAGACCACCGGGGCGTCCGGGCTGGCGGCGCGGAGTTCGTCTCGCACGTCGAACCAGTCGGTGTCCAGCCGCACCTCGATGCGCTCGTCGGCGGCCATGTTGGACAGCCACGCGGTGTAACCGTCGACCGGCAGGCCCTCGTAGGTGTCGTTGAAGTAGCGGTTGTCGAAGGTGTACCGCACCGGCAGCCGGGTGATGTTCGACGCCGGCAATTCGCGCGGGTCGGTCTGCCACTGCTTGGCGGTGTAGTGCTTGACGAACGCTTCGTAGAGCGGGCGGCCGATCAGCGAGATGGCCTTCTCTTCGAAGTTGGCCGCCTCGTGTCCGGCGATCTCACTGGCCTGCTCGGCGATCAGCGCCCGGGCCTGGTCCGGGGTGAAGTAGCGGCCGAAGAACTGGCTGACCAATCCCAGCCCCATCGGGAACTGGTAGGCCTGGCCGTCGTGCATGGCGAACACCCGGTGCTGGTAGCCGGTGAAGTCGGTGAACTGCCGCACGTAGTCCCACACCCGCTGGTTGGAGGTGTGAAACAGGTGCGCGCCGTACTTGTGGACCTCGATGCCGGTCTGCGGTTCGGCCTCCGAGTACGCGTTGCCGCCGATGTGTGGACGGCGCTCCACGACGAGCACGCGCTTGCCCAGCTGCGTGGCCACGCGCTCGGCGATCGTCAGACCGAAGAAGCCGGATCCGACGACGAAGAGGTCATAGCGAGACGCCGAGGGTGCATCGACCCGGGGTTGGAGAGAACTCATCGCAGGAAAGGGTATCCGACCGTGCGATTTCAGCCCGCCCGGCGCACGTGCGGCACGGCCCACCAGCGCATCCGGCGGTTCGGGTCTTCACGCGGTCGCGGTTAGCTCACGATTGGGTCTCGTCACTTTAGTCACACCAGTCTCATCCGTAGCATCGGTGAAGTTGCTATGTACCCACGTAGTCCAGATTGAGGAGACTTCCGTGCCGAACCGTCGTCGACGCAGGCTCTCGACCGCCGCGAGCACAGTCGCCGCGCTGGCCGTTGCGAGTCCTTTCGCGATCATCGCGCTTTCCGAGTTGGCCCCGATGCCGCAGCAGCGAGAGTTCACGCAGGCGGCCGTGGTGACCGACCTTCCCAACGAGATCATGTCGGCGCTGCAGCAGGGCCTGTCCCAGTTCGGGGTGAACCTGCCGCCGATGCCGACCGGGCTGAGCCCGTCCGGCGCCCAGCCGATCACCGGCAGCACGCTTACCAACCCGGCGCTGACACCCGGACTGGGCACCACACCGGCGCTGACCAGCCCGGGGCTGACCACGCCGCCGGCCACGCCGGGCTTGGGCATCACCGATCCGGCGGCGCCGCTGACCCCGGCGTTGAGCACCCCGGATGCCACGTTGCCGGCCACCACCACGCCCGGGCTGGATACGGCGCTGACCAACCCGGCGCTGACCACGCCGTCACTCACCGCGCCCGGGTTGACCAGCCCGACCTCGGTGCTGCCGGACACCACCGGGCTCAACCCGGCGTTGACCGCACCGAGCCTGAGCACGCCGGGCCTGGGTCTGCCCAACGAGCAGCCGATCAGCGCACCGATCGGCTTGGACACCGCGAACACCTACCCGATCCTGGGTGACCCGTCGCTGGCCGCGATCCCGACCTCGGCGCCCAGCGGCGGCCTGATCAGCGATCTGAGCAGCGCCGCACAGCAGCTCGGCGCCGGACAGGCGATCGACCTGCTCAAGGGCGTGGTGATGCCCTCGATCATGAGCGCGGTGCAGTCAGCCGCGCCGGCCGCCCAGGCCGCAGCTGCCCCGGCGGCCGAGGCCGCGGCCGCGGTGCCGGCCGCAGCGGGCTGACCAGCAGCGGGCTGAACAACTGAAGAACCTGTAACCAAACGACACCGCAGGGCGGGCTCACCCCCTCGACCCCCCAATGAGCCCACTACCCCTGCGGTGTCGTTGCAGGTTTAACTTTCTTCACTTTCGTACCGTGTCGAAACAGTGGCAACTGTAGTCCCATACGTAACATCAGCGTGTGCTCCGCCGTTTCGGTCGCCGCCCCGCGCCGACACTTCTCTACACCGCGATCGCGGCCACCGTCTTCGCGCTGCCGATCAGCGTGGCCGGCGAGCAGGAGCCCACGCCCCCGCAGGCCACCGACACCCGGCTGGCCGAACAACCGCTGGCCGGGGTGGGTGGCGGCGTCACGATCCGCGAACTGTCCCAGGACACCCCGTTCTCGATGGTCGCGCTGACCGGCGACGACCTGTCGGCCACCTCGGCCGAGGTGCGCGCGCAACGCTCCGACGGCAGCTGGGGACCGTGGTACCAGGTCGAAACCCTGGAATCCACCGCCGACACCGACACCGACACCCACACCGACGACGCTGACACGCAGCACCATCCACGCGGCAGCCACCCGGTGTTCGTCGGGACCACCAACGCCGTCCAGATCTCGCTGACCCGGCCCGACAACGCCCCGGTCACCGATCCGGCACCGCCGCAGACCGAGCAACCCGATCTCGGCTACCGCCCGGCCAACGTCGAAGAGTCTCTGGGCCAGCACCTGTCCGTCATCCTGATCAGCCCGCCGCAAGCACCGCTGGATCCGCAGTGGACACCACCGAATGCAGTACTGCCGGCCGGCCAGCCGCCGGCGATTATCGGCCGCGGGCAATGGGGTGCGGGCCCGACCCGCTGCGGCGACCCGGTCTACAGCGACACCGTGCGGGCCGGCATCGTGCACCACACCGCCGGCAGCAACGACTACGCGCCGGAGGACTCCGCTGCGATCGTGCGCGCCATCTGGGCCTATCACACCGAAACCCTGGGCTGGTGCGACATCGCCTACAACGCGCTGGTGGACAAGTACGGACAAGTCTTCGAAGGCCGCGCCGGCGGTGTCGACCGCGCCGTGCAGGGCTCGCACACCGGCGGCTTCAACCGCGAGACGTTCGGCGTGGCGATGCTGGGCGAGTTCGACCACGAACGGCCCAGCGACCCGCAGTTGCGCAGCGTCGGCCGACTGCTGGGCTGGCGACTCGGGCTCGATCATGACGATCCGCGCGGCACCGTGGAACTGGTCTCGGCCGGCGGCTCCTACACCCATTTCCCGCGCGGATCGAAACCCACGCTGCCCACCATCTTCACCCACCGCGACGTCGGCAACACCGACTGCCCGGGCGATGCGGCGTATGCGGCGATGAACGAGATCCGGGAAATCGCAGCACGTTTCAACGAACCGCCGCTACCCAAGACGCTGGAGGAGCAGCTGCGCGGCGGTGCCATCCACGCCAAGTGGCAGGCGCTCGGCGGCGAGGCCGGGGCGCTGGGCAAACCCACCTCACCGGAGTCCTGGGCCGCCGGCCAAACCCGCTACGCCACCTTCGAACGCGGCGCGGTGTACTGGTCGCCGACCTCCGGCGCCCAGCCCGTGACCGGCGCGATCTACGCGGCCTGGGCCTCGCTGGGCTACGAGCGTGGTCTGCTCGGTCTACCCACCAGCGCCGAGATCGCCGAACCGCAGTGGATCGTGCAGAACTTCCAGCACGGCACGTTGAACTTCGACCGCGAGACCGGCACCGTGACCCGGGTGGTCGAGGGCGTGGCCCAGCAACTCCCGCCACCACCGCCGGAGGGGCCACCGGTGCAGCTGGAGCGGTTCACCCGGATCTCGAGCTGACCGCCCGCATGGGTCTGCGGGCCAGCGGTTCTACAGCCACCAGCGTTCCAGCACCCGGGCCAAGCCGTCGTCGGTGTTGGGTGCGGTGATCTCGTTGGCGGCCTGCAGCGCCTCGGGATGACCGTTGCCCATCGCCACCCCGTGGCCGGCCCAGGCCAGCATCGGCACGTCGTTGGGCATGTCCCCGAAGGTGATGATGTCGGCAGCCGGGATGCCCAGCGGCGCGGCGATCTCGGCGACGCCGGTGGCCTTGCTGATGCCCGACGGCATGATCTCGATCAGGCCGTTGTTGGTGCTGTAGGTCAGGTCGCCTTCGGCGCCGACGTGCGGGGCCAGCGCGGCGGCCATGTCCGCGCTGCGCGCACCGGTCTTGCGGATCAACAGTTTGATCGCAGGTGCCGAGAGCAGATCGGTCAGCGACACCTCGGTGTTGTCCGGGTTCAGCCAGGCGTGCTCGTAGCCGGGTGAGCTGATGAACTGCGGCGTGGCGGCGTCGTGTGCACTGTTGCCGATCCGCTCTACGGCCAGACCGGAACCGGGGATCACCCGACCGGCGATGTCGGCCAGCCGGGTCAGCGCGTCGATCGACAGGGTGCGCGCGGAGACCACGGTGTCGGTCTCCGGGTCGTAGATCACCGCGCCGTTGGCACACACCGCCGGCGGCGCGAAACCCAGCTCGTCGACGATCGGCGCGATCCAACGCGGCGGGCGCCCCGTCGCGAGCACGAACCGGGTGCCGTCGGCGATCGCGGCCGCGATCGCCGCGCGGGTGCGCGGGGTGACGCGTTCGTCGTCATCGAGCAGGGTGCCGTCGACGTCGGTGGCGATCAGCGCCGGCAGGGTCATCGGCCTTCCGCCCGTTTACGGGCGCGCTCGGCCAGCTCGGCCTCGTCGAGCACCCGGGCTTCGGACATCGTCGGGGCGCCGCCCCCGAGCCGCTGCGGTACCCAGTGCGCACCCTCCGGGTGCGGATAGGACTCCTGCACCTCGTGCAGCATGCGGGTCATCTGCTCCCGCAACGTGGCATCGAGTTCGGCCGCGCTGCCGTCCGGCGGGATCGGTTCGCCGACCGCTACCCGGATCGGAATCTTGTGCCGCCCCAGCTTCTTCGGGTGGTCCTTGGTCCACATCCGGTGGGCCCCCCAGGCGATCAGCGGGATGATCGGCACCTGCGCCTCCAAGGCCATCCGGACCGCGCCGGTCTTGAATTCCTTGAGTTCGAAGGACCGGCTGATGGTGGCCTCCGGGTAGACCGCCACCAGTTCACCGGCGCGCAGCTGTTCGACGGCCACCGCATAGGCCTGCGCACCGGCGCTGCGGTCCACCGGGATGGTCTTGGTCCGGGTGATCAGGAAGTTGACCACCTTCACGTCCTTCATCTCGGCCTTGATCATGAACCGCATCCGGCGCTTGCGGTATGTGGCGGCCAGCGCGGCCGGCAGGAAGTCGATGTAGCTGGTGTGGTTGATCGCGATCACCGCGCCACCGGTTTGCGGGATGTGTTCGAGTCCGGTGAACTCGATCTTGGTTCCGACCAGCCGAAACGCGACCTTGGCGGCGATCTCCAGAGTACGGAAAACCGGCTCCATCCGGCTTACTCCGTGCCGTGCCGATGTGCTTTGCGCGCAGCCATCTCCTCCGCGTCCAGGCGGGCGGCCTCGGCCAACGTCGGCGCGCTGCCGCCGAGCCGCTTGGGCACCCAGAACGCGCCCGGCGGATACGGGCCGTAGGCGTCTTGCACCTGCTCGAGCAGTTGCTGCATGCGGGTGTGCAGGAGTTCGGTCAGCTCGGCGGCCGGCAATGTCGGCTGGATCGGTTCGCCGACCGCGACCGAGATCGGCACCTTGGGCCGCCACATCTTCTTCGGGTGGTCCTTGGTCCAGATGCGTTGGGCGCCCCACACGATGTGCGGGATGATCGGGACGTCGGCGGCAATCGCCATCCGCGCCGCACCGGACTTGAACTCCTTGATCTCGAAGCTGCGGCTGATCGTGGCCTCCGGGTAGACGCCGACCAGTTCGCCCTCCTTGAGGCGGCGGCAGGCTTCGGCGAAGGAGTCCGCACCGGCGGCCCGATCCACCGGGATGTGCCGCAGCCGACGCATCAGCGGGCCACCGATCTTGTTGTCGAAGACTTCCTGCTTGGCCATGAACCGCACCTTGCGGCCCAGGCCCTGCCGGTAGGCGGGCAGGCCGGCGAAGGTGAAGTCGAAGTAGCTGGTGTGGTTGATCGCGACCACTGCGCCACCGGTGCGGGGCAGGTTCTCGACGCCGGTGACGGTGAACTTCAGGCCCTGCGCCTTCCAGATCCCACGTGCAAGCTGGATGACGGTGCCGTATACGGGTTCCACGGCTCACCAGCCTAGTGCGCTGGCCGAGTGCCCTGCGCCGCAAGGTTGAGCAGCGCCGGTGCGGCCAGGGACCTCAGGCATCGGGCCCGGTGCCGAACGGCTCGGCCGGAAGCGACGGCCGCAGCGGGTCCGGCGCCGCGCCGGCAGTTAAGCTCGTGGCTGCACGTTGTTGGCGTCTAGTCGGTGGTCGGAGAGAAGAAGTGCAGGTCACGAGCGTCGGACATGCCGGCTTCCTGATTGAGACCGCCGCCGGGCGGATCCTGTGCGACCCGTGGGTGAACCCGGCCTATTTCGGATCCTGGTTCGTCTTCCCGGACAACAGCGAGCTGGACTGGGCCGCGCTCGGCGACGTGGACTACCTCTACATCTCGCACCTGCACAAGGACCACTTCGATCCGGAACTGCTGCGCGCGCACGTCAACAAAGACGCCGTGGTGCTGCTGCCGGACTTCCCGGTGCCGGATCTGCAGCGCGAACTGACCGCGCTCGGGTTCACCCGGTTCTTCGAGACCACCGACTCGGTGAAGCACACCGTCACCGGCGCCAAGGGCGACCTGGACGTCATGATCATCGCGTTGCGGGCCCCGGCCGACGGGCCGATCGGCGACTCGGGTCTGGTGGTCTGCGACGGCGAGACCGTTGCGTTCAACATGAACGACGCGCGGCCCATCGACCTGGACATGGTGGCGGCCGATTTCGGTCACGTCGACGTGCACATGCTGCAGTATTCGGGCGCCATCTGGTACCCGATGGTCTACGACATGCCGGCCCGGGCCAAGGTGGCGTTCGGCACCCAGAAGCGGCAGCGCCAGATGGACCGGTGCCGGCAGTACATCGCGCAGGTGGGTGCCACCTGGGTGATCCCGTCGGCGGGCCCGCCGTGTTTTCTGGACGACGACCTGCGCTTCCTCAACGACGACCGCGATGACCCGGCCAACATCTTCCCCGACCAGATGGTGTTCTTGGACCAACTGCGCCGGCACGGCCACGACGGTGGGCTGCTGATGATCCCGGGCACCACGGCCGACTTCACCGGCTCCACCTTGAACTCGCTGACCCACCCGCTTCCGGTCGCGGACGTCGAGGCGATCTTCACCACCGGCAAGGCCGATTACATCGAGGCCTACGCGCAGCGGATGGCTCCGGTGCTGGCCGCCGAGAAGGCGCGCTGGGCGCCGGCCGACGGCGAGTCACTGCTCGAGCCGCTGCGCGAGCTGTTCGAGCCGATCATGGTGCAGACCGACCAGATCTGCGACGGCATCGGGTATCCGGTCGAGCTGCGGCTGGGCCCCGAGACCGTGGTCTTGGACTTCCCGAAACGAGCTGTGCGCGAACCGATCCCGGATGAGAAGTTTCGCTACGGGTTCGAGATCGCGCCCGAGCTGGTGCGCACCGTGGTCCGTGACGGCGAGCCGGACTGGGTGAACACCATCTTCTTGTCCACCCGGTTCAAGGCCTGGCGGGTGGGCGGCTACAACGAGTACCTGTACACCTTCTTCAAGTGCCTGACCGATGAGCGGATTGCCTATGCCGACGGCTGGTTCGCCGAGGCGCACGACGACACCTCGACGATCACGTTGGACGGCTGGGAGATTCAGCGCCGCTGCCCGCACCTGAAGGCAGATCTGTCGAAGTTCGGCATCGTCGAGGGGTCGACCTTGACCTGCAATCTGCACGGCTGGCAGTGGAATCTGGAGAACGGTCGCTGCCTGACCACCAAGGGCCACGAGTTGCGGGTGAGCAAGCCATGAGCGCCCCGCCCCGGCAGTACTACGACGACGGTCTGATCCAGCTGGACGCACAGGCAATCACGTTGCGCCGCTACCACTTCCCGTCCGGTACCTCGAAGGTGATCCCGGTGTCGGCGATCAAGGGCTACCAGGTGAGTCCGCTGGGCTGGTGGATGCAGCGGTTCCGGATCTGGGGCAGCAGCGATCTGCGGCGCTGGCTGCCACTGGACATCAAGCGGCCGCTGAAGTCTGCGCTAGTCACCCTCGACGTGCCGGGGGTCTACCCGCAGCCCGCGTGCACCCCGGAGCGGCCGGAGGAGTTCGTCGCGATGCTCGACGAGGTGCTCTCCGAGCAGTAATCCCTCGCCCCGCTTTTCGCTCTGCCGTCTCCGTCCCGCTCTTCAGGTCAACAGAGCGGGACGGAGACGGTAGAGCGGCAAGGCGGCGGGCGCGAATCTAGGACGAAACCTTTTGCCGCAGCTCGGAAACCGCATCGGACTCGGTGTCGTACACCCGGATCACGGCGTCGTCCTCGGCCTGCAGGTAGGTCGAGGCGCCCAACTCGGTGTAGCGGGTGGCACCGATGCCGATCAGCACGTTGGTCGGCCGGCCCGCGGCCACCATCAGCGCGCCGACGTCCTCGAGCGGGGTGTCCGGTGAACCCTTCTGGTTCGCCAGCCGCTCGACGATCCAATCCAGCAGCACCTCACCGTAATACGAGTAACCGAGCAGCGGGCTGTCCACGCCGTAGGCGTGCTCCTGCCCGTCCGGACCGTGCAGGAAACAGGCCAGCCGCAAGGTGGCGGTCGGGCCGTCCGGGGTCAGGTCGCTGATCTCGAAGAACTCGCGCGCCACGCCCTTTGAGGCCGGGCCCCAGTTCTTCTTGTGGCTGATCTTCGGTGCGCCGGGCCGGCGGATCGAGCAGTCGTTGAACGCGCCGAGGGCGAACGGCTCCAGCGAGGCAACCACGTCGCCGTTCCAGTGCACCGAGCAGGCCAGCCCGACTTCGGGTTCGATCTGCAGGTTCAGCGGGCCGTCGAAATCCGGGCTGGGCGCCGGTAATTGGATCTTGTCGTGGGACAGCGGGAACTCCCCGAGGAACCCGTCGGTGCCCGGCGCGTACCAGGGGAAGATGCCCTTGGGGGCAGTGCCTTCGCTGGTGACGTTGACGAAGTCCACCGCCTCACCGGCCTGCTCCAGGTGCCCGGCGAAATTGCCGGCCACCCCGAAACCGAACCAGGTCCGCAGTTCGTCGCTGTCCAAAGTGATCACGGGCGCAGCACCTCCGTGCCGAGGTAGGGCACCAGCGCCGCCGGCACACGCACACTGCCGTCGGGCTGCTGGTGGTTTTCCAGGATCGCAACCAGCCACCGGGTGGTGGCCAGCGTGCCGTTGAGGGTGGCCGCGGTCTGCGGCTTGCCGTTGTCGTCGCGGTAGCGGGTGGCCAGCCGGCGAGCCTGGAACGTGGTGCAGTTCGAGGTCGACGTCAGCTCCCGGTAGGTGCCCTGCGACGGCACCCAGGCTTCGCAGTCGAACTTGCGCGCGGCCGAGGAACCCAGATCCCCTGCAGCGACGTCGATCACCCGGTACGGCACCTCGATGGCCGCCAGCATCTCGCGCTGCCAGCCCAGCAGCCGGTCGTGTTCGGCTTGCGCGTCCTCGGGTTTGCAGTAGACGAACGCCTCGACCTTGTCGAACTGATGCACCCGGATGATGCCGCGGGTGTCCTTGCCGTAGCTGCCTGCCTCGCGGCGGAAACACGACGACCAGCCCGCGTAGCGGCGCGGACCGCCGGACAGGTCGAGGATCTCACCGGAGTGGTATCCGGCCAGCGGCACCTCCGAGGTGCCCACCAGGTACAGGTCGTCGGAGTCCACCCGGTACACCTCGTCGGCGTGCGCGCCCAGAAACCCGGTGCCGCCCATGATCTCCGGGCGCACCAGCACCGGCGGGATCATCAGGGTGAACCCGGCGTCGACGGCCAGCCGCACCGCCAGCTGCAGCAATCCGAGCTGCAGCAGCGCGCCGTGCCCGGTCAGGAAGTAGAACCGCGAACCGGACACCTTGGCGCCGCGCTCCATGTCGAACAGGCCCAGCGCTTCCCCGAGCTCGAGGTGGTCCTTGGGATCGGCGATCTGCGGTGGCTCGCCGACGGTGTCGAGGACGACGTAGTCGTCTTCACCGCCGCTGGGCACGTCCGGCACGATCACGTTGTCGATCGCCAGATGCGCTGCCGAGAACGCCGCCTCCGCCGCGGCCTGGGCCGCCTCGGCCTCCTTGACCGCGGCCGCCAACTCCTTGGCCTTGGCCAAGACCGCCGGACGGTCCTCCGGGCTCGCCGCGCCGACCTGCTTGCTGACCGCCTTTTGCTCGGCGCGCAGGTTGTCGGCGGCCGACACCGCGGCGCGCCGGGAGCTGTCCGCGGTCAGCAGCGCATCCACCAGGTCAGGGTCGGCGCCGCGACTGCGCTGGGAGCGCCGCACCAGCTCGGGGTCGTCTCGGAGCACCTTCAGGTCGATCACGCCCGCCAACCCTACTTTCGTCAGGTACCCGTCGCGCGCCCGGCCGGGCAACCCCGCGTCGCCCTCCGACGTTGAACACCCCACCGGCCAGAACAGCCTCACGACGTTACATTCGGCGCATCGGTCACAGCACCCGACACGCCTGTCACAATGGAGGGGATGTCTGACGCACCTGAGCAGGGTTCCGGCGCGGAACCCGAGTCGACCGCCGAGTCAGAAGCCGAGGCGGACAGCGCTGAAACCGAGGCCGTGACCGGGGACCCCGCCGCGGCCTCCATCGAGGACTCCGAGAAGGGCCGCGAGAAGGACCCGGACGGGGATCTCGATGAGAAGGCGGACGGCGACGGCACCGATGCGCAGCCGGCGGAGGCGTCGGCCGAGGATTCCGAAGAGCACCTGGACGACGTGGACGACGACCTCGACGAGACCCCAGAAGAAACCCCGGACCAGACCGCGGCGGCAGCGACCAAACGGCCCAAACGCTCGGGGTGGTTGCGCACGCTGCAGCCGGCGTCGACCCGGCGCGCGCTGCTGCTGACCGCACTCGGCGGCCTGCTGATCGCCGGTCTGTTGACCGCGGTGCCGATCGGCGGGCCGCAGGCCAACCTGCTCGGCTATCTCGGTTCGGACCCGGTGCCGCCCACCACCGGCAACGGCAACCACACCTTCGACAACGCGAAGGCCGGCGACTGCCTGAACTGGCCGGGCAACACTCCCGACGACGCCACGGTGGTGGACTGCTCCGAGGAGCACCGGTTCGAAGTGGTCGAGTCGGTCGACATGCGCACCTTCCCCGGCTCGGAGTACGGCCCGAACGCCGAACCGCCGTCGCCGGCTCGGATTCAGCAGATCACCAAGGAGCAGTGCGAGGTCGCCGCACGCAACTACCTGGGCCCCCGATTCGACCCGAACAGCCGGTTCACGGTCAGCATGTTGTGGTCCGGCGACTCCGCCTGGCGCCACGACGGCGAGCGCCGGATGCTGTGCGGTCTGCAGCTGCCCGGCCCGGACGGTCAGCAGCTGCCGTTCCAGGGCAGGGTCGCCGACAACGACCAGTCCAAGGTCTGGCCGGTGGGCACCTGCCTGGGTATCGACCCGGGTAGCAATCAGCCCACCGATGTGCCGGTCGACTGCGCGGCCCCGCATGCGGTCGAGGTCACCGGCGCGGTGGACCTGGCGGCCAAGTTCCCCGGTGAGCTGCCGTCGGACGAGGATCAGGACAACTTCATCAAGGAAGCCTGCACCCGGATGACCGACGAGTACCTGGATCCGGTCCAGCTCCGGGACACCACCTTGACTCTGATCTACAGCACCATCGGGTTGCCCAGCTGGTCGGCCGGCAGTCACCAGGTGTCCTGCAGCATCGGCGCCACGCTGGGCAACGGCGGCTGGGCCACGCTGGTGAACAGCGCCAAGGGCCCGCTGCTGATCAACGGTCAGCCGCCGGTTCCGCCGCCGGACATCCCGGCCGAACGGTTGAACCTGCCGCCGGTGACGGACGGACCCAACTAGTCCCGATGGCGGTGCGGATGAGCGCGCAGCGGTTCGACGAGTTGGTCTCCGATGCGCTGGACCAGATTCCCGCCGAGCTGATGGCCGCCCTCGACAACGTCGTCGTGTTGGTCGAGGACGAACACCCCGAGGAACCGGACCTGCTCGGCCTGTACGAGGGCACCGCGCTGACCGATCGGTTCTACTCGGAGTACGCCGGGGCGCTGCCGGACACCGTCACCATCTACCGGCGTGCGCTGCTGACCATGTGCGATTCGGAAGACGAGGTGGTCGACGAGGTGGCCATCACGGTGGTCCACGAGATCGCCCACCATTTCGGCATCGACGACGAACGGCTGCACGAACTCGGCTGGGGCTGAACCGCAATCACGATTCGGTCGCCGGGCGCGGCACCGCGACTTCGTCGGTCCGCGGTGCTAAGAACAAGTCATGGAGTCCAGATGCCGGGAATGCGCCGCGGGTCGGGTGCACTGCCACGGCACGCTCATTCAGCACAGCTGGGGACACGCTGACTGCACCGACCCGGGCTGCGCGGTTCCCGAGGTCACGGTGCACACCTTCGTGGTCGACTGCGACGTGGTGGGTTGCGAATGCGGTCAGCCCATCGGGTCGGGCACCTGGGTGGCTTCCGCGGCCGGCTGAGTCCGCGGCTGCGGGGCCAGCGGGGGCCCGGCTGCACCCCACTGCAGGCAGTTCCACTCGCCGCCGGCGCCCGGTGCCAACACCACCGATTCGGTGTTGGCCAGGTGGTGCTCCAACGCGAACTCGCCGTCCACCCCGCCCAGCACGGCGCCGGCCAACCGGATCGCCGCGCCATGACTGACGACGACGACGTCGCCGACGAAGTTCGGATCGTCCAGGTACTGCACCCGCAGCTGCTGCACCACCGGCAGGAACCGGTCCAAGACCTGCTCCCCGGACTCGCCGCCGGGCATCTCCACCCGCAGCCGGCCCCGATGCCAGCCCTGATAGATCCCCTCGAACTCCTTGATGGCCTCGTCGTCGTTGCGGTTCTCCAACTCGCCGACCTGCACCTCGTGCAGGTCGGCGAACTCGACGGTGGTCAGGCCCAAGGTCGCACCGATGACGCCCGCGGTCTGCCGGGCCCGGATGGCGATCGAGTGACCCAACAGCCCGGGCCGCGCGGCGGCGCGGGCGAACCCGCGGGCTTGTTCACGGCCCTTCGGGGTGAGATCCGCACCGGGCGGGCGGGTGTCGAGCCGTTTTTCCACGTTGCCGTAGGTCTGACCGTGCCGCAGCAGGACCAGGCGACCACTCACGACGATGCCTCCGGTCCGGGTTGGCCGGCGCGCAACCACGCCAACCAGTCCTGGGCATCGTCGATTCGGGGAGGCAGCGCGCCCGCGGCCGCGCCGGTGGGCCAAGAACCTAGAAATCGCACATCGGTACAACGTCGGCGCAACGCAGTTAGTGCCTGGGCCACCGACGCGTCGTCGATGTGGCCGACACAGTCCAGGAAGAACACGTAGGTGCCCAGCTCAACCCGGGTGGGCCGGGACTCGATCCGGGTCAGATCGATGTCGCGGAGACCGAACTCGCTCAACGCAGTCACCAGCGCGCCCGGAGCGTTGTCCAGCTTGAGCACCACCGAGGTGCGGTCGGCGCCGGTGCGGGCCGGCGGCGCGGCGGGGCGACCCACCAACACGAACCGGGTCCGGGCATTCGGTTCGTCGACGACGTCGTCGGCCAGCGTGTTCAGTTCGTGGCGCTGCGCGGCCAGGCGGGTGCTGACCCCGGCGTGCGCGCGGCCGGCGGCCACGTCGGCTGCCGCACCGGCGTTCGAAATGGCCGGTACCACTTCGGCATCCGGCAGATGCTCGGCCAGCCAGTGCCGCACCTGGGCGGCCGCCACCGGGAACGCCGCGACGGTGCGGACGTCGGCGGCAGTCAGTCCGGCGCCGATCACGATGCTGAACGACACTTCCAGGGTCAGTTCGGCGAACACCTGCAGCGGCGCGCCGACGGCCAGGTCGTCCAGGGTGGGCAGCACCGACCCCTCGATCGAGTTCTCGATCGGCACGCACGCGTAGTCGGCGGCACCGCTGCGCACCGCGGCCAGTGCGGCCGGGGTGCTGTTGGTGGCGATCGGATCGGTGTGGCCGGACCCGCCCGGGATGAGCCCGTCGGCGACCATCCGCTGCAGCGCCGCATCGCAGAAGGTGCCCTGCGGGCCCAGATACGCGATGGCGACCACGGTTGAACCCTATCCGGAAAGTCTTGCCAACCCGGCCAAGTTCTAGTTAAGTTAGGCTTACCTCACCGCCGGCGGAGTGGCCTGCGCCACCCGATCGCACACCTGGAAGGCATTCGATGGCAACCGCGACGATTCCCGGACCCACGACGGCAGAACGGATCCGAAGCGCCTGCGCACGGGCCCGCAACGCGCTCATCGCGCTGGACAGTGCCGGCGCCGATCCCGAGCAGATCGCTGTGCATCACCTGCTGGCCGACGGTTCGATCGCGCTGACCGTGCCGATCCGCGGCGTCGCGGCGCAGAACGTGCTGAGCGCCGACGCGTCTGGTGTGCAGGCCATGCTCGAGCTCACCGACTACGCGCCGCTGCCGCTGCGCGAACCGGTCCGCTCGCTGGTCTGGATTCGCGGTCAGCTGTTCCAGGTTCCCGACGCCATGCTGCGGGCCACCCTGGACGTGATCGCCTCGGGCAATCCCGACCCGGCGCTGCTGCAGGTCGGTTCGGAGTTCGCGCTGCTGCGGCTCGAGATCGAGTCGGTGGTGGTCGCCGATTCCACCGGCGCCGAGTCGGTCGGCATCAGCGCGCTGTTGGAGGCCAAGCCGGACCCGTTCTGCGCCATGGAAACCCAGTGGCTGCGCCACATCGACTCCGACCACCGCGACGTGGTGGCCCGGCTGGTGGCCAAGCTGCCGCGCGGGCTGCGCTGCGGCCAGGTGCGTCCGCTCGGCTTGGACCGCTACGGGCTGCGGTTGCGGGTCGAGAGCGAGGACGGCGACCACGACGTGCGGATGCCGTTCCCCAAGCCGGTCGACGACGTCAACGGACTCAGCCAGGCCATCCGGGTCCTGATGGGTTGCCCGTTCGTCAACGGCCTGCGGACTCGCCGGACCTGATCCGGTCCTGACCGTTACCGTGGCCGGGTGAGCGCGCCCGACCACGAGGCCGACCGGCCGGCCGCCGACCGCGCGGCACGCCGAACCGGACTGCGCCTCGAACTGCTCGTCGTACTGACCGTCACCTTCGGCCTGAGCGCCGTCACCGCGGCGCTGCGACTGATCGACTTCACCCTGCGCGGGCTGGCCGACCAGACCGTCAGCCTCAATCCGCGGCGCGCCTACTTCGATCTGATCGACCTGGGCCTGAACCTGGCCTACGCATCGCAGCTGCTGGCCTGGGGCGGGCTCGGCCTCTACCTGCTGTGGCGCGACGGCATCGGCCCGGCCCGGGTGGGACTCGGCCGGTTCTCGCTGCGCCTGGACCTGGGTGGCGGTTTGGCCTTGGCCGCGCTGATCGGTCTGCCCGGGCTGGGCCTCTACCTGGCCGCCCGCGCGCTCGGTTTCAGCGCCGAGGTGGTACCCAGCGAGCTGACCGACACCTGGTGGCGCATCCCGGCGCTGTTGCTGCTGGCATTCGGCAACGCCTGGGCCGAGGAAGTCATCGTGGTCGGCTATCTGCTCACCCGGCTCAAACAACTCGGCGTCCGCCCGAACCGGGCGCTGCTGATCTCGGCGCTGCTGCGCGGCACCTATCACCTCTACCAGGGCTTCGGCGCGGGCCTCGGAAACCTGGTGATGGGGCTGGTGTTCGGTTACGCGTGGCGGCGCAGCGGCCGGTTGTGGCCGCTGATCGTGGCGCACGCCGTGATCGACGCGGTGGCCTTCGTCGGCTACGCACTGCTGGCCTCCCGGCTCGGCTGGTTACCGGTCGATGCCCCCGATGGCGCGTAAATTGACCTGGTGAACCGACAGCGGCCCGAACGCGCGGACGACCCGTGGTTTCGTCGGCCGCCGCGCGAGGAACCGTCGCAGGTGATCCGGCGCGATCCGCGGTACCCGCCGCCCGGGCCGGCGCGCCGGCCGCCGCCACCTCCCCCACCGAACCGGTCGACCGCGGCACCGCCGCCGCGGCAGCCGCCACCCGCGCCGCCTCCCCCACGGCAGCGTCCCCCGCGGCAGCCTCCCCCACGGCAGCGTCCACCGGCTCCGCCCCGCCGCCCGTCGGTTGCGCCGGCGCCCGCCAAAGCCGGCCGACCCAAACGCAAGCGGCGCCGGGTCCCGGTGGGCGCGCTGCTGCTGACCGTGCTGCTGCTCGTGGTCACCGGCGTGGCCGGTGTCGGGGTATGGCTGGAACGCTCGCTGAACCGCACTGCTGCACTGCTTGAATACGCCGACCGTCCGGCGGCCGGAGCGGGCACCACCTGGCTGCTGGTGGGATCCGATAGCCGCACCGACCTGTCCGCCGAGCAGCAGGCCGAGTTGAGCACCGGCGGCGATCTGGGCAATGCCCGCACCGACACCATCGTGCTGGTGCACCTGCCCGCGCTGGGTTCGGCCGCGCCCACCACCATCGTGTCGATCCCGCGCGATTCCTACCTGTGGGTTCCCGGCTACGGCCAGGACAAGGTCAACGCGGCCTTCTCGCTCGGCGGCGCGCCGCTGCTGGCCCAGACCGTCGAGCAGGCCACCGGACTGCGGCTGGACCATTACGCCGAGATCGGCTTCAGCGGCTTCGCGGCGGTGGTCGACGCGCTCGGTGGCATCACGGTGTGTCCGGCCGAACCGATCTCGGATCCGCTGGCCGGCATCGAGCTGCCGGCCGGCTGCCAGCATCTCGGCGGGCGCGACGCCCTGGGCTATGTCCGCAGCCGCGCCACCCCGCGCGCGGACCTGGACCGGATGGCCAACCAGCGCCAGATGATCACCGACCTGCTGCACCGGGTGACCAGCCCGGCGGTCTGGCTCAACCCGTGGCGCTGGTACGCGGTGCCACAGGCCGCCGCCGGCGCCCTCACCGTCGACGACGACGACCACGTCTGGGATCTGGCCCGGCTCGGCTGGGGTCTGCGCGGCACGCCGGTCACCGTCACCGTCCCGATCGGCGAGTTCGTCTCCACCGGGTCCGGAGCGGCGGTGGTGTGGGACCAGACCGCGGCCGCCGAACTGTTCGCGGCGCTGGCCGCCGACCGGCCGGTGCCGCAGTCGGTGCTCGACGCGCAACCCTGACCGTCTGCACCGGCCGCTGGTTATGGTTTGCAGGTGACCGACGCCGCCGCAGATCAGCCGACGTTCTTGGACCTACTCACCGCGCAGGTGGGCAATGAGTTCACCGCCGCCCAGCAGTACACCGCCGTCGCGGTGTACTTCGATGGCCAGGACCTGCCCCAGCTGGCCCGCCGGTTCTATCGCCAGGCCGTCGAGGAGCGCAATCACGCCATGATGATCGTGCGCTACCTGCTGGACAAGGATGTTCCGGTGGCCATCCCCGGGGTGCCGCCGGTGGTCACCGCATTCGACTCGGTGCGCGGGCCCGTCGAGCTCGCGTTGGCGCAGGAACGCGAGGTGACCGAACAGGTGACCCGGTTGGCCAAGGCGGCCCGCGCCGACGGCGACTACCTCGGCGAGCAGTTCATGCAGTGGTTCCTCAAGGAGCAGGTCGAAGAGGTGGCGTCGATGACCACGCTGCTGACCGTGCTGGACCGCGCCGGGGACAACCTGTTCCACCTGGAGAACTTCGTCGAACGGGAGATGAACAGCGGCGCCGGCGCCGTTGATCCGACCGCTCCGGCCGCCGCCGGCGGCGCCGTATCTTTGTGATCCAGCTAACTTTTTGGCGTGCTCCCAAACGGCCGCTAGGCAGCATCGCCTAAGCTAGGCGATGCTATCCAAAGTAAGCGTTACCTTCGATGACAGGTGCCCTGACCTGCACTATTCTGGTCGACATGACTGTGGATAACGCCCTTGACACGAAGTTTCACGGCCTCCTCCAGGACCAGATCCGGAACGAGTTCAGCGGCTCCCAGCAATACATTGCGATCGCTGTCTACTTCGATGGCGAGGATCTCCCGCAACTGGCCGCGCACTTCTATCGGCAGGCCGTCGAGGAACGCAACCACGCCATGATGCTGGTGCGCTATCTGCTCGACCGCGGTGCGCGTGCCGAGATTCCCGGCATCGACGCGGTGCGCACCGAGTTCGACTCGGCCCGCGATGCGATTGCCGCCGCCCTGGAACTCGAGCGGTCGGTGACCGATCAGATCGTGGCGTTGGCCGCAGCGGCCCGCGACGAGAACGACTACCTGGGCGAGCAGTTCATGGCCTGGTTCCTCAAGGAGCAGATCGAGGAGGTGTCCTCGATGACCAGCCTGCTGCGGATCGCCGACCGCGCCGGGAACAACCTGTTCGACCTCGAGGACTACGTGGCCCGCGAGATGGCCGCCGGTGCCGCCGACGTCAGCGCGCCGCCGGCCGCCGGCGGGACGCTCTGACCCACCCGCACTAGCCGACGCCGCTGGCGCCGCTCAATCCGTTCTGCAACCAATCCTTGGTGCGGCCCGGGTGGTTGGTCGCCACCCACGCCACCCCTTGATCGCGGCAGAACTGCACGTCTTCGTAGTGGTCGACGGTCCAGCAGTACAGCGCCCGGCCCTGGGCCGCGGCCCGGTCCACCAGTTCGGGACGTTCCCGCAACGTCGCGATGGACGGACCCACCGCGGTGGCGCCGACCGTCGTGGCCGCGCTGCCGCCCAGATAGCGCGAGGTCTCGCCGAGCAGCACCGTCGGGAGCAGCGGCGCCGAGCGCCGGACCCGCCACACCGCGGCCGCCGAGAAGGACATCACCACGGCCCGGGACAGATCGGCCGAAGCCGGTGCCGCCAAGCCGTACCGGTGCAGCAGCGCCAGCAGCTTGCTTTCCACCAACGCGCCGTAGCGCACCGGGTGTTTGGTCTCGATGAACAGCTTGACCGGCCGGCTCCAGTCCAAGACCAGTTCGACCAACCGGTCCAGGGTCAGCAGACCGGTGTCACCGGCGCCACCGTCCGGTCGCCAACCGCTGTGCCAGGATCCGTAGTCGAATTCGCGCAGCTGCGCCAGCGTCAGATCGCTGACCACGCCGGTGCCCGACGAGGTGCGGTCGATGCGCCGGTCGTGCACGCACACCAGATGACCGTCGCGGGTGAGCCTGACATCGCACTCGACGCCGTCGGCGCCTTGCTCCAGCGCGAGTTCGTAGGCCGCCAGGGTGTGCTCGGGCAGCTGCGCTGAAGCGCCCCGGTGCGCGACGACGAACGGGTGCCCTGCGTGCGCGTCGTCGTCCCCAGGCATGGCTCTATGCTGCCGGGTCCTGCGTGCGGGGCTCAACCGGAAGCGGCGAATCGGCATCCTGTTGCGGGCCGGGCTGATTCGCGTCGGGATCGGCGTCGCCGGCCCGGCGCTGGTCCGGCGCCTGCCCGGCGGGCCCGTCGGCGTCCGGGACCACCACCCAGCGCGGTGCCGACCGATCGGCCGGCTTGGCCATGAACCCGTCGTAGACCCGCAGCAGCGTGAGCAGTGTGCCGGCCGCGACCAGGTAGGCACACACCATGGCCACGGTGTGATTGGCGAAGTCCTGTGTCGACCGGGTGTAGCTGACATCGAAGAGCCAGTTGGCCATCGAGGCCAGGATCGCGCGGGTGATCGGGTGCAGCAGCACCGCGAAGGTGGAGGCCACCGCGCTGCAGGCCCACATCACCCACCACACCCGGATGGCGGTGCGCTGCCGCGAGTAGATGCCCTCGGCGATAGCGGTCTCGATCGCGAACACCGGCGCGAAGAACAGGTTGATCGGCGGCAGCAGACAGCCCACCCACAATTCCCACTGCGGGCGCGGGTCCTCGACGCCGCGACGCTCGTAGACCGTGGCCCGCCGGGTGATCAGCCAGTACGCGACCAGCACCTGGCAGCCGACCAGCGCCAGCAGCGCCAAGCCGCTGGCCAGCCAGCCGAGTCCGGTGGCGGTGCCGGCGATCAGCGGGTGCAGCAAGATCGTGCGGTTGATCAGCATCAGCAGGTAGCGCAGCACCAGCACCGCCGCGGCCGCCACCAGCACCCAGGTGGTCGCCACGATGGCGGACCGGACGAGGTTCGGATCGGGTCCCGGGCGCGGTGGTGCCTCATCGGTCTGGACCGCACTGGTCTGGCCGTGCAGGGTCCAGCGCGGGATGACCTGGTAGCGCGGTGTCGGGCCGAGCCTCCGGGGCCGGGATCGCGGCGGAGGCGGCGGGCCGGGGCGCACCGCTATCCAGCGGTAGCCGCGGGGCAGGGCGGCCGCGGCGGGCCCGTTGCCCGGGCCGGGCGCAGCGGTCTGCCGCACGGCAGTGGTCGCCGCCTGCGCAGTCGGACTGACCACCTCGGTGGGCGGCAGCAGGGTGCCCTGGCAGCGCGGGCACCACACGCGCTGCTTGTTGCGCACGTTCCAGCGCGTGCGGCAGGACGAACAGACCTGGATCACCGCACCAGCCTAACGACGGTCAGCGGGCATTGCGGCAGCTGCACGGCGGGCAACGGCACGACTACACCGTGCCGGCGCCGCCACTGTCGGTGACCACCGGGCGTCCGGCTGCTGCCCAGTCCAACATGCCGCCGTCGACGTTGATCGGGTCGTAGCCGTTGCGTTGCAGGTACTGCGCGACCCGTTGGGACCGGCCGCCGGCACGGCAGATCACGTACAGCGTCGCGTCGCGGTCGATCTCGCCCATCCGCACCGGGATGTCTCCCATCGGGATGTGTTGGGCCCCGGGCGCGTGGCCCTGCTGCCACTCGTCGTCCTCGCGGACGTCGAGGAGCACCGCGTCGGTCAGGTCGGTGGGCAGTGCGGAAATCGAAACTTGCGGGACGGCGTCTTCCATGTGTCGATCCTGGCACGCCGAAACCGGCCGGTCGCCCGGAGTTCATCGGGCAACCGAAGATAGCGGGACTTATCCACAATTTCCACAGGTTTGTCCACAGGTTTAACTGCGCGCAGATTGGGTATCCGCCTCGCTTGTCAGGCGTGTCGCAGATCCGGCTGTGGATAACTGCGGCCGTCTCAGGCTCGGAAATCAACAACCGGAGACGGTTCCGAGCGAACATCCGCGTCGCGCAGCGCCGACCGCCGCTGCACCGATGACTACCGCTGCGCCTGGACTTATTCACTCGCCGGTGCGGATTTTCCTCGCGCGCATCGAGCCGCTATGATCGCCGTCACAGCAGTAATTGTGACTCTTCTCACTAGGGGTGGCATTGATCGTGCAGGTCAGGGGCTTCTGATGGCGACACATCCGATTGGGCCGTCGTCGTCCCCGCAACAGCACTGGTACACGCCATCGTCGACCTGCAACCGCTCGTACCTGGTCGCCATGTTGCGCGCCGGCTTCATCGCGGCGGTGCTGCTCGGCATCCTGGCGTTGGTCGTCCTGTTCTGAAATTGGACGCCCCGGCATCCTGGGGATGGCCGCCGGGCTGAAACTCCCCACCCGGTCACTGCGGACTTGTCAATGCGACCCGCGCTCGGTCCCGACCGCCCCACGCACCGTCCACAGCACCCGATAGGACCCCGCTGCAGGCTGCCACCCGAAGTGCCGGGAATCCACCACCCCGGCCGCCCGCGGATTGTCCGACACGGCTTCGAAGGTCGCCGTCCGGCCTCGGCCACGCACCCCGCCGACCCGTTTGATCAACCACCGCTGCGGCAACGTCGGGTCCGGGAACACCCGCAATTCACCGCTGCGCGGCCGCGCCCAGCGCACGGCCAGCAGACCGTCGCCGGGGTTCAGGCTGGGCCGCATGGAGTCTTCGACCACCACGAACCGGCGTAACAAGCAGCCACCCGGCCCATGGTTATTGCCCACCCTCTGAGGGTAAGTTAGGCCCATGCTGCATCGACTCTTCAACAACGCAACCCCCGCCCACGCCCACTGTGATCTGTACTGCGGTGTCTACGACCCCGCGCAGGCCAAGATCGAGGCCTTGTCCTGCCTGAAGACGATTCAGAAGTACAACGACTCCGATGACGAACACTTCCGCACCCGCGCCATCCTGATCAAGGAGCAGCGCGCCGAAGAGGTCAAGCACCACCTGATGGTTCTGTGGGCCGACTTCTTCGAAAAGAAGCACTTCGAGCAGTTCCCCAACCTGCACCAGCTGTTCTGGGACGGCATCCACGGCGCCGGTGACGTCAAGAAGTCCACCGACCTGGCCGTCGCCGAGAAGCTGCTCAAGACCATCGACGAGATCGCCGACATCTTCTGGCAGACCGAGAAGTCCAAGAACGCGGGCG